>CAYZNI010000019.1:0-17015 GCA_964479755.1 Candidatus Woesearchaeota archaeon
CCAGCAGATGGAGTTTCGTCTACAACAACCGCATACAACTTCACATTCAACTCGACAGACACCAATACGATAAGCAATTGCTCTCTGATATTTGACGGCGCAGTCGACAGCTCAATAACCAGTGTGAATGGAACCGGCGGGACAAATGGAATTTACAAGTCCTCCATTGCTGTTGGCTCGCACACATGGAGAATTAATTGCACCGATGTTGCAAGCAATTCTGGAAATTCAACTTTGAGAACCCTGACTGTGGAGAATACAAATACTAGCGGGGGAAGTAGCGGTGGCGGAGGAGGATCGGCCAGTTACAATCCTAGTGAGCAACAGCTAGTGGGGGGATATGTTGTAAAGTATGGAAGAGAGGGATCTTCCATAGGATTTACCTTGAATGGGGAAAGACATAACATGAGAATTTCAAGAATAAATAACAATAGCGTTCAGGGAACCTTGCAGTCTTCACTAATTAACTGGAATATTTATGTAGGGCAAACACAACTTTTTGATTTAACAAGAAATGGGGTAAATGATTTTAGCGTTAGTGTTCAGAATATTAATAATGCCAAAGGTAATAAGTATGCGACAATTTACCTTAAGATTATTAATGAAATAGCAGTACCTGTTCAGAAAAATCCTTCTGCAACTGACCCTATTGTTCAACAAAGCCCTCCTGAAGAAACAGAACAAGCTACGACGGATGAAACACCTCAACAAGCAGAAGAGCAGTCAACTTTAGGAGGCAAGGGAGTAATAGGATTGATTCTTATATTAGTAGCGATTTTAGTAATCGGCGTTGTTCTTACTCTATATATGAAGAATAAGAAAGCTAATAAAAGAGGAATGAGCTTTTATTAATTACACTAAACTCTAATACTTCCTATCAAATAAACCAGAATTAATTATCATTAATTTACAGAAATTATTTTGCAGAGGTTGATAGAGTATGTTCACATACCATTAGAGGAAGTCATTTAAGACCTAGTGTGATAAAGCTGCGAATATTATTTATAGAAATTAGTGGTTTTATTAAAGGAGATCACTTGAAGTATAGCATAATAATTACAAACAAGGCATATTTATCTTGGATAAATCAATTCCTCGACTTAATAAATTGATTGAGCTGCTTTAGAATTTTTTCTTTTGTTCCTGGGACGAAAGTTATCGAGCCGGCGTTCTTATGACCTCCGCCTCCAACGAAAGATTCTGGAAGTTTTTCTTTCAAGTAAGCAATGAAGTCTCCGACGGAGAAATTGGCATCATCGGTTGCCCTGAATGTAATTGCTGAATCCATTATCCCCAAAGAAATTATTTTTTTGGTTTTTGAAATGACTTGAAGGTTATCGTGCAGCATTGATACGCACTTGCCTGGCTTTGGGTAGAAGCCAAAACCTGGAAATGCTGATTGAATTTCGATAATCTGCAATGTTACGTCGGAAACTTTTTCAATTTTTGAGGCTGATTTTGCAATTTCCAAGCCAGTTCGCTCCAGGTCACGAATGTAAGGAGCCATCAAATCTACAAGTTTTTTCTGCTTTTCGCGCGGCTCTCCGAAAACAACTTCAATAAATTCGCGGGCTTCCATGAACCTCAATTTCGCAGATACGAAGTCAATCACAACAGCGATATCTTGCAATAACCTGCGAGTGTAGCCCTTTTCCTCTGCAATTTTAACGTAGGCCTCAATTACTTTTGGATTTGCAAGGTCTATTCTGTCAGCTAAGCCTGCCATCGCAGGAATTTGATCAATGTTTTTTACCTCAGAGATGAAGCGAGCAATTTCCGAGCAGAGCATTCCTGCAGAGAATGCGGAGCCTTCCTCGCCGATGAGGAATGGATTAATGTGGACTAGGACTTCACTTGAGATTACGTCTTCCTTTTCCCAAGGGTGATGGTCTATCACGATAAAGTCAATGCCGTGCACTTTACCCTGCTTGATTCCAATCAAGTCCTGCTCGGTTGAGCCATTGTCAGTTATTATTACCAGAGGCATTTTGTTTGAAAATTTTGCCTCATTTCTCAAGGATGTAGAAGTGTCTCTGATTGAGTCTTCAATATCGTAGTAAGGCGCCTGGCAAGGGGCTCTTTGGAAAAATTCCCATGAAGATTTACCGCCCCCGTGATGTTTCTCAACTAGTGGGAGAATTGCCCGCTCTAGAGCAAAACCTGCTGAATAGCCGTCAACATCGTTGTGGTGACGAACAATAATCGGGCGGTTTTGCATAACTGCAAGGCGAATTTGTGTTGCAGCCTCAATAAATCTGTCTCGCAGTTTGTCCAATATTTCACTTTCTACTAGGAATTCAGGAGTCAGTGGTTTAGCTCCAGCCTTTTGAATATCCTGAATTTTTTCTTTTAGAGCTTCTGTTTCCTGAACTGAAAGTTTCTTAATTGAGAATATTTCTCCTTCGAATTCTTCGTTGTACTCGTTGATTTGCACTGTCGCAGAGACATAGTCTCCTTCAATAAGCTCTGGAAACGCGCGCTTTCCGGGGGCGACGAAACCCTTTAGCGCTAAAATGCCTGTCCCGTCGGAAACTGAGAACAAAGTTGGGCCGCCGGTTTGAGTGATTTTTTCAATTTGGCCTTGCAAAATAAATCTCTTGCCTAAAACATCTTTGTTTATTTCTTCGATAGTAATTTCTAAAGCAGGGGAGAACTCTCTTCTTTTCTCAAACTCTCCAAATTTCTTAAAACCTGGCTTCTTGAATCCTCCTTGTTTGAAGTTTTTTTGGAATTTTTTGTTTTTCATTTTTTAGATAGAAGAAATGAGATTTTAAACATTTTGATTTTAACAATTCTAATAGAATGTAAAGTAAAAAACTTAGGAAAATAAACGAATTAATCTCTATAATTAAATGCAGAATTTCTTAAAAAGAAAAGAGATTAATAAAAATCATGAGATTTGTATGCGTGTATCACAATAGAGAAACATATGATGGTGAAAATTGGATGGTTAATGGAAAACCCGTTGGAGACAGAATAGAGGGAGCCATTGGAAAAATTTTTTTAATGTCATT
The DNA here is from genome assembly GCA_964479755.1 of Candidatus Woesearchaeota archaeon. Lineage (GTDB taxonomy): Archaea > Nanobdellota > Nanobdellia > Pacearchaeales > GW2011-AR1 > UBA73. Next base: position 3,015 of record CAYZNI010000019.1, read on the forward strand.
GGAGGCAGGGGAAAAAATCGATGGAATTGAATTAAATGCCTCTGGAGGACTCGGTGGAACACTTCCCTTATCTGAAGAGGCATCGAGAGATTTAAGAGAGAGTTTGGATGAGGCCGTTAGACTATACAACACCCATTTTTGCAGAGAAGCTAAGTAGGAGGGTCAAGTAATATTGAATTATATCTATAATTTTTTTACAAACATAAAATTCTAACTGCTTTACGATAAATATTTAAGTGGGAAAAGACTACGGCTTATTATGGGGTGGATGGAGAGTATTCTTTTGATATTTTCAACAATTGGTATATTTGATGCTCTGTATATTTCATTTCATGCGACGACTGGAGACCCTGTAAAGTGCTGGATATTCCCGAAAAAATGGTGCAATAAGATTCAATACTCGAAATTCAATAAAACTATTGGAATTCCTAACGGCTATTTGGGTTTTGTTCTGTACGCAGGTATTTTAATTCTCACTTTGTTTCATATGTATACGCCCTTTCCTTTCTTCCCTTTGGCAGCCTTGGTAACAGTAGGTTTTCTTTTCGCAGTATACTTTACAATAATTCAGGCTTTTGTGCTAAGAGCGTTTTGTGTTTATTGCATTGTTTCTGCTGTGAATTTGACCTTGATGTTTTTGGCGATATTGTTGTCATAAGGATGTTTTTGTTCGGTTAGTTATAATTATTAGCGATTAAAAGTTTTAGCTAAATTAAACGAGGTTTATAGATGCAAAGAAAGGTTTTTATAGAATTGGCTTGATCTCAGGAGAGGGGTGGAAAATTAACAGTAAGAATTGTGAAATTAGGCAAGCCCCAACTGGAAGTTTTGCGAGAAGTTGCGTTAGAAAAAACTGGATCACTTGAAAAGTTTGCTGAAAAATGTGCAGAAACTGGGAAAGTTATGAAACACCCAAGTTATTGGATGTATGCAAAAACTATTTTAAATTATTTTGAAAGAAAGAGAAGAGCGCTAGCCCCTCGACCTGCAAGAGCAATGTACCAAGTATTAGACCAAGATAAAAGAGTCTCGTTTCTAGGCGAGATAGGTGATCAACCCTTGGCTGGAGAATTAAATAAAACAGCAAGAAGATTTTCTGGGATTATTACCTATAATAAATTTAAGAGTTCGCATTAATTGCTTGAAACTGGGTACGGTTAATGTATCTTGTGCGAAGTTTTCTCGTAAATTTAGGGTGTTTAGTTGCCTCTTAAAGTAGAATATGCTCTTGACAGCAGTTTTCCGCCTAAATAAAGAGGCATAACTCCAAAAGTGAATAGACCTGTTACTGCAAATAACGCTCCTGCCTTTGGATCTTGCTGGACTTGATAAATATGTTTTAACACGGGTGCATAAATGTGTGCACATGACAAGACAGGAACTGCTATTGCTATCGCCGTTCCGGTAAGTGCCTCCAATCCAGATTTGACTATTTTTCTTCCATTCATAAAAATTCCACTTTAAGTCCCTATAAAAACCTTTCTCCTAACCTTAAGTTGTAGTTTGATAACAATCGGTCGGGCGCGTTCGGCGCTTCGCGCCTCGCAAATTATTGTGGCTATTTTTTTGGAATATACTACGACAAACGAGCTACTGCTCGTCTTTATGGTAAAAGTCTAGAAATTCGATTAGATTTTCACTCAGAGAGAACAAATATGCCAAACGAAAATGGCCGACGTAGACTTCTCTCGTGCCTTTCCTTACATTGCGCATTGGTTTGCCAATTTCAGGGTCTTGAATTATCTTTTCAATCTTTTTGTAGATACTTTCTTTGACTGAAGCATCTTTAATCTTGTTGATTATTCTGATAAAGTTATCATCATACTTTACGTTTACCATTGCTTGAGTTCTTTTAGAAACTCTTTAGAAGATTTTACCTTGAAATCACCGGCCTCGTGTCTTTGATATGCTTCTTCTATTCTTCGAGTGAATTCTAAATCCTCAATATACTGATCCATTTTATTCATTTTAGCCTTTAATTCTAAGAGGACTTTGTATATTTCCTCATTAGAGACTTGTTTTTGTTCCATAGTTTATCGACGGTGATTTGGTTAATAAATCTTTCGCTGGATATGTCGAGCGCGTTCGGCCTTCGGCCTCACAGATTATTGCGGCTGTTTTTTTAGAATTGTGGGGCGATTTTGGCGTATCTTGTCTTATCTTCTAATATCGCAGAAGGGAAATGTTTCTTGGAAATATCCACAACAAGTTCGTATAACCTTTTATTTGCTCTCTCTTTACCTTCGGGTGTAAGGTCTTCAACTCCCTTAGGTAAAAGAGACCTGCCAAGCGGATTAGTATCGTATAACAAAATATGCTTATCGACTTCTCTAGCATATGCCTTAATCCCACCACGCTCAGATTCATCGTTGTTCAAAATAAAATCACTTACTCCCTCAACAATTCCTTGTCTCTCAAATATTACGCTTTTATCTATGGGAATTACTCTTGCCATAAAAATAGTTGCTAGGTGATAATTAAATAATTTTCGCCAGTCGGGCGCGTTCGGCGCTTCGCGCCTCACAAATTATTGTGGCTATTTTTTTGGGTACGGGGGCGAAACTATTGAAGATTTGCCCGATATTAAGAAAGATTCTCAACTGACACGTTTGAAAAGAAATTCTTTGGTATTCTTTTGCTTACAAACAGAAGTTCCATGCCTATAACCTCTCCATTTTCATCTAAGTTTAAAATTGTATTTCTATCTATAATTTTTGTCTTACTAAACTTTTCATCTGTAAGTTTAATATAAACCGCGTCTGCTTCTTTGTCGTATGTTATTTTCATATAGGGTAAACGGTAATGACTTTTATATAGTTTTCTCTTACATAAACTACTTCAATTTCGGCTCTTCCCATGTTCTTTTTAGCATAATAAACTCCATCGATTTTTTGTGTTTTCTTTGCCGTTTTAATTATTTCAAGAACTTCATCTTCCGAAATATTTCTCTCTTTCATTTGTTCCATTGCATGTTTGGTAAATTCAATATGCATAAGTCATCGTCGCAAATAGAGTTAAAATAGTTTTTGTCGGGCGCGTTCGGCGCTTCGCGCCTCGCAAATTATTGTGGCTATTTTTTTGGACTTTGGAACGAATTTGGAGAAAAATATTTAAAGCTTGTTAACCTAATTACATTATCTTGAAAGGAGGGTTCTAAAATGGAAAGAAGTTCAATAGACTGGATCGCAGAGATTCTGGTGGTTATTGGAGCACTTAACTGGGGGTTATTTGCAATCAGCCCATCATGGGAGCTGGTACAATACCTATCAATTAGTTGGCTAATAACACTTGTCTATGCACTAGTCGGATTGTCTGGTATTTGGATGCTTATAAAGCTTTTCAAATAAATCAAAAAATTTAATTTTATTTAATTTTAGTTATAAGCTCATTTTTTTAAAACAACTATAATCTCAACCGCAGTTATTTCGATTCTTTCTTATTTGAATATCTTTTTTGATGAAAGTTGGTAATAAATATCTTCTGAAAGTTTTGAAGTTTGATAATTATTTAAACGAACTTTTAGATCATGCTGAAACATTTGCTAAATAATAAAAATATTTAGCTTGATATTTCTTATTAACTTTGGCTGCCGCTTTTCCAATTAATAATGCCTCAATTGCTGGATAGTTTACAACAAATTCTTTTATTTAAGTTAACCCTAAAGGGATTTTATTTCAATTGCGCAGCTTACGATAATTGCAAGTACAAGTTCAAAAGTTTCAATTGGTTATTACACAATCTAGGCTATTGAGCGCTTTTTTTATTTATTTGCCTCTTTTTTTTCTCTATTTTTAACGAATTTTGGCTAAATGTTCGCACAAGGTATATTAAGCGAACATGATTTTGGGATGTTTTTGAGGGTTTTTGGGACGATTTTAACCATATTCATGCCTTTCGATTCTTTCTTGGCGATGTTGATTACGCTAGCTTTAAACTTCTCTGTTTCTTCAATTTCCCTCTGAGCATTTAACCTATCTTGGTAATCATAAATGTTAATATAAAGGTTATTAGCTAATAGTTTTTGATGCATATAGTCGGCTGCGTTTGTATCGCAATTGCAATTGGACCTCACCATGCCTCACAAATTATTGTGGCTATTTTTAGATTAAGGGTGAGAGGCCCAGGAAAGAACCGAAAAGCTGGAGAACTCCGATAATTATGAGATATAAGCCAATTAGGGTGTTTAGAAGTCTTGGAAAGATTAGGATTAGAATTCCAAATATGATTGCGAGAATTGCAGAAATAGTTATGGAGGTGATTAGTATTTCCATTAGATATTAAGGTTTTGTGATTTTAAATATTTTTGGGCTAAAAGTTCGTTTTAATAATGTGCTGAAAGCTTTAGCTTTTTCTTGAATGTTTTAGCTTAATTAGGTCTTGGGTGTTTTTATCAGCCCAGGATTTGATGAAAATAAAAATGATAATGGCAACTATAATTGCGAGTATGAATTCGGATTGGATGTTTGGAAGATGGAGAGATAAATAAGATGCTAAAAAAAGGAGAACAACAAGACAAAGGTTGCTTAGAATGTGAAGCCAGCAGCGCTTGCAGAGTTGCATTAAGATGTTACCTCTGTCTTTTTTGACCAGCTGGAAATTATTAATATTCCGAGAGCGCAAAGAAAGGTGATGATAAGAGCAGCATAGAGGTCGGCGAGATAGGGGTAATTTGCAAGGGTTTGAGTCTGGGTGGGAATGGTGTCAATAAATTTTTTAATAACTGCCTGCCAGGAAAGTGCGATTACCAGGCCGAAGGCGGCGATCAAAGCTGTGGAGAGCTGTTTTCTAAATTCGCTTTTTATAGAAAGAGTGGTTTCCAGAAGGCGCTCTTTGAGATGCTTTTCGATTTGCTTGTCCACCTCTTTTTTTACGACTTCCTGCTGTTTTTTTGTAAGTTCTTCCATTAGTCCTCCTTTATAAAATGAGAAAGCATGAAGATGACAATAATTGAAAAGAGAGTAATAAAAGTTGAGGTCAGGAGCGAGGAGACGGAGGCGGATGTTTTGAAAATTGAGACAACAAGAGATTCTGTTAAATCAAAGGTTGTCTGGCGCCAGGAGAAGGCGATGGTGAAGCCGAGGGTGACGACAATTAACATTCTAATCTCACGAAGGAATTCCTTCCGAAAGTTCTGGCCTCCGATAAAAAACTGCTTGAATTTATTCATTTTTCCCTTAAAAGTCGCGATGATATGAGGATAAGAATAACACCGAGAAAGGTAACAAAAATCGCTGTGGCGATTTCGGTGGATATTTCCCCTGAAAAACTTGAAATTTTTATCATTAAATCTTTTGTTGAATTGTAAACTGCATTTCGCCAGGAGAAGGCGATGGTGAAGCCGATTGCTGCGGTGATTGCGAAACGAAGCTGGCGGCGAAATTCCTTCCGGAAAGAACGCTTCGTTTTGAGAATTTTCATTTGTATTTGACGGAGAACGAATTTATAAAGCTTTTTATTTTACTAGAATTTCTAAATTTTTGGTGTTTAGGTTGTGTAAAAAGGCGTTTTATCGTCGGCAAAATATATTTGAAAATGATTATAAGTTTGAGCTTTTTTAGTGCGAAATATGGGTGTTTAGATTGTGTAAACAGGTGTTTGTTTTTTGTTTCATGGTGTTTTTGCTATTACTAACTAATCATATAAGGTGTTTATTGCTTATTATTTTATTAGGGGTTTATGACGATAACAGGTCTTATAAACATAAGATTTAAATATAATGGCTGTTTAAAGTATTTTATGTTTTGGTTTAATTCTAAAAAACAGGTGAAAGAGCTTGAGGATAAAACGGTTCAAAGCTTTGAACTTGTCAAAAAGGATATTGAGACTGTTGGAAAATGGCTTAAACACCTTGATTCTAAGGATAAACAGCTGTTTGATGAATTTCATTTATTAAAAGAAGAAATTACCTCGATTAAGGAGTCTGTTGAACTTATGCGGGAGAAATTTGAACAGAGTGTTGAAGATAACGAAACTAAACAGGTGTTTAAGAAATTGCCTGTTTTGGATAAACAAACAGCTGTTGAAGAGGTTCAAGAAGTTGTTCAAACGGCTGTTCAAACAGATAATATTTTAGGTATTTTAAAAAGACTTTCTGGAAATGAAAGAGTAATAATTTTAACATTAATTAATAGCGATATGAAACTGAGCTATGAGGATTTGGCTTTGCTATTAGGAAAAGAGAGGGCAACAATTAGAGGGCAGATCAATTCGATAAAGCAAAAAAGTGAAGGATTAATTGAGGAAATGGTGGAAAAAAATGGGAAAAAGAGAGTCTATATTCCAGATGAAATTAAGGAAAAATTGCAAAAATATGCGAAAGTGAGGGTTGGTAAAAAGAAAAAAAATGGTTAAGCGAACTTTATTTGTGAAAAAAACTGGAAAAAAAGAAAAAGTGAGAGTTATAGAGGGGCTTGAAAATGCTGAATTTTGCATAAAAATAGGAAAAAGTGAGTTTCAGTTTGTAGAATTGGCTGAAAAAGGTGAAAGTGAGGATTTACTTGAAAGTTTATGGGAAAATTTTGAATTAAATATTAATGAACTTGAAGGAAAAGGGAGGGTTTGGTTGGAAAATGGTTAGTTGAAGGAAAAATGAGAGTGTTTTAAGCGAACTTTGATAAATGATTGGGAGAGAAAAGGAAAAATAAAGAAATTATAGATAGTTATTCGGTTAAGAGATTAGTTTGGTTGGGTCTTGCTTTGGTTTGCTGGAATTTGAGCTTAAGTGCGCTTTAAATTCTGGAATTGAGAGTCTCTTTCGGGATTCTTGATATTAACCGAATTTTGGGCCTATAATTTCCTAAGTGAAATTAACGTCGATAATGGGGCGATTTTTTTAAAATCCTGAGGTATTGAGAGTATAATCCGCTTATTATTTTCTTTAGATTTATCGAGTGGAACAGCTTTCTTTGTTAGCTTAAGAACATAGTCTCTTATAGAGGATTCTGTCAGGGAGGTTTTTGAAGCCAAGAGAGGATAATCGACGATAAAACCTTCGTCTGAAAGCTGGTAAATTGTACTGTAAACCAGCATTTCCTGAGGTGTGAGTTTCTTGAATGCGGCACGAAGATCTTTTTTTAGAGTGTCCAATGAGCTTATAATCTCGGAAACATTGGCAATTTGAGTAATTTTGTCTTCGGCTTTGGGAATATGGGGTTTTGTGTATTGTACGAACTTTATGCTTTGTGTGTCTGTCTGTTGGTTTGTCTGTCTGTCTGTTGGAACCCCCCTATTTCCTGTGGAAACCTGTAAATTTGATGTTTTTAGAGGTTGTGTTTGAGGAGTTATCTCACTTATTGTCTGTTGGAATGAAGAAGGTGTCTGCTTTTCCTCTGCGTTTGTCTGGGTTGACAGGGTATTTGTTGGAGTTTGTGTCTGTTGAGAAATAGTATTTACCGACGTTATTTTTTTTGTCTGATTGTCTGTTGGTTTGTCTGTCTGAATAAGAGTTCGTTTAAGCTCACTTATTTCTCTTGCTAAAGAAAATATGTCCGACTGGAGAGAGAAGATGTCTGTTTTAACTCGGGAGAATGCTTCTTTGATTTTGGATTGGTTGATATCTTTGGGCATTAAAATTGTAACTTGTAGAAATAATTAAACTTATTGGTGCCGGGAATAAGCCTTGTATGCTGCGTCAGAGAGGATCCAGCGCTGCCTCCTTGCTAAGGATTTGCCGTCTTGGTTTTTGTTGACTTCGATTACTAGACCTTTGGATTTTAATTCGACAAGAAGAGATTTTGTAAATTCTTCATCGCGTGCAATTTCATTAGCAATTGCATTTGTATACACGGCCTGCGGAGAGACTGAGAACAAGTAGTGCAGTATTTGCTCTGAAATTTTCTCTTTTTTTTGGTTTGAGATTAACGGCATTTTAATTTTTGGAAAAGGAGTTATTTAAGTTATTCGGTTTGGGAATATTTTAGTGGAATAGTTTGCAAAATGGGAAACCTGTTGGAAATCCCGATTTAATTGGAAAATGTACCGCTCAAGGGTATAATTTTCGGATAATGGGTGCGCTTCTATTGGAGGGCAATGTAAGAGAACCTTTGGCGGATGTTTCTGTAGTAAACTGAAATAGGTTAAGTGAAACTAACGACCCTATAAATAATCAAAATTATACTAAATTTGTATGAATTTCTGAATTAATAGATTGACATCTCTGATTGCCAAAAAGTTATTGGGTGTGCAATTTGGCAATTAAAACAAACGCTTAAATATTAACTTCTTTGAGAGAATTTATGACGATTGAGTATATTGAGCCTGCCACGAAGCAAGAGACTGAGGAATTGTTATGTCCGCTTGTAAGAGAATGGTTTTTTGCGAAGTTTGAAGACTTTTCTCTTACTCAGAGATATGGGGTGAAGCAAATTCATGATAGAAAGAACTTACTTGTGTCTGCGCCGACTGGAGGGACTAAGACTTTGACTGCTTTTTTGAGCATATTGAATTATTTAGTTGAACTTGCGCTGAAAAAGGAGCTGGAAGATAAGGTTTATGCAGTTTACGTGTCTCCCCTTAAAGCATTGAGTAACGACATTCATATAAATTTAATTAATCCGCTTAAGGAGATTAAGGAACTTGCTGAGAAAAAGCAAGTTGAAATGCAGGAAATCAGAGTTGGATTGAGAACGGGAGACACAACAACTTCGGAGAGGGCAAAAATGGCGCGGAAGACACCGCATATAATTGTGACGACGCCTGAAACTTTGGCGATTGTGATAACATCTCCGAAGTTTAATGAAAAATTAAGCAAACTGGAGTATGTGATTGTGGACGAAGTGCACGCTTTGACTAACAAAAGGGGTGCTTATTTGAGTTTGACATTAGAAAGATTGAATGAATTAAGTGTGATTGAGCCTGTCCGTATTGGACTGAGTGCGACTATTTCGCCGTTGGAGGAGATTGCGAGATTTTTAGTCGGCGTGGAAAGGGATTGCGGGATTGCTGAAGTTAAACTTGCTAAAAACTTGGAGATTGACTTGGATTTTCCAGGATCGGGGATACTTGAGGCAGAGACGCAGGAAAGTTTCAAAGAACTTTATAAGATACTTGATGAAATTATAAGCAAATATAGGACGACGTTAGTGTTTACTAATACGAGAGCGGCAACAGAGAGAGTGGTGCATCACCTGCAGGATCAGTTTCCGGGAAAATATCTTGGAGTAGTTGGGGCGCATCATAGTTCAATGTCAAAAGAGAAGAGATTTGAGATTGAAGACAGATTGAGAAAAGGAGAATTAAAGTGTGTCGTTACGTCAACATCGCTGGAATTGGGAATTGATATTGGAAGCATTGATTTTGTAGTGCTGTTGACTTCTCCAAAGGGAGTTGCTCGGGCGCTGCAGAGAATTGGAAGGGCGGGACATAAACTGCATGACAATCCGAAAGGGATTTTTATTGCATTGGATAGAGACGGCCTTGTAGAATGCGGAATGATAATGAAAGAAATGGTAGAAAAAAAGATAGACAGGGCATTTGTGCCGAAAAATGCGCTTGATATATTGTCACAGCAGATATTTGGAATGGCAATTTCTAGGGTGTGGGATGTTGAAGAGATGCTAAAGGTGATTAGAAAGAGTTATTGCTATGAGAATTTGAGCAAGGAGGATTTTTTTTCTGTTGTTTCTTACTTGGCGGGAGATTATGCTCTGGAACATAGAAACGTTTATGCCAAAATTTGGTATGACGAAGAGAAAAAGCAGATAGGAAAGAAAGGGAAACTTGCAAGAGTGATTTATATGACTAATGTTGGAACGATTCCGAGCGAGAGTTTTATTTCGGTTGTGATTGCATCTCCAGTGGAAAGAAAGGGGCAGAATGTAGGGAAGATAGATGAGGGGTTTTTGGAAAGAATGAAGCGAGGGGATGTGTTTGTCCTTGGAGGACAAAAGTTTCAGTTTTTGTATTCAAGAGGAATGAAGGCGTTTGTTAGATCGGATGTGTCAAAAAATCCGACGATTCCTTCGTGGTTTAGCGAGATGCTGCCTTTGAGTTTTGATGTGGCGCTGGAAATTGGGAAGTTTAGGAGACTTGTCAAGGAAAAGATGGGAAAGAGAAAAGAATGCGCGGAGTTAATTTGCAACTATTTGTACTGCAAGAGGAGAATTGCAGAGGAGATATACGACTATTTCGAGGCGCAGAGAGGTTTTGCGGAGGTTCCAGATGACAAGATGATAGTGATTGAGAAGTTCAAGGAAATGAAAGAGTATCTTGTTTTTCATTCGCTTTATGGAAGGCGAGTAAATGATGCTCTCTCTCGGGCGTTTGCGTACGCTGCGGCGCGAGTGAAGTCCAGGGATGTGGAAATTGGAATTAATGACAACGGATTTTTTATTGCGGGAGAGGAGCTTGATGAAAAGAAAATATTAAGCTTTGTCAAGTCTAAAGATTTAGACAAGATATTGAATGAGGCGATAGAGAAAACTGATGTTCTTAAAAGAAGATTTAGGCATTGCGCCGCACGCTCTCTAATGATACTTCGCCAGTATAAAGGCAGGGAGAAGTCTGCGGGTAAGCAACAAGTACATTCGGAGTTTTTGTACACTACTATAAGAAAACTTTCAGGAGAGTTTCCTATTTTGAGAGAGGCGCGGAGAGAGGTGTTTGAGGATTTAATGGATATAAAGAATGCTAAAGAGGTTTTGAGGTGGATTGAGGAAGGGAAAGTGAAGACGAAAGTTGTGCGGACGCCGTTTATTTCGCCGTTTGGGCTGAACTTAATATTGCAGGGACGTTCGGACCTGATTAGAATGGAGGACAAAGTAAAGTTTTTGAAGAGAATGCATGAGCTGCATCTAAAAGTGATTGGAAACAAAAATGGATAATCTTTTTCCCATTCAACTCTTCGAGTTGAAGGTTTGAAAGCGATTAGTGGCAGGGGCGCTTGATTTAACATTTCCCACGAAACTTCAAATGTTGGTAATATAAATAAAAATATTTTTAAACCTCTTTCTAGTTGTTTTGGGATGAAAAAAGAGAGGTTAATGGTTGTCCTTATTGTAGTTGTTATTATTTTAAGCCTTTTAGGGTATTTTTATTTTAATGATGTTTTATTAGCTCCAAATAATATCTAATACGCAACTTCACAAAAGAAAGGTTGCATTCATTTAACCATGCATCCTGGAGTACCAATGTGCTATTGCATAGTAGACGGAAAAGAGGTTCCTTATGGTATTGGTGCGTGCCCAATTGTGCCGCCTCAGGGCTACTCAGGTTGCAGAGAGTTTTTTCCACAGACAATGGTTGAAATTTGCGAGGAAATGAAAAAATTAGGAAACTTTATTTTATCCAATAGTTGCGGTACATGGGGTCCTCAGGTTAGTCACTCATGCACAGGCGATGGCTACAATTATGATTTTTATAACTGCTGTTATACCCCTATATTTGATAATACAAAGTGAGTTCTTTTTGTCGTTTAGATAGAGAATTTAAATTATTTAGAGATTTATTTAAATTCATAAACTAATTTATTTAAGATTGAAGGGGCTGGTATTTTGAGGGAAGGAACACTAAATCGCATATTTGTGTATTGAGAGACTGACTAACGATAAATCATCTTTGTGTTGTTGATAGTGTGATTTTTTATATTTCAAAATTAAAAGGAGAAAGACTTAACTAGTTGCAATTTTGGTTTAAATGATGAGCAAATTTGAATTTATCGGAAAAGTATTGCTTGCTAAAGAAGGCGGTAAGAAAATATTAGCGGTTGGAGATTTGCATCTTGGATATGAGGAGCATATGAATCGCACGGGTGTTTTTGTTTCTCGGAAACTTTTTGAAGAGATGATAGAGCATTTTGACAGAGTGTTTGAGAAAATTGGAAGAGTTGACGAGATTGTATTGCTGGGAGATGTTAAACATGAATTTGGAGAGATAATGAGGCAGGAGTGGAACGATGTTTTGAAATTATTTGAGTATTTTTCTTCTAAGTGCGAGAAAGTTGTGATTGTGAAAGGAAACCATGACAGGATATTGGAACCGATTGTCAGAAAAAATGAGAAAGTTGAGTTAAAAGATTTTTATATTGCTGGGGAAACATGCTTTATGCATGGTGACAGGCAATTTGTGGAAATTTATGACAAGAATATTAAAACCTGGATATTAGGACATGCGCATCCTGCAGCAAAAATTAGCGATGGAGTAAAAATTGAAAAGTATAAATGCTTTCTTGTTGGAAAGTTTGAAAAAAAGAATGTTATAATTGTTCCGAGCTTTGTAGAAGTTTCTGAGGGGAGCGACCCGAGAGAGAATGATTTAGGAATGGCCTGGGATTTTAGTTATGAGAAGTTTAATGTGCTCATCGTATCCGGAGATGGATTTGAAGTTCTTGATTTTGGGAAATTAAGAAAGCTGTAATCATATAGATTAATTATTTAGAGTTTTCATTAAGCTCAGAAAAAATTAAATAGCTGGTCCTTGGGGAAGGTGAAGGGAAGAATATCTTCGCATTAATTCAGCGAAAGGATAAGAGATTAAAGGAAGTCCTGGAAGGGGCTTTCCCTTGTGGTTTTTAAAAAAGAAAACCTGCCGTCTTGAAGCTGGGGGCTGACCATTGAGAGAAAGAAGATAATTTTCAAGTGAGAATTCGGCAAGCTGAGCAGCCAAGTGGACATCTTGAAGGCCATCTTCCTCCGGGGGAAGCTTCATTGATTTTATACCAAGCTTTTTATGGCGAAACATAAGGAAAGCGTATGAGGCGTTGCTCAGTATCGTTTGGTTTGGAGAGTATGCGAACAAATTAAAATCAAAATGCGGAATCATACGCCTTTCAGAACCAAAAAATCTTGCTAATCTTCTTGGAAAAGTTCCCTCGGTTGATGGGGGAAGCTCACGGAAAGATTTTAAATCAACTGACAGCTTTGCCTCTATGCCTTTGTACGGGCCTTTGGGAACGTTGGAGCAGAGATAGTAAAGATTTGAGTCTGTGGAAGTTGAAGGGCTGAATTTAAACTCAGGAAGTATTTTTTCGAGTGCTTTTTCGATAGCATCCCTGCTAGGCCCTGGAAGATAGCCTCGGAAGGCTGCACCGAAGATACCACCTAGGTTGGATAATTGAACAAACATATAGTATCTAAGAATATGGCATTTTAAAATTATTTATTCTGATTTTTTACTTTCACTGGGGGAATCCTAACGAAAGGAGAGGGGACGCCAAGCTCTTCCTGAAGAGGAATTGCCTTGATGGAACAGCGCCTTAGAATTAAGTTAAATAGGACCTCGAAGTACATTTGGGGAAGGTGGTTTTTCTTCCAAGAATTTTCAAATTCCTTTTGCTCGTCCTCGGAAACTGAGACCAAGACGAAACCATGGAATGAAATCTCGGCTTCCTTTTCTTCAGGCTCTTTGGATTTTTGTTTTCTGGAGTAAGCGAGAGAGTAGTTGAATGAAATTTTCATAAGGTTATTTTCCTTAAGAATTGAGAGAGAGTCTTTTTCCACGTTGGTGAAGTTTATTTGTGTGGTAATTGAGGCATCTTTGAGCTGAGAGAATCTTTCTGCCAGGAGTTTAGTGAATTGAAGCGTTATGATTTTCATTTTATTGTAAAAAGAAGGGTGTTTTTATATTTTGTTGTTGGAAGAGGATATTTTATAGAGTCGGGGAAAACAAAATATTAGAAGCTTGAAAAATCAATTTTAGACGGCAGAATTACATTAAATCTTCTTCGCTGACGACGACGAAATCGCCTATAGCAATGATAGAATTGTAAGGAAGCATTGTTTCCTTAGCGTTTGATTCAAGATTTAGAGAGCGGGTGTACATTGTCGGATCCTTGATGACTAATTGAATTAATTCGCCGGTATTGGTTTCAAAAGTGATATCCTTAACCAGTCCGAGGCGCTTGCCTTCTTTTGTGACAACGAGTTTGCCAACGATGTCTCTCAAAGGTCTTTTTTCCAATGCCATAGAAGTTATTAAAGAAGCAGGTATATAAACTTTTCTTTGAAAAAGTAGAATGTAATATCCTCTATTAATGTTACCTCGTGGTTTTAAGTTGTTCATCTTTTT
>CAYZNI010000020.1:0-16750 GCA_964479755.1 Candidatus Woesearchaeota archaeon
TATCAAAGAATTAAATTTAGTTGATATGATTAAGGTAACGAATAGATAGATTTTCATGGGTTTTATCAGGAAATACTTTATTTTTTTAAAAAAAAAGAAAAAAATAAACAAAGTAGAGGGAGGATTAAGTGAAGCTTTTTTTGGAAGATTTTTCTTCATTGAGATTTTGAAGACATGATTTTGCTGAGAAGAAAAATAAGTTTATCAATGATCTTAGACAAAAAATCACAGCTGGCAAGAAATTCTGCCCAGTCCGATTCACTTTTAAAACAAATTGATTCTGTTGTTGCGGATTTAACTTATAAAATAGAAAAAGAAGCTCAGGAATCCTTAGAGAGGTTCAAAAAAGAATTGGAAGAGGCGAAACTATCTTTGGAAAAACTTAACAAGGATGAAATAGATAACGAGAAGATAATTTCCGTGGCGGATTCAGATATTTCAAGAAATGAAGAAATTAAATCTAAGGTTGACAGGCTTGATGTTTGCCCATTGTGCCAATCTAAGATAACTCCTGAACACCTGAAACATGTGTTTGAGGACTGCGAGTATAAGATTAATTTCGCCAGAGAGAAAAAAGAAATGTCTGAAAGGTTAATTATTGAGATATCAAATGGCAAAAAGTTAGCAAGAGAAAAAATAATAGTTCTTGAAGATTCAATTAGAAAATGTGAGCGAGACCTGGTATCATTGCGCAGCGCTGATGAGAAGAAAGAAAGTGTTAAGAGCTTGACTTATTATGCAGAAACTTTGAAGAAGGAAGTTTTAGAACTTGATGCAAGAATCAAGAGTTTGGAAAGCAGGAAGGATGATTTGGCGAGCATCGACGAAAGGTACAAGGAAAAAATGCTGGAAATAGAGGAGATTTCTGCAAGAACAGAGGAAAACGTTGATGTTAGTTTAATGTACAAAGAAAGAGAATTAGAAAGAGTCAGGAATGTAATTGCCAGAAATAGCGAGGACTTGCAGGAAATTGAGGTAGTGATTGAAAATTTAGGTGATGAAATTGATGTTAAGGAGAGCGAGCTGGAAAGTGCAGAGAAGAAAGAAGAAGAATTGAATGCGCGATTCAAGAAAATGTTTAACGATAGAGATGATACTCAGAAACAAATTCAGGAATTGAGTTTAAAACTTTCTGAAATGCAGAATGAAATTAGACAGATTGAAGACCAGATAAATTATTTGAAAATTGGAAAGTCGAAAATTGATGGAGAGAAACAAGTAATTGAAATGGATTTCGCGGACTTCGCGGGAGTAGAACTTTTGCAGGGAAGCTTGCAATCCATTGAGGAGCGCTTGAAAAAAGCGCAGGAGACTTTGTCAACAATTGGGTCGATTAATATGCGCGCACTTGAGGTTTACGATGAAATTAAAATTCAGTATGATGAAGTAAAAGAAAAATCTGACACAATTGAAAAGGAAAAGAATGAGATTATGAAAATCATAGAAGAGATTGACAAGAAAAAGAAGAAAACATTCATGAAAACTTTTAATGCTATAAATGAATTGTTCTCACGAAACTTTTCGAGGCTTTCTGCAAAAGGGGTTGCATATTTGGAGCTGGAAAATAAAGAAGAGATGTTTGAAGGAGGTGTTGAGATAGTTGTAAAAATGGCGAAAGGAAAGTATTTTGACGTTCACTCTTTATCAGGGGGGGAGCAGACTCTTGTAGCCCTCTCCCTTTTGTTTGCAATTCAAGAATATAAGCCCTATCATTTTTACATTTTAGATGAGATTGATGCGGCGCTTGACAAAAGAAACTCGGAGAGACTTGCAGCGTTATTGAATGAGTACACCAAAGCAGGACAGTACATAATTGTGACTCATAATGATGCGATTATTTTAGACTCAGAGATACTTTATGGAGTCTCTATGCATGAAGGAGTTTCTAAGATGCTGAGTCTTCGACTGAAAGATTCAGTAAAGGTTGAGGAGTTGAAACAGGATTTGGAGATTAAAGAAGAGGTTGAGAAAAGAGAGGCGAAAGATTCTGAAGATGTTAAAGAGGAAGCTGTTAAGGGCGAAGTTAAGGTGGAGATTAAGGAAGAAGCTAAGGAAAGATCAGAAGATTATGTGTATGAAGAAACTAAAGAAGGAATAGAAACGGGAAAAAATAGTCTCTCTTGATATTTGTCTATTTCGGTACTTCTAGATTTTAAAATAGCATTAATATGTTTTAAAAAGATTTAGATTCTTAAGTTATAATGATATTAGGAATTGAATCAACGGCACATACATTTGGAGTTGGCATTTGTTATAAAGGAAAAATTCTTGCAAATGTTCGGGACATGTATAAGACGGAGAGCGGCGGGATTGTTCCAATGGAAAGCGCGAAACATCATAAGCGAGTTGCGGCTGAGATTTATGAAAGGGCTTTAAAGGAAGCTGGAATTACTGAAGATAAAATTA
Source organism: Candidatus Woesearchaeota archaeon (assembly GCA_964479755.1). GTDB lineage: Archaea > Nanobdellota > Nanobdellia > Pacearchaeales > GW2011-AR1 > UBA73. The sequence goes on from CAYZNI010000020.1 coordinate 2,407, forward strand.
GTGTGATTGCAGTTTCAAATGCGCCCGGACTTGCGCCTTGCTTGTATGAAGGAGTAGGTTTTGCTAAAGAACTTGCAAGGCGGTTAGGCGTTAAATTAATTGGAGTAAATCATTGCATTGCTCATTTGGAAATTGGGCAGAGCATTGGAGCCAAAGATCCTGTGTTACTATATGCTTCTGGAGCAAATACACAGGTAATTGCATACGCGGGTGGAAAGTACAGAGTTTTTGGAGAGACGTTAGATGTTGGTGTTGGCAACTTCATTGACAAGTTTGCCCGAGTTTTAGGGCTTGGTTTTCCTGGAGGACCAAAGATAGAAGAATTAGCAAGGACTGGGAGGTACATTGAGCTTCCTTATTCAATTAAAGGAATGGATGTTTCATTTTCAGGAATGGCAACGAAACTTGAGCAACTTTACAAAAAAGGCGATACAAAAGAAGACTTGGCATTTTCTTTGCAGCAGACGGCATTTGCGATGTTAGTTGAGGCGGCGGAGAGGGCTTTGGCGCATACTGAAAAAAGAGAATTAGTTCTTGGAGGAGGGGTAGCTTGTAATTCTAGATTGCAGGAAATGTGCCAAGTGATGTGCAAAGAGATAGGCGCGAAGTATTTTTGTCCTGCGAAAGACTTGTTAGTTGACAATGGTGCTATGATTGCTTTTACTGGAGAGATTATGCTTAAAGCTGGAAATTCGGTTAGTTGGAATGAGATTGAGGTTAAGCCCAGAGAGAGAACTGATCAGGTTGAAGTTAGTTGGAATTAATCTAGCTAAGTAGTAACGTTTATATATATTGGATTTTTGGAATTTTTATGGAACTTGATTTAATGAAAATTGAGGAAAGAAGAAAGGAAGCGTTGGTTAGAAGGGATTCTGTCCAATATTTTAGATTATGCGAGGAGCTAGGCGTCCTCCCTGAATTGCAAGATTTATTCTTTGAGGGTGCTGCTCAAGTTGGAATATTAAAAGATACTTTTCAAACTAGAAAAGAAGAGAGTGAAAATATTGGATATGTAAATTTTATAAAAGAGGCAGAGAGAATTGGGATAATGAGACGGTTAGGAGAGGATAGCAGAAGAAAAGCTGATTTACTTGCCAAATTTTTTCCGAGCCAATTTGGAAGTGATGGAAGACAACCGATAAATCAATATGACACAATAGAGGTTGGGAGAGTTTATATTAATGTCATGCAACAGGCGAGAAAAGTTGTTGGAAGAAAAAGATGACCTTAGAACAAATTAAGGATATTGAAGTATTTATTAGATACAGAATGACCTATAATGATGGGTTTTGGCTTTTGGAAAAACTTGGAGAAGACCCTCAAAAATATGTTCCTGTAAATATGTCAGCTGAAGTTCACGACAGAAAAGACATAGTTGATGTTGCGAAAAGGATTCTCGCCGAGAGAGCGATTGAAGCAGGTTATGTTTGCGTTACAAATCTTGATTATTGCGGTTATGAGCCTGATAAGCATTTAATTCTTGAGTCCTCTGGCTGGGAAAGAAGAAAAGACAGCAATAAGTAATTTTATTAATTCTAAAATCTTAGAGAAAAAATGGGATTGCAGATTGGCGAGATTGTTTTACGAAAGGAGATTGAGTTTCACGAACTGAAAGGAAAAGTTATTGCAGTTGATGCATTTAATGCTATTTATCAGTTTTTGTCGTCAATTAGACAACCTGATGGGACGCCGCTTATGGATTCAAAAGGAAAAGTTACATCGCACTTATCAGGAATTTTTTACAGGAATGTTGCTCTTCTTAGCGAAGGAATAAAATTAATTTATGTTTTTGATGGTGAGTATCATGATCTGAAAGGCAAGACTCATGAGATACGTGAAGAATCTAAACAAGATGCTAGAGACAAATACGAGAAGGCGAAGGAAGAGGAGGACATAGATGCGATGGCTAAGTACTCCAGAGGTTTTACGCGATTAACTTGGGAAATGAAAGAAGAATCCAAGGAGCTTTTAGAGGCTATGGGTGTTGCAGTTGTTCAGGCTCCTGGAGAGGGGGAGATGCAGTGTGCAAGGCTAGTTCAAGATGGCGAGGCGTGGGCGGTGGGCTCGCAGGATTATGATGCTCTTGTTGTCGGAGGAAACAGACTGATTCAAAATTTGACTCTAGCAAGAAGGAGAAAGACAGTTTCAGGATTTGTCGATATAAACCCCGAAATAATTTCTTATGAGGAAACTTTGAATCATTTGGGAATTGATGCTGATAGATTAATTTGCCTCGCGATTTTAGTTGGAACGGATTTTAATCCGGGGGGAATTCGAGGAATTGGTCCTAAGAAAGCACTTGCTCTTGTCAGGCAGAAAAAGTATCCTGTGGAAATATTTAAGGAAGTCGAGCATCAACTTGAATTTGACTGGAAGGAAGTTTTCGAAATTTTCAAAAGGCCGAATGTTAAAAAATTCAAGGTTGAATTTCCCAAGCTCAATTTCGAGAAAGTAAAAGAAATTTTAGTTGAAAGGCATGATTTTTCCCTTGAGAGAATTGAAAAAAATCTTGAGAAGCTGAATGAGGTAAAGAGGAAAGCTTCGCAGAAAACGCTGTTTTAAATTATAGAAAAGTAAATATAGTTTTGTTTTCTTGACTTTGTATGATAAGAGGAGTAGATGATAGAAATATTTTAGATAAATTCGCCGAAGAATTTTGCAGTATTGTAGAAAAACATGTTAAATATATAGTCGTTTCTGGGTTTGTTGCGATTTCTCATGGAAGAAAAAGAACAACGGAGGACATTGATATGATTATTGAAAAAATGCCTAAGGAAAAATTTTTATTAATGCATAGAGAATTGTTAGAAAACGGCTTTCATTGCATGCAATCTTCTTTAGAGGATGAAGTTTACGATTATTTGAAAAATGGAGTGAGCGTTCGCTATACTAATAATGAAGAATTTTTTCCCCCGGAGATGGAAGTCAAATTTGTCAAAGATGAAATAGACGAAATTCAGATTAAGACAAGAAAAAAATTTGCTTTCACAGGACTGGATATTTGGTTTTCTAGCATTGAGATGAATATTGCTTTCAAGGAAGAATATTTAGGAACTGACAAGGATAAAGAAGACGCTAAGCATCTTAGAATAATATATAAAGATACTGTAAATAATGAGGAAATAGAGAAAATTAAAGAGATGATTAAAATAAGAAAGGAAAATGAGAGAAAAATCACACGATGAAGCTCTAGTGAAGTGGGCTGAATTTGTAAGAGATAATGAAAGAAATAAATGGAAAGGGCAAGTTAATTTACTGATTGATGCAACATACCAAAAGTCTCAGGAATTTTATAAAAGACTTGGGAAGAGTGAAAAAGGGCGGGAGATTCTTGAAAGATTGAAGAAAGAGAGACTGAAAGCAAGGAAGTGATGATTGGAAAAAGATTTATAAAGGTTATAACATTGTTATAACAATGCAATTAACAAGAAAAATAATAAAGGTTGGGAATAGCGCTGGAGTAATACTTCCAAGAGAATTGGTCGGCGGAAAGGCTCTTGTTGAAATTGTGGAAGAGCCTCTTGACTTAGATAAAGATATATTGGAAATTCTTAGGGCTTTTCTAGCAGATATTGTTGGGATTTATTTAGCCGGGAGTTATGCAAGAGGGGAGCAAAAAGAATATTCTGATGTTGATGTGCTTGCCATAAGCAATAATACAAATAAAAGAATTGTGCAGGGAAAGTATAACATTATAATTATTACTGAAAAAGAACTTGAAGGAGATATTGAAAATAATGCGTTACCTCTGCTGCCGATGCTCCTCGAAGCGAAGCCTATTATAAACTCTGTCTTGCTTGAGAAGTATAAAAAAAGTAAATTGACGAAAAGAAGCTTATCTGCACAAAAAGATTTGATTTTTTCTTCCTTAAAATTAGTCAATTCAGCGATGAAATTTGAAGGGGAGTTTGAAGAGAATTTTAGTGATGCGATAGCTTATTCTCTTGTCTTGAATTTGAGGAGTCTTTATATTATTGAGTGCCTGTCTAAAGGAAGGGATTGGTCAAATAAAGAGTTTATCAAAATTATTAAAAAAATATCTGGTTCTGTTGAAGCTTATAATGGATATTTAAGAATTAAGACCAAAAAGAAAACCGAAAATAATTTGGTGAAAGAAGAGGCTTATAAGATAAGCGCGTATATCGAAAGAAAAATGAAGGAGCTTCTGAATGGCTGATAAAAAAAAGATAGCAAAGGCGATAAAAAGCCTTGAAGAGCAAATAGAAAAGCATAAGCTTAAAATAAAATCTCATGGAAAAGATAAGGACTACTTGATGGATTATTGGGAAAAGCAAATCAAGGTTTTTGAAGAGGAAATTAGGAAGAAGAGAAGGAAGCTGGGGATTTAGTCAGTTTAAGATAAAAGTATTATTTTTTAAGAGCAATTATATAGTAAGAAACTAATAAATTAGTAATAAAATTACTAAAACATAAGTAAAATGCAAATGAGAAAGCTTGGGAATATTGGAGTAAAAACAAGGTATTGCTTTTGAAAAAGGAAGGATTATATCAAGACTGATGTCTTAACTAGCTCAAGTCAAGTGTCTTAGCTAGGTATAATGGTCTTGTTGAGGGAAAAAGGAATTTTTGATCTAGTTAGGAAATAAAGTGTGGAAGCGAGAGTTTTTGAGGTTTGGGCCTGATTCTTTGAGAGAATATTATTGAGATGGATGTGAGGGATTAGAAAGAGTTCAGGGATTTCTCATCGTTCCTAAAACCGCTGAATACCTCACTTGCCCTTTGGTTTATTTTTGCATTTTTTGAAGTTTCTGACTCAATTTTATTAATTCTTTTAGCTTCTTTTGCTTTCTTAAGTTTGCGAGAAAGTCCCCTTCCGAGATTATCAAATAGGACAAGGATAATTATTAGCAAAAGAACAAGTCCAAAATAATACCAGATATTTTTTATATATTTTGAGGCAAATTCAATAAACGCTTTTGAGATAAGTTGGCAGATAAGTGAGGAAAACACAATGCTAATTGCTAAAGGAGCAAATAGACCACTAAAAACTCCTTGCAAAGAAGGAAAAGTAAATGAAACTAAGATTAGCCACAGCAAAATTGCAGTTACAAACGCCCAAGAAAGAGAGAACTCTGGTCCAAACAAAAACTTAAATATCGGGTTCAGTCTGTATATCCAGTTTAGTTTTTCGTTTTTCTTAAAAATTTCAGTCCATTCCTTTTGGAGGTAATCTGTTCTAGCCTTTTCTAAATCTTCTTGAGATGTTGGCACTGTCTCAGCAGGAAGATTGAAGGTTCCTGCTACGACTTTAGAAGTATCTCCAGGGTCATTTTGCTGAGCATTAACTTTCATAATAAGAACAAGAAAGATTACAAATGATAAAATTTTTATAACTTTCATTGTATAAGTTAAAATCAGAAATATTTAAATATATATCTTTATTATTTTAATCATGAAAAATAAAAGAGGGCAATTACTACTTCCTTTTCTTTTGGTAATTCTAGCATTAGTAGTTATGCTTTTTTTCCTCTCTAATCTTGAGGGAGGGGGAGCTCTAGTTGCGAATGCTCCTGACAGTGTTGCGAATGCTTTAAAGGTAACGGCTAGAATTCTTGAGCCCATAGTAAAAGGATTGTTTTGGTTGGTTACTCCCGCAGGGGAAAATGAAAATGTTCAAGTAATAGCTTTTTCAATATTTTTATTATTGTGGTTAGTTGGCAGTCAAACTTTAAGACTTTTTCTTGGCTATTCACTATCATTTTTTGTTTCTGGAATTGTCGGGATAATTGCAGGAAGATCTCTCACAGCTACAGTACTAAAAGAAACTGCACTTGGAGCAAGTCCTATAGCGACTGCTTCATTCCTGCTAGGGTTTTTTCCAATATTAATTGTTAAGGGAATGCTAGATAGATGGTTTTATAGACATCTTGATTGGACTAGTGAAGATAAGTCCGGAAATATATGGGGCATTCCTTTCTCTGCAGAAAGTGCAAAGATTATGCTGATTAGATTTGCGGTATGGTTACTACTTGCTTTTTCTTATTATTTTGTTTATAAATTGCCTTCTTTCAATGTTCCTACTTTAGGTCTGGTTTATTCAGTTTGCATTTGTATTTTTGCCATTGGAGATGTTATTTTCCCAATAATCGACCAAAAAAGAAGAGCTCTTGAAGCCGAGGAAACGGGTAAGTTCATTGGTTTTGCGGGTAGATTGAAAAAGTTTTGGAGCGGAGCACAGACTTCGGCGGCTAGGAACCAAAGGATACTTGGAAATAGTTAAAGACCTATTAATTATACAAATCTTTTTTGGGTTTTTTAAGCTATAAAATCATATTCATAAATGTTATTGTACCTAAGAAATCAAATTAGAGAATTAAAAAGACAAAGAGAGTATTTCTAATTATTCATAACATTGACGACAATAAAAAACGGCCTTTTTAGCGCTGACTAAAAAAGCATCTACCCTCTACTTTATGAATACTATTTGTAGAGAGTAAGGTTTAATTAGTTTCAATTGTAGCTAATAATTAGTTTCAATTGTAGCTAATAATAGGGCAATTTTGGTGTTAAAAGTGCTTATTTCAACCCCGCTTATTTGTAAAATTTTTATTTTTGAGCAGGGATAAGTTTGTAATTAGATTGTTTGAATAATTTTAAGCCTTGATGGAGTTTAAATAAAATCTGAGTTTCATTACAAAAAAATAGCTAAAGTTTAATTTTCTAATAATTATCAACGACAAAATTAATGATTTAGATTTAAGATTAAACTTGATTTTTTTACAAATCCTTCAAAAGTAGGGTTAATCAAAGCCGTCTATAGTTAAAAAACACCCGTTCCGGCAGTTTCCTGCCGGGCGGCGCTGAACCGCAGGGAAGCCGCACATGGCGTTGCTTTATTTTTACCTGTAATGTCCAAGCACATGGCTTTTTTTGCTTGTTAAGGACTATTATACATTATACGTTGGGGAAGTCTTGCTGATTTCTTCAATGGAGTTTAAAGCGGATTCAATTGCCTTTATTTGTTCCTCATAGACTTTTTCTTTTTCGCTAATTCTTTCCTTGAGATTTGAATATTCCTGCTTCACTTTGTCAATCGTTCTTTGCTTGTCTCTTCGCTCTCTTTTGACGTTTTCTTCTACGTCAGTTTGCCAGTTTTGAAAGTCTTTTTCGAACTCTTCAATCTTTTGCTCCTTTTCTTTCAATTGTTCTTTTAAATTGGACTTCGATTTCATTATGTCGAGCTTTCTTTCTGTGAGCCTTTCTACAATGCTATATCTTGATTGACTTTCTGCCATTTTTTTATGAGGAAGAGAAAGTTTAAATTATTTTCCGAGGACTTTTGAGTAATTAAGGGGTGTATCTTACAATTAAAGACGACTGATAAGAACTTTAATTCAGTGTCTTCTATAACCAACAATATTCTTGCCGTGATAAATTGGAACTTCTTTGGCTTGCCTGCCGGAACCGCCTTTTATGACGAACATCAGGCCGAGAATTACAAGAACGACAGAAACGATTGAAAATGCGAGAGTTGAGGTGAAGCTAGCGATGCTTTGAGGGAGTTTTGCGTAAGCAGCGACTTCAGGAAATGAGTAAATGACTAAGCCGGCTAGACCAATGACAGAAAGTAAGTATCCTATGAGCTTTGCCATTTTTATTTCCTCTTTTTATTAATAAGATGCGAGGATATTTAAAGGTTTTTACTTTTTTTAGGGGATGAAATTTTCAACGCAAGAAAAAAAAGATTTAGTGATTGCAGGAGCAGGGATTTCGCTAGCGTTTGCTATACTGCTCTCTAATGGAATTGAAGTCTTGAGAGCTTACAATCCGGCATTTTTTGGAATTTTTTTAATTGCGTTTTTAACTGCAGGAACTGGATTTTTGCTGCATGAACTGATGCATAAACTGGTGGCGCAAAGATATGGCTTGTACGCAGAGTTCAAGGCGTTTAATAATATGATAATGCTTGCTGTGGCGCTTTCGTTTTTTGGGTTTATATTTGCTGCTCCTGGGGCGGTGTTTATTCGAGGATGGAGAATTAACAAAGAGAAAAATGGCAAGATATCATTGGCTGGGCCTTTGACGAATATTGTTCTTGCGATATTATTTTTGCCTCTAGCTTTGATATTTGGAAAAGAGAGTTTTATAGGGCAGGTTGGAAGTTTTGGATTGTCTATTAACTCATTGCTTGCAGCATTTAACATGATTCCTTTAATGCCTTTTGATGGCGCGAAGATAAAAGATTGGAATTTGAGCGTTTACACTTTGACGACGATAGTTGCAGTCGGTTTGTTTGCAGTTAGCTGGCTTGTGTAATTTTTAAATTAAAGCATTATTGTAAAATATTTATTTTTATATCAACAGAATTCAAATAAATATCAAATATGATAATTATGCAGAAAATATTCCCTCTTTGATTTTATAACGGGAATCATTTAATGTTAAAGTTTTAAGTTAATGATTCAAAAAGTAGATAAATTAACTATACTTTGAGTTTTAATGAGGAAGGAAGAAAAAATTGTTTATGGATTGGTAGCCTTGGCGCTTGTTTTAGTCGTAGGTGTTATGATGTTGAGGGCTTTCAGAGATTATAATGATTTTAAGAATCATAGAGCGTATTTCAGACAGCCAGGGCCAAACCAGAAAATTGAAGCATGGATGCCCCTGGGTTTTATTTCAAAAAGGTACGATATTAAAAAGGAAAACTTGGTTAAAGAACTAAATTTGTCGGATTTTTTGTTAAATGAAAGGCTGACTTTAGACCAAATTTGCGCTAAGAATAAACTAAACTGTACTAAAGTTTTGGAAGATTTGAATTCGATGGCTGGAAGATGAGCATTGAAACTTTAAGTGTAAATTGGTTACAGCTTATAGTCGTGTTCTTTTGGACAGTGCTTACTTCTTTAGGACTTCCCGGGGCGCTTACATTTATGGTTTCGCTTGGCGCACTTGCAGACAATGTCTCGCAACTGGTTCCTATAATGATTGTTGGTGCGCTGGCCGCAATTATTGGTGACATTCTGGCTTATAGCATTGCAAGAAAGTACTTAACTAGATTATCTGGACCATTGCACAAGTTTAGGTTTTTTAGAGAAAATGAAAATAAAGTTGCTGAAAAATTGAGGAAATATGAGTTCTTTGCCGTTTTTATCACGAGATTTGGGACGACAGAGCTTTGTGCACCTACGAGTTATATTAGCGGTTTTGAGAAATTGAACAGGAAGAAGTTTATTTCTGCTGCGATACTGGGAGAAATGGTTTATGCTACGGTTTATCCGATTATTGGATTTATGTTTAAGGAAACTTGGGCTGACTTGATTGGTGTGATTGGCAATACATTCGTTGCAATTGTAGTGGCTATAATTGCCATTTGGTTATTGGTAAGATTTTTTGTTAAGAGAAAGAAAAGAAAACTAGTAAACTAGTTATCCATTAATATTGTTTAGCCTAGAGCGTTTGGCAAATCTTTAATTCCCGCACTTTCATCAATGTGGCCTTTATTATGTTCTAAAATAAATTTTGCGTTTAATTTTAACTGCAATTCTTCTTCTTTTTCTAATGTGACGATTTCGTGGTTATCAGAGGGTATCACAACAAAGTTAGAGGTGTGCTCTTTTATCTTTTTTAAATCCAAAGGTAAGCTGTAAAAATCCTGAATTTCTGGAATATTAATATTGCTTGCAAAACCAGAGATTAGTACAAACCCTCCAACTTTGACTTTTTTTGGCAGTTTTTCCAAATATCTAAGAATTGCAATGCAGCCTAATGAATGCCCAATAAAATAGCTTTCTTTGTCAGGATTTTTAATGTTATTAGATACAGTGCCTAACCACTCGTTAACTTTTGGTTTTAAGTTTCCAGGCATCATAAGGATTACTATTCCATCCCTGAATAATTATAGCACGTATCACTTAGAATACTAATTCTTCTTTCTTATTCTAATTGCGTTCTTTCTTTTTCTTCTGGACCTTCTGACTGTTTTTCTCATTTTTCCTCCAAGAATTATAAATAAAAAAATAAAGAATTTAAACCTTTAGTTTTTTGCCAAACTGAAGACGTTCTTTAGTGCAACGACTATTGTCGCTGGCACGAAGATTAATGTCAGCGCTTGCAGTACTCGGTCGAACATTGCAACAGACTGAACAACACTCTGTCCCAAAGTAGCAACGATTACAAGCACTACGCCCGATATCAAGAAAGGCTGTACCTCTTCTTCAGCTATGTTAAACAATCCGACTATAATGCCTATTATTATAAGTAAGATTGTTACGCCTCTGCTTAGACCAGTGACTTGCATTATTCCGAGCAAAATTGCAAGGATAAGCCCAATCAAAAAAGCCCAGCTTCCAATCAAATTGCTTCCGCTTTTCTTAGCCATTTTCACCTCCTTTTTTATTAAGGAATGGTACATTTATATATCTTTTGTAAAGCATATAATACGAAATGATGGATTATTGGCTTTATTCACAGAAATCTTTAAATATTCTGAAAATATAAAAAAAATTATGAGACTTAGACCAATTGGAGAACGCATAGTCTTGAAAGTTTTAGAACAAACAGAAGAGAGAACGAAATCAGGACTTTATCTGCCTAAATCCGACGATAAAAAACAGGGGGAAGTAGTTGAAGTTGGAACTTATAATGATGGAAGAGCCTTGCCTGTGAAGAAAGGAGACAAGGTAATTTATGGCGGCTACTCAAGCGAGGAGTTTGATATTGATGGAAAGAAACATTTGATTATTGAGTTCAAGGATGTTTTGGCGGTGATGGAACAATGAGATTCAGAAATTATGTGCCAGTTGGACTTATTGGAATTTCACTTGCTTGCTGTGGAACTCCTGCACAAAGGCTTATTGACAGTTTGCCGCAAGAACGCGTGCCTACCACGCAAAGTTCTCCGCAGGGTTGGCCGAGATATGAAGTTGACGCAATATTTGCCAAGAAATATGATGATATGAAAAAGAGGCTTAGAGAGGCAGTGGATGATGGAGTTGTAAGCAGAAATGATTTAAGAGAATATCAGAGGTTTTTTTACAATTTGGATGAAACCTCGCCAAAAACTAGAGAAATTGTTTTAAAATCTATGGATGCGATTATTGAGACTAAATATAGGATAGACGCGAGCTTGAGAGCTGTTGATGAAGTCAATCGGCAATTTGATCTGCCGGCAAATCCTGATTTTGGAGGCATGATATGAGATACAAACTTGCGACTATCGGCATGGTGGCAGCTGTTGGCTTGGGAGCATTGTTGTGTTCATGCAATACTGAAAAAGAGTCTTCTGAGGAGCAAAGGTTAAGAAAACACACTAGCGAAGTTTTTGGAAAAATTGAATCTGCAAGAAAAAGAGGTTTGATCAATGAAAAGGAATATGACACTTTTTTGCAAAGATTAAAAATTTCTAAAAGTCAATCGTCAGACAGACAATATAAACACATTGACGATATTGAAAGTCAAATTTATTTTTTAGAAAAGAATAAAAACCCTAGAGGTTCAGGAAATTAAAAGATGTCATCAAAACAAATAATATTCAATGAGCAGGCTCGCGGCGCTTTACTTAGAGGAATTAATAAAGTGGCTGATACTGTAAAAGTGACATTAGGTCCAAAAGGAAGGACTGTAATATTAGACAAATCCTCTTCACCTTTGGTTTCTAATGATGGAGTTACGATTGCGAAAGAAATTGAATTGAAGGATAAGTTTGAGAATATTGGCGCAAAACTTATCAAAGAAGTTGCGTCGCAGACCCAAGACAAAGCCGGAGACGGGACAACTACAGCAACTTTACTCGCGCAATTAATGATAACTGAGGGGCTGAAGAATATCACGGCTGGCGCGAATCCTGTTGAGATAAAAAAAGGTATTGAGCTTGCAACAGAAAAGATTGTAGCTTACTTGAAACAAAAATCAATTCGGATTGAAAATAAATCACAAATAGCGCAAGTTGCGACGATTTCAGCGAACAATGACGAGTACATTGGAAAGCTGATTGCAGATGCGATGGAAAAAGTTGGTGTTCGCGGAGTAATAACTGTAGAAGAAGCCAAGTCAATTGAAACTACTCTTGAACTGGTTGAAGGAATGCAGCTTGACAAAGGATATCTATCTCCGTATATGGCTTCAGACCAGGAAAAAATGGAGACTGCCTTTGAGGATCCGCTAATATTAATCACTGATAGAACAATTTCAAATATCAAGGAAATTGTTCCTGTACTTGAGCTTGTGGCATCAGAGTCTCGACCTTTGCTGATAATTGCTGAAGATGTTGATGGGGAAGCACTGACGATGCTTGTTCTTAACTTGTTAAGAGGGGCTTTGAAAGTTTGCGCTGTAAAAGCTCCTGGATTTGGAGAGGAGAAAAGGGAATTACTGGAAGATATCTCGATTCTAACTGGGGGAAGACTAGTAAGTAAAGAGAAAGAAGACAAACTGGAGAATGTTACTTCGGCAGATTTGGGTTCTGCAAAAAAAGTTAAGGTTTCGAAAGAGGACACGTTGATAATTGAAGGCAAGGGCTCAAGGCAGAATATTGACAAGAGAATAAAGGCGATTGAAGCGAGAATTAAAGCTGAGAGTTCAGAGTTCGCTCGCGAGGAACTCCAAAAAAGACTTGGAAAACTCAGCGGTGGAGTTGCCGTAATCAATGTGGGGGCTGCAACAGAAACAGAATTGAAAGAAAAGAAGACTCGAATAGACGATGCATTGCACGCTACAAAGGCAGCTGTTGAAGAAGGAGTTGTCACAGGTGGAGGTTTAGCATTGTATCACGCGAGAAAAGAACTTGAGAGAATTCAAACCACAAATGAAAAATCTGTTGGAGTTGAAATTGTGCGAAAATCCCTTGACGGGCCTGTCAGGCAGATTGCTATGAACGGAGGCAAAGAAGGCTCAGAAATAATTGCCAATTTAACTGGAAAGCCAGATAGTTTCGGATATAATGCGCAGAGCGACAGGTATGAAGACCTGTTTAATTCTGGCGTTATTGATCCTACTAAAGTTGTTCGTAACGCAATTCAAACTTCTGCAAGCATTGCGGCAATGGTTTTGACTACGGAAGCGCTTGTTGCTGATTACGAGGAAGAGAAAGATAAGACAGATAATCCGGCTATTATTTTGTGAAGCTAAGAACAGAAAGTTTATTTAATATAGTTATTGACTTTCACTTCATATTAATTACAATTTATTAAAGTGATTCTTAATCTTGCTTTCCAGATATTGATTTTCATTATTATAAATTTGATTAATATTTTATATTGTTGAAAGAAAAAAATCAAGTAGTTGCCGTAAAAATCCAGGATTAGCCTAGGTCGCTCAAAGAGTCATCAGCCAATCCGGAAGTGTCAATGGCGTCTACTAAAGCATCAACTTCAGCTGCTGCGGAGTTTAAGTCCGTTGTGGCTGGAGTAGTTGTTGTGTCAGTGCCTGATGCGGGAGGTTGAGAAGGAAGACTTGAGCCTGTGCCACTAGGAGTTGCAGTAGAATTTGTGATTCCATTGCCCGCGGTTTTGTCAGGTTTATCTCGCGTCATAATATACCCTGCTACAAGAAAAAGTATTACAACTATAATGATAATTAGTGTTGATTTTTTCATTTAGTCTTCCTCCGTTTCGTTATTTTCTGAGTCATTTCTATCTCTGGCTCTAGTCCTGTTTTGATTGCGGTTTCGCGTCTGGTTTTGGTTATCATTGTCAGTTTCATTCCTGACTTCATTATTTCTAATTCTTATATTTTTTATGTCCTCTTTGATTGTCGTTTTAACAAATCTCTTGATATCGTCTGCGTCCTGCCGGACAACTCTAAGTTGAGTTTTTGCTGCATTCAGTGAATCCTTGAATTGAATTGGAGAACGCTTGCAAGAAGAGTCCCTTGTGAGATTAAGTTTTTGAAGGAATAGGTTGTAGTCCTCATAAAATTTTTGAATTTTGGCGTCTAGAACGACTATATCAGCTCTTAGCTTTGTGACGTCAGCCCCATTTGCTTCCAATCTGTCAGCGACATTAACAATTCTATCTCTCAAATTTCCAAATTCTCTGAAATGGGGATTGTCATCCCTGAACTGCTTCAGTCTGCCTTCAATCCTGTTGTTGAGGGCTTGGCAGCGTGCTTGGTTGTTTGAATTAGTTGAAAAATTTCCAGCTGTTACATTGGTTGAATTTCCGAGGGTGTTGTTTGTAGCTGTGGAATTATTTTTAGTGCTGTTTGTTCCGTTGCTTTGAGCGATAACAAAAGTTAACATTGCGAATAAGAATAGTAAACTTAAAAATAAAACTCTTTTTTGCATTTTAAAAATAATGAATTTAGATATTTAAATGTTTTTAAACAAAAATGAGGTGTGTTATCCCATAATTATTTCCTAACGACAAATTAATCTTATTCTGTTTTT
>CAYZNI010000021.1:0-16436 GCA_964479755.1 Candidatus Woesearchaeota archaeon
GAGTTTTTAGTTTTTCCCAGCCGCAGCAAGCTGCGGGGTATAACGATTAAATAAAATAGTTTTTATCGAAGAAAATGAATATCGTAGAATTAAGAGATATTTTAAATAATAAATCTTCATAAAGTATTATTCCAGGTCATCTAATTCTTATCCTCAATGAAAAGACAACTGCAATTATTAAATCCTTTTAACTCTAATCTTTATCTTATTTATATTCGCAAAAGCATCCCACCAAGACAAAAGACCAACTTTCGCACCTTTATGCTGAATCACGCTTTCCGAGTTTATCGCCCCGATTCTCACTGCCTGCTCAATATCATCAAGCTTCAAAAAGGCAGCAACAAATCCGGCGCAAAAGGCATCTCCCGCCCCAGTTCTTTCTACGACATTCACTTCATTCGCCTCGCTTTTAAATAAAAAATTCCCATCATAAACTTTGCTCCCATGCTCGCCATAAGTTATCGCTACTATTCTCGGGCCTAATTTTCTAATTCTCTCAAAGGCTGCTTCTTCATTCGTACCGACAAGCTCAGTCGCCTCAGAGTCATTCACAACAACAATCTCGCACATACGCAAAATCCTCAAAACTTTTTTTCTGTCATTAACAATTGAACTACTGCCGGGATTGTATACAATCTTCGCACCTTTTTTGAAAACAAATTCTGCGATTTTAACCTGCGCATCCAAAGAGGCCTCATTCATCGTTGCAAAATAATACCACTTAGCGTTCAACTTGCTCAATTTTAAGTCGGAAAACTTCAAGTTTTCATTTGCTCCCCGATAAGTCAATATCGTCCTATCTCTAAACTTGCTGTCAATTATCACAGAGTATCCCGTAGGCTCTTTTCCTCGAACTCCTAAAAAATCGACGTTGTTCTTTTTCATTTCACTCAAGATTATTTCCGCATTCGCATCTTTTCCAAGTTTCCCCAGGAATCCTGCCTTAAATCCCATCTTGGAAAATGCCGTCGCCGCGTTAGTCCCCCCGCCTCCAGTCGCAAAACCCAAATGCTCCACAAGTAGTTTAGCCCCAACAGGCAAAAACATTTCGTGATTTTTTTCCCGCAATTTAGTCTCAACAAACGCGTCAATCACCGCGCTTCCAACTGAAATTATATCGTACTTCACCATATTTTAAGATAACAAAAAGGAAGATGAGCTTTTATTCTTTTTCATTGAGTGCTTTTTCAATTGTTTGCTTAAGAAAGGAAGACTTATATTCAGCATATTTTAATTTATCTCCCAAAGCTAACTTTGAACCTCGTTTCTTTATTTTAGCATATTCCTCTGTTGCCTTTTTATTATTCCTTAGATAATCCCTGAATGCAACAAATGAGTTAAAGAATCCATTATCCGCAGTAAGATGAATATGAACTCTTCTTTCTAATCCTTTATTTAATATTCTTTTTTGAAAAAATTTTCTCTTTTTATTTTCAATATGTTCAGGTTTGTATTCAAATCCAATTTCCACTAATTGCCTTAAACACTTTAAAACTTGTTTTTTGCCGACAAAAATTAAAATATCTACAATCCCCTTGCCTCCCAAACCTTCTACAGCAGTGCTTCCTATATGTTCAATCCTTGCACTTCTAGGAAGAATTTTTTTTAGCTTATTTTCCTCTTTTTTAAACAATTTTGGATAAACAGGGTCGTAAGGTTTGTATTTGTACTTATCATAGCTCACCATCTTATTTTAATTAATTAGAAAACTTCATTAAAATATCTTACTAGGGATAATTATTTTGAATAGAAAGCTGGATTTTTAGAATTATCTATTAGAGAATTCCGGACAAAATGTAACCCGATTAAGAGAATTCTCTATTTTCATTAACTCCAAGAGCTTCCAGCCCAGGCAACTTATCCCCAGCAACAAAACTCTCCAAAGCTCCGCCGCTCAAAGAAACATATCCAAATTTTTCTTTTTTAAATCCAAACTCTTTCAATGCAGTAATAGTGTGCCCCCCTCCAATAACTGAAAACGCTTTAGACTTTAAAATCGCCTCAAACAATTTTCTAGTTCCCAAGCCAAATAGTTTATTCTCGCAAACTCCTGCAGTCCCACTCATAAAAATCACCTTTGCCTTTGCAATCTCTTTTGAAAATATCTCAATAGTTTTTTCTCCTATATCCTGCAATCCATACTCAACGGGCAATTCATCCCAAAATACCTCTTTTCTCCTTCCAACATCTATAGCAAAATCAACAGGCGCTACAATTTTATCTCCCAAGCTTTTAATATCATCCACAAGAGCCAGTTCATCAGCAAAAACACTCTCTTCTTTTCCCAATTTCACCCCTTTGGAATAAACAGCCATCGCGCCAAAAACTCCTGTAGCCAAAACTCGATTTGCGACTTTAGTTAGCTTCACATTCTCCGCAACTTTCGCCCCTCCTAGAATAAAAAGAGCTTCCTTTAAGTTCAACTTTTCCAAAGCTCGAAGTTCGCGTTCCATCGTTCTGCCAACACAACTCTCAAGAACTTTAGGAAAAGCAACAATAGAACTTTGAGACCTATGGCAAACTGAAAAAGCATCGTTTATATAAATATCAAACTTATCTTTCAACTTAGAAACAAGTTCGTTATTTTCGGAAGGTTTCATTTCATCTTTAACAAATCTAACATTTTCCAAAACTAAAACCTCTCCATCTTTTAATTTGGCAGTTTCCTTCAAGGCCTTCTCACCAATTGTATCTTTAACAAATTTGACATCTACAAACTTCCTAAGCAATTTAACATGACCCTCTAGAGAAATGCAATCATCCTTGCCAGGGGAACCCTGATGCGCCAGCACCACAACTCGCGCCTTTTTCTTCTTCAGCTCAAGTATAGTCTTCGCACTCTCAGAAATTCTGTCCGACATTTGCGGTTTACCTTTAAGCAGCTCTGAATTCAAATCGCTTCTAAGCAAAACGCGCTTTCCTTTCCATTCATAGTCATCAAGTGTTTTAAATTCCATATTTCTTTTTTAATATTTCTTCAAATTCAATATACTTCTTATATCTTTTTGCCAAGTACCTCATATGAGGAATTCTTCTTTTCTCATTTTTCATTTTTCCCCTATAAGTCCATCTAAAACTATAGCAATCCCCTAAAAGCTTCAAAGTAATAAAACTCTTAATTTCTTTCTTTGTTAGTTTATTATGTTTATTATATTCTTCAATAAAAATAAGACTGTTCTGTAAGTTATTCTCGTCAAAATAAAAATCGCATACTCTAGGGCTATATCTTATATTCTCAAAATCAAGAATGCCAGTTAATTTTCCCTTGACAAATAACAAGTTTGTCCTATGAAAATCATGATGACAAACAAGAAATTTCTTAATATCAGTTCTAAGAGGCCTCTCAAGAACTGAGATATGTTTTCCAATCTCCCTTAACATCAATTTATCAAATGCGTTCTTTGGCTTAACATTCTTCATTTCATTAAGTTCCCTCGTTAACCACTTGTAATTATCGATTTTATTAAACCTTTTAAGAACTCTAAGTTTAGAAATAGTCCTATGGTAGCAAGCTAAAGTTCTAGCCACCTCTCTAATATGTTTTTCATCGAACTTTTTAGCATGTTTACCTTTTAACAAAGGATAAACTTCGATTAATCTTCCATTGACTTTAGATATACAATTTCCATTTTTATCCTTTAAAAATCTGGGAACCTCATAAGAAAATTTTCTTTTAATCAAAAAGTCAAGCACCATAAACTCAAGTTCTTTTTGTCCTTTCCAATAATCAGTAAGCTCATATCCTAAAACCCTAACAACAAAACTTCCTTTTTCAGTTTGAAACAGAAAATTATGGCTTATAGCCCCGCCCTTGAATAACTTTACAGACTTAACTTTTCCTATCCCATAAATCTTAGCAATCTTATTAATTTCAAATTTGCTTAGATTCATCTCAACCTCTCAATTATCAAGTGTCTATTGATATTAAACCTTTTCGCTCCTCGCAGATTTTCATTTATCCATTTAATCTTGCTTCTCTTTTTATCATTGACGCATAGCCAATAAGTTTAATTGCAATCATCAACAAAAGAAGCAGTAATTAAATCAGGAATTAACTCTATCTCCTTATTAGTTAACTTCTTTATTTTTCTGTATTCTTCTATAAAAACAGACGCTTTCTTCAGATTCAATTCGCCATTATCATTTGTAAAGGCCCTCTGCAATATAATCGCTAAATCCTTTACTAAAATATCATTGCTCAAGCTGACATTATCAAAGTCTAATACTCCTACGACTTTATCACCGCTAAAAAGTATGTTTTCTGGTCCTAAGTCTCTATGTATATAATATTGCTTTAATCCTAAATAATTTTTCGAACTTAAACATTTCATTATACTGCTAACTTCCACAGACAAAGACAAATAAATTTTATCAGCCCACTCTTTAAGTCCCTTCTTCCGAAGTGCTTTAACATAATTACCTATCGCATTCAAATTCTGACTAATTAACACATGGTCAGATTTTCCTTTTCCATTATTTAAGTTAAATCTTTCTAAGTTCCTGTGATAATTTGTAACCATTTTGGCAACACTCTTTAACTTTCCTTCATTCCAATTCTTAGAAATCTTGCCTTTAATATACCTATAGAGCCAAAAATAGCTATTTCCAATTCTTGTGATACTTTTATTTTTTCTATTAACCAATGGTGAAGGTATTTTGTAAGAGAATTTTTCCTGTATAGTCAAAAGATATTTAACTTCAAATTTTAAATCGTTTAACTTTTTATCCTTAGATACTTTTCTTAAAACAAACTTGCCTTTTTCAGTTTGAACTAGCCAATTTTAATTTACAATGCCCATACCAAAAAGTTTAATCTTCTTAATTGCTCCAAAATCATAAAGTAATAATATTTTATCAATTTCTTTTTGCTCAACTCCATCACTCCTTAATATACCCTCCCTTCTGCAAATTCCACAACTCTCGGTAAATTCCTCCTTTCCTGATTAACTCGCTATGCTTTCCAATTTGCACCACTTGACCTTTATCCATGACTACAATCTTATCTGCCTTCATTATCGTTGATAATCTATGGGCAATAATTATACTAGTCCTGCCTTTCATCAATTTCTCCAAGTCCTGCTGTATTTCAAATTCCGTTTTTGAATCAAGAGATGAAGTCGCCTCATCAAGAACTAGGACTTTCTTGTTTGACAAAATCGCTCTTGCAATCGAGACTCTTTGCTTCTCTCCTCCCGATAATTTAACTCCTCTCTCTCCAACAATCGTATTTTCCTTTTTCGGCAGTTTCTCAACAAACTTATCAAGTTGTGCAAACTTGATTGCCCTCACGACTTCTTGTCTGGAAGCTTTTGGATTTGAAAACAATATATTGTTATAAATTGTGTCATCAAACAGCACTGCTTCTTGTGGAACTATGCTCATCTCACTTCTCAAAAACTCCTGTTTGAAATCTTTAATATTTTCTCCGTCGATAAAAATATCTCCATTAGTCGTGTCATAAAGTCTGTAAAGCAGTTTTATCAGCGTCGTCTTCCCGCAACCCGAATGGCCCACAAGGGCAACTTTCTCATTCTTGTTTATTCTTAGATTCAGGTTATGAATAGCGGGTTCATCTCTGTTTGGATAAACAAAACTCAAGTTCTTGAACTCAATCTCTCCGTTCTCAATGGCTCTTCCCCCCTTTCCGTCTTTAATCTCGTTCTTGATTTTGCCATACTTGAACAGGTCATCCAAATCCCCTAGAGAAATATAATAACCCCTGATTCCGCTTACAAATCCAAATAAGTTTTCAAGCAAACTCCCATAAATAGTGTAAATAAAGGCCAGCGTTCCAATCGTCATATTTCCCTCGAGGAACTTCAACAGAGAGAAGTAAACAATGAAAAATCCGCCAATAGCGACAATCAGACTCTGCCCGCTGTTGAAATAAACCCCAAAATTCCAGAATCTTAGTCTTTTCAATTTCGTGTCAGTTGCGACTTTTGCAAATCTATTCTTGATAAAATCTTCCTTTCCATAATACTTTATCGAGTCAATGTTCGTAAAAACGTCCGAAACATTTCCTTTTTCAAAATCCTCTGCGTTATTCGCCAGCACATGCGACCTTTTCTGTTTGTTCGAAATCCACAATCCGTAGCTAATAAATGCGGCCCCCGTTATGACAATTACAATTGCAGTATACCAGTCCAATATTGCAAGAGTGCTGCCTATAATTACAGCTTGTATAAACAGCGGAGTAACATTAAATATAAAAAAGTCAGTAAGCCTTTCAATCGCGCCTGCCCCCCTGTTCAATCTCGAGATTAACGAGCCTGTCTTATGCGTCGTGTGGAAGTTATGCGACAAATGGACAATATGGTCAAAAAAACTCTTCTTCAAATCGAATATCATTTCCGTTTCAATCTTATTCAAAACTCTAGTCCTAATCCAATGATTCGAAACCTTCAAGACTACAATTCCGCCATAGACTACTGCAATAAACAGTAAAACCTGAATAAATGCATCCTTCATCATGGAACCTGTGTAAAACAAAGCCCCGTCATCCAAAATTAACTTAAACAGGTATTTTTCTCCAAGGCGAAGCAATTCCATAACAGTGGCAAGAAAGATTACTATCAGAAACATCCATTTGTACGGCTTTGCAAACTCCCAGTATTTCTTCAGGTTCTTCCTGAAATCAACCTGCTTGTACAAATCTCTCGGCATTTTCTATATGTTTATATACTTTGCAATCCTAAAAATCAAATGGATGAAGACTTCAAAGTCAGACACGCCTTAACAGGTTACAAGTCCCCGGAATATGACTTGGGCCTCGACCTGGAAGATTCTGACGAAGAGCCCTCTATCGCAAAGGATTCTAATAACAACAAAAATTAGGTTAAAAATCTTTTGAATTCTCTAAATTTTCATTCTAACATAGATTTAAATAACTCCATTTTTAGCTTTAAATATGGGAATACTTGAAAATACCAAACCACTAAGATTGGTCTGGCCTGAGAATGATGAAGATAAAGGCATTGGTGCCGAAAACCCTGCCCAAAGGGACACAATTTTACTTCTAAGGTCTGCTTATACAAAAGCAATTTCAAACGTTTACGAGGCTTCATACCTTCTTGGCTTAAATGGCTTTGATTTAGGAGGAATGACCTATCAATTCCTATTTGAAGTAACACCTAATCTTCCATTGTCGGTGCCAATTAATCCTCGCCTTTCTGTCGTTCCAGTTCTTCCTTACATTGAAAAAGCTAATCCAGCCATTGAAATTTCATTTGCCCGTTCAATTCGTCCCGATTTTACAACTTACGCTTTAAGAGTTAAAGGGCAAAAACACGCTACTTATCAAAATACAGAAAGAAGCGTAAGAGGTTATGCGTTGGATTTTTTTGACATAAGAAAAATTGAGGAAGGCACAGAGGTCAAAAAGAATGATGAATATTACGTTACAGATAGGAGGAAACTTAAAAAACAATTCGGAAGCGAGTGGCTTGAAAAATCAAGAGAGCTTGAAGAAATTTCAGAATTAATAAGTCTGATAAAAAACGCTTAAGCCGCACTTGTATAAGGTTCAATATAATCAATATTTCTGCCAAGTTTATCAGCTTTATCCTTAATAATTCCTACTGCCTGCCTTAAATCGATATCTTTTTCTCCAATCAAAGCGTGATTCCCTCTCCTTGATTCATGTAACGCCATAGATAGAACATCGACATCGGCATTGCTGACAACACAATGCCTTTCTAAATAATCTCTAATTCTTGCTAAAGCAATTTCGGGCTTAGTTGTGGCTTCTTCAACTGTCCACCCTTCTTTTTCCATGATTTTTCTTATCTTCGCAGTTTTAGAAGCAATTTCACTTTGTTCTTGTCTGGTTTTTACTTTCTTGCTCCCTGACAAATATGGCAATAAATAACTTCTAAGTTGGGGTTTTTCTGTTTTCTCAAGGGTTTTGCGTGAAATGGCTCTGTACTTCTCAAACCCTCCTATAGTGCAAGTATTCTCCTCTAGAATTTTTCTAACTGAAGCATCTTTAACTTCTGCTATAACAGAATCTGGAACATAAACCTCTCCATATGTCCTCAAAAAATGCAAAAGTTTTTTTGCATCATAAGGAATAATCGCTGAAGTGTCAAGAATAATTGAACTTCTTTCTCTTTTAGATCCTTTTGTATAAAATCTTTCAGCGAATTTCTCTGGCGACACTACGTCTTCCGCAACCCTTCTTTCAAGCGATCCTGCTGCATTTCTTCCGTCAATCGCAAGCAGAACAATCCCTCCAATTACAAGCAAAACTACAAATATTTTGCCATAAACAAAGCTCGATCCCTCAAAAACAGCAAAACCGCTGATTCCGGAAAAATTTCCTATCAACAAAACGCATCCAATTATAATAAAAACCAAACCGAGATAAAACCTAAAGCTCTTCATAATAAATTCAAGTTAAGAATACTTATAAAATTAATGAATATTGAACTTATTGATTTACTTTGATCTTAAAAAACTAAAAATGTTTTGACTATGATGTTTTTTATTAATCAATCACATATTGTAAATGAGGAATATTTAAAGCCAAAATTTCGCTGCATATATTTCACTACTTCAGCTTCTCAACCATCAATCCAACATCCACTAATCTATTCGAATATCCCCACTCATTGTCATACCATCCGGCTATACTGATTAAATTTCCATTCACTCCCGTCAAAGTCGCATCAAAAATGCACGAGGACGAATCATGAATAATATCTGACGATACTAACTCATCTTCAGTATAACTCAAAATTCCTTTCATCTCTGCAACTTTTTTCTTGAACAATTTCTTAACCTCATCAACCGAAGCAGGCTTCTCAACCTGTGCAACCACCGAGGTGATAGAGCCATCAACAACTGGCACGCGCAACGCATAACCATCAAGTTTTCCTTCTAGCTCCGGAATGCATTCAACAACAGACTGAGAAGCTCCAGAAGTTCCAGGTACAATATCAATAGCAGCAGCTCTTCCACGCCGCACATCCTTCTTGTCAACTCCATCAATTAATCTTTGAGTTGCTGTATATGCGTGTGTCGTTACAAAAAAAGCTGATTTTATCTTGAAGGCATCATTCAGTACTTTCATCAATGGGGCAGCGCAATTCGTCGTGCAGCTTCCTGCTGATAAAATTAAATGTTCTTTCTTTAAATCTTTATCATTCACTCCCACAACTATAGTCGCATCATGTCCTTTCGCCGGTGCAGAGATCAAAACTCTTTTCGCACCTGCCTTCAAATGTTTCCTCGCCTCATCTGCTTTCGTGAACATCCCGGTGCAATCAACCACCAAGTCAACCTTCTCTGCAGCCCAAGGCAGCTTTTGCGGGTCTAACTCTGAAAAAACTTTTATTTTTTTATTTCCGAAAATCAAACTCTTCCCGTCGTGGGAAATCTTTTCCGTTGGCGATGGATGCACAGAGTCATATTTCAGGGAATAGACTATAAAATCCAAATCCGCAGTATGGTTTATCACAATATCCCACTTGACTTTTTTCTCCATCGCAGCTAAAAAAAACTGTTTTCCAATTCTGCCAAATCCGTTAATAGCCACCTTCATTTTGCGGCAATTAAAATAAGGACTAATTAATAAACTTTTCCTATCGCCAGGCTCTCGCTTTCTTCTCCATCCCAATTCCGAAAAAAATGCCAATAATTAAAATAATAACATACGCCATCAGAAATTGTTTCCAATTATAGCCAAGATTCTTAGTTAAAGACAGTAAAAGTATAGCAAACCACGTTACAGCAGAAAAAGTACCTGCAATCGCTGAATAATACAAAACATTTTTAAAACAATATTTGTTTCCTTTAATTGCGCACACCTCCAAACTCGGACCCACTTTTCTCTGCAAATAAATTCCATTCAAGCCGACTAAAATAACAAGAGCAATTTTTACTCTAAACAACTGATTTGAAAGCATTTCAGGCTTCTGCACAACTAAGGCAACACCGGTGAGAATAATTGCGAAAAACGCCAAGTTTATCAATTTGGAAATTGCGGGATAAATCTTTATTGCGCTCTTTTCAAGTTTTTTCTTCCTCAATCCAACAATATGAAGATAGTCAATTACTCCCACAGCTCCTGCCGCGATAACTACTGATAAAACATGAGAAACTAAGTTCACCTCATAAATCATACACTGAAATAAATAATACAGTATAAAATCTTTTCTAACAAAGTTTAAATAGAAACAATACAAATCCTTACCTTAATAAGTTGGAAAAAGTAACAAACCTTGTAAGAATTGAATCCTGGGCGAAACACGAAACATTCATAGTTGTAGGAATTCTTATGACAATCGGTGTTAGTATTAAGCTCGCAGGCAAGTATGACTTCTCATCCGACTGGTTCTGGCTTATCGCAGGCCTTGGATTAATTGTGGAAGGCTCAATCTCTTTGACAAAACAGCGCCGTTTCGACAAGAAGTACAAGGTCATAGAAAGAGAGGAAGAAAAATAAAAACTAAACTCTTTTATACTTATTTTTCCTTTATTTAACTAGGGTGAAAGGAATGAGGGTTTGTTTGGATATTGGAGGAACGAATATTAGGTCTGCTATTGTTAATGGCTCTAGATTAAAAGATTATCGAAAAGTTAACACGCCTAAAGAGAAAAAAGAAACAATAGCTAAAATTTTTAATATTATTGAGAGTTATAACGGTTTTGACACTATATGTATTTCCACAGCAGGATTTGAGAAAAAGGGAAAGTTGCAGAACTCTTTGAACAATGATTTGGACGGAACCCCTCTGAAAAAAATATTAAGGGAGAAGTTTAAGAAAAAAGTTTATTTTGAGAATGATGCAAATTGTGCCGCTCTTGCTGAGTTAAAATTCGGGGCAGGCAAAAAACTCAGAAATTTCGTGCTCTTAACTCTCGGAACAGGAATTGGCGGCGCAATTGTAATTAATAAAAAACTATATCTTGGAAAAGGCGCTGCTGGCGAGGTAGGCAGCATGCAAATCACAGATAAAATTTTCGAGCAACTAGCTTCAGGTTCTGCCTCAATGCGTTTTGCACATGAAAAAGGCTTAAGAAATGTTTCAGGAACTGAATTATGCTATTTAGCACAGAAAAAAGACAAAACAGCTTTGGAAGTTTACAACGAAGTCGGCTATTTCCTCGGAATTGGCTTGTCAAATCTTGCATTTATTCTGTCTCCAGATGCCTTCATCCTGGGCGGCGGATTTTCTGAAGTTAAGCATATTTTCCCAAAAGCAGAAAAGACATTCAAAAAAATTTACAATCTTGAATCAATCAAGATTCTTAAGGCAAAATTCAAGGATGATTCAGGACTGATTGGTGCTGCATTGCTTCCAAACTCAAAAGAATTTATAATTTAACTTGCGAAATCTCTCCCAACAACTCTTCAACTTTCTCATCAGGCACATCCGCAATCGCCGATGCAATTAAAACCCCCTTGCATCCCAATTTCCGCGCAGCCAATACATATTCAGCTGTTGAAACTCCCGCTCCGCAAAGTGCAGCTATTTTCGTCCCGCGCAGCATTTCAGCAAACTTTGCAACATCTCCACTTTTATATTTGGTAATTGACTTCCCACTTCCTATCAATTTCGTGTCTTCAAACGCAATCGCATCTGGTTTCAAAAAAATAAACTTCCGACCTTCTTTCAAGTCCTTCGCGCATAAAATCACCTTTAGTTTTTCTTTTTTCATCTGCTCAACCGTCTTCCTTATCACTGAAAACTCTAGTCTATGCTCCGAATGGTTCAACAAGCTTCCTTTTCCTCCATGAGACTTCAAAGACCTAGCCGACAAATATCCAGTCGCACGATTTCCTTCGACAAAGTCCACATGCTGCGCGAATATTTGCATTCTAGAATGATAAAACGCCACATGTGACAAGTCAAACGCATTTAGCGCAACCACGGCATCCGGCAAATGCTTTTCAATCTTCCCCACAAGACGCAGCGCCTCGCTGCCATTTTTGTAATTCTTGAAATTAATAACTATCATTCTCAATAAACGCAATTAAACAATTTAAATCTTTCACTAGTTCACTCAATCATTACTGTTTGACCTTGATAAACTATAGAGACTCTATTTTGCTTAAATCTCTCTTTGCACAATTTAGCAATCTCTTCCGAGGTCTGTCTTAAATTCTCTCTAGTAGTTGGAAACCTCGGATAGTTAATTAGTCCGATAACTACCCTATCCTCCATTCCATCATTAAATAAAAGTTGTAGGCGTAACTTTCACGCATAGTCCGACACGATTTACATAATCCTGCAAATAATTACTAACCTCGTTCAAACTATGAATAATCTCGCCATACCCTTCCCTCAAACCTAAAAATATATTGGCTGTAATTGTGTCAATAATTCGAACCATTAATTTCACAACATTTTAGATAATTTAAACCTAATGAACAAAACCTTATAAACATAAAATTCCTCAATATCGAATGGCAAAAAGAAGTGGAAGAGCCAATTGGCTCGGAGCGGGTTGGTCTAATAAGGAAAAAGACTCTAAAAAAGATGCTCCGACACTAAAATATCAAGGAAGAACATATTCTACAAAGCAGGACAACTCAAAACCCTTAAAAGAAATAAGTCAAGGTGAGCCTCAGGAATTAGACAGAAACTATCAGGAAATTGTCGCGCAAGTTGCCTCTCAAGGAAAAAACAAAAAAGAGCAGGAAGCAATCGGAAATCTGCTTCTTTCCCCTAACGCTGTAGAAACTTATGACATTATGCGCGAAAGCGGAATGTCAAAACGGCAAATAAGAGATACTTATCTTTACGGAGTAAATGACTTGGCAAAGGGAAAGAAGTTCTCCGAAGCCACGCTCTATCGCAGCATCGCGCAGCGGCTTGAAACTCTTGAAGGCTATGAAGGAGTCATCGAAGAAATGCACGACGAAGGAATCCTATCCGAGAGAGACTACCAGAGCATTACTTCTACTGTCAATGACTATAGAGGCCAAGCCAGAAAATCAACAGGAAGAGCAATCCAAAATATTTCAGACTTAGAAAAAAAGGCCAATGCAGTTAACACCGCAAGAAAAATCGCCGCTGTCGTCCTAATGACTCTCGGCGCATTCCTATTTTTACTTTCACGCTCGCCGCCAACAGCAGCTGTGGTCGGCGCCTACACTCTCCCTGCAGCAAATCTCATTGTTGGAACTATTTTGTTTATTCTTGGAGTTTTAACAATTCCAAGACGCTAAGCTCTTACACAAAAAACAAATTAAAATTCCTATCTGAGTTTCCTTAATAGTTCAAGTTCCTTTCTAACTTCCTCTAAGTTTGCAGAATCAATAAAATTGCTCTGCGCAATATTTCCAAATACATCTTTTGCAAACGAATTATAACCTAAAAGCAATCCTTGAAATTTAAGGATTACCTGTGAATTATCAAATTCCTTGTTTAATTTAGCAGAAATAATTATTCCAGTACTTCTTACTTTGTAAAACAAATCATAGCATGTTGTTCCAAAATTAGAAGGCCTGCGAGAAATGAACAATAAATCTAAAACATCTTTCCCAACAACTAGTTCCTTTCCTAAAAAATTTCTTAAGTCTTCAATTTTAAATATTCTCTCCCTATCCAGAATATCACAAAACCTTTCTGAATAACTTGCTAAACCTATTCTGGAAATCTTCATAAATTTAATGCTTAAAATACCATTTAAAAAACTTTCATGCGAAAACAATCTTCCTAATTTTTTTTGAAAGCTCAATTGGATTTTCATTTTGCCAGATATTTCTCCCAACAGCAAGCCCAATCGCCCCCGACCGCATTATATTTTTAACATCTTCTAAAAATTCATCGTCGGCTTTTTTGTTCCCGCCCGCAATAACTACCTTTGTCCTACCGGCAGACTTAACAGCCCACTTCAGGTCCTCAACAGGTCCAGTCCAATGTATCTTCACAATGTCTGCGCCAATTTCCAATCCAACTCGCGCAGCATAAGCCAAAAGCTCACCCTCTCTCTTCCCTTCAATTCCCTTTCCCCGTGGATAAATCCATGCAATCACTGGAATCCCTATATTGTGAGCCTCTGATTCAATTTTCTCAAATTGCTCAATCATTTCAGCCTCATGCTCGCTGCCAATATAAATTGTGTAGCCAACTGCCACAGCTCCAAGTTTCAAAGCCTCCTTAAGAGTGCAAATTTGCGCAGAAACTGGCTCGCCTTTATGCAGATTAGTTCTTCCGTTTAATTTAACTATAAGTGGGACTTTGCTCTTTTTAATTTCTTTTTGATATTTTTCCACAATACCTTTCTGGAAAACTACTGCGTTGAATTTTCCTTCCTTCGCGATTTTAATTATGTAATTCGGGTCGACATTTTTGTCGTTGAAATCTACCGGACCGTGTTCGATTCCTTGGTCGTACGCAAGATAGAACGCCTTCCCTCTTTCTATAATTTTTGACAATTTCACACGTGGCATCATTTAACAAGGCAAAATGCTAATATAAATTTAACTGATTACTTGGAGAACATGTGCCCTATTCTTTTTACTCCTGCGTTTTCTATCAATGAAGGTGGTACGATTTCCGGCACTAGTTTTTTTATATACTTTATCTTGAAATTTTTGACTTCGCGGACTTCTTTTATTTTGTTGATGAATGCAAAGAAGAAAACAAACCTTGCAATCGTGCTGATTAAAAATACTATGAGTATTGAATCTAAACCAAATAAAATGAAGTCTTTTGAAGATATTAAACCTCCGAGAGCTGCGCCGAGGAATGCACCGAATGCGTTTAGAATCGTGCTGTACGCAATGCACAAAGGTAGTCTTTCTTTTGTAACTGCGTGGAAAACGAAAGTTCCTGTGGCAAGGTTGAATCCAGCCCAGATTATTCCTGAGAATATTTCTGTCACGATTAAATAAGTTAAAAGAAAAACCTGATTACTCGAAAAATAAATTGTTGGAATGTAAAATAAAGGCACTAAAAAAATCATTCTGCCACAGATTTTTATAATTTTAATGCTTCCGTATTTGTCGCCGAATTTTCCCCAAAAAGGAAGTGTTAAGAGAGTTGTTGCAATAGGGACTGTAACTATTATTGTGTAAGCTAGATAACTTAGCTTTAGGTCGTCAAGCAGATATACTGTAAAGAACGGCGAAGCAATCGCAACTGAAAAGGATATCATTGTTGAGAAAATCACAAACATTCCGAAATTATTTTTATAAGACTTTTTAATAAATTGATAAAAGCTGAAATAGTAATCTTTTGATTTTTTTGTTTTTGGTTCGTATTGTTTTGTAAATAGATATGCAGAAGTTGCCCTTCCTGCTAATGCAATTATGAAGATTACCAGAAAGCCGTAGAAAGTTCCTTTTTTTTGGAAGTAGCTTAACAAGGCACCCGCGATGAACGCACTTATCAGTCCGATTGCTCCCCCTATTCTGTTTCTTCTTGCAAAGTAGGAATCTGTTTTATTTGAAATTAAGTCGCGCATCCAGGAATTCCAAGCGGGTGCTGCGAAAGAGCCAAAAACAGTCAGTAAAGTGTAAAAAATAATCAGCATTATTGAAGCATTAAAACTGCTCAAGCCAAAAAAGAAATATGCTGCTCCGACAGCTATTATCGGCAGCCAAGTAAAAATTTGAAAAATCACGCTTGCAAAGACAATGCTCTTTCTTGATTTTTTTTCAACGAGTTTTGAACTCTGCAATTGGGAAAGACTGCCTAATAATCCTGGCAATGAACTCAACAAGCCTATAAGAAAGTTTGACATTCCCAGTGCGATTGCATATGGCATTATATATCTCAAGCCAAATCCTTCCATAACAGAATAGGCAGAGCCTTCTGCGATGCTAACCTTAAGAGATTTTGACTTTAGTCTTTCCTCTTTTTGTCTTTTCATATTGTTGGTTGGGAAATTGTATTTTTAAATTTGATTTTCATTATAATAATGTTAATTAAGGTCGAGTTTTGTTTAGGAAGATAATAATTGCAGTAGACAATGATGAGGTTTTAGCCGATTTTATAACGCCTTTTTTGATCTTTTATAATGGCGCGCATAGAACTACTGGCGTCGCGAGCAAATTTGGACTTATAATCTTTGGAAGGTTCTTTGAGGAACTAAAGAAAGAATGGTTATTGAAGTTCATAATTTTTATAGAGCCATGGCTTATGAGTTATCCATAAATAATGTCCTCTCGATAACACTGATAATCTCTGCTGTAGAGCAGAGTCTTATGAAGAAGCTGAATAAGAAAAAGAAAAAATGGATAGTGAAAGAAGTTGAAAGGAAGGAGACTGGACTTTAATCAATAGCCAAAACTCAGAACATAACACCAAGACATTTAAGAAGAGTTGCCAAAAAGTTCAAGGAAATAAAACCAGAATTAAAGAAATGTGGAAGAAGACAAAAAATTTTTCATTAAACGATTTCTCAAAGGGAAAGGAATTGAAAAAAATTCAAGAACCACCAGTCACCGCTCGCCTTCTAGAGGCTGCTCGTTATAGACT
>CAYZNI010000022.1:0-16141 GCA_964479755.1 Candidatus Woesearchaeota archaeon
AAAGTCTCCCTCAGAAGTCTATTTTAGGGTATGAAATATGTCAGTGGATAGCACACGTAAAAAACAAACAAAAGAATTATATAGCCAAGTTGTTTAATAATAAATATGGTTTCTGAAGATAAGGTCATAGCTTATAGTGACAAAATAAGAATTAATGTTCCATCACAGCTAACTCATCAAGCAGCTATAGAGGTTTATGTTACCACGATGGGTTTTTTTGAAGAACAGCAAAGATTTATAGAAAGTCTCGCGGCATCTGGGATGGGCCCGCGTGCAGATGCTACTACATATGTATTACATGAACAAAATGCCTTGGCTAGAGCTCTTCACCTTCAAGAAAAATTAACAAGCAAAAGATCTCCTGAAGAAAGGTTAGCACAGCTTCTTCGTGATACTACTTATCGCTAAACAATGTTACTCTCACAAATTTGGATTTACTCTCTGATAAGCGTTTTGCTTGTCAGTCTTATCTCTCTCATCGGAATAGTCTCTCTTTCTATCAACGCAAAAAAACTCCATAAATTTCTGATCTACCTAATCAGCCTCTCCGCTGGAACTCTCTTGGGGGACGCTTTCTTCCATCTTCTTCCAGAGGTTTCGCAGAAAGGCCTTGCGCTCTCAAGCTCAATTTTCATTTTGCTCGGAATAACTTTATTTTTATTTCTTGAAAAGGTAATTCACTGGCAGCACTGCCACGCTCAAGTCACTGAAGACAAACACATCCACGTATTCGGATACACAAACTTGATTGGCGACGCTCTCCACAATTTCATCGATGGATTAATTATTGCAGCCTCTTATCTAGTCTCCCTTCCAGCCGGAATTGCAACAACTATCGCAGTAATAGCCCACGAAATACCTCAGGAAATAGGAGACTTCAGCGTTCTACTGCACGCCGGCTTTTCCAAATCCCGCGCACTAATGCTTAACTTCCTTACAGCCCTCGCAGCAGTTCTCGGAACAATCCTCGCCCTCGCCCTCACAAATATTTCCAGCCAAATCGAATCATTCCTGGTTCCTCTCGCAATCGGCGGTTTCATTTACATCGCAGGCTCCGACTTAATCCCGGAAATCCACAAGCACTCTGATAATATATCTAAATCACTTTTGCAATTAATCTTTTTCCTAATTGGTATCGGGCTCATGTATCTCTTGCTATTCCTAGAATAAATATCAAACCACAACCATCAATTTACTAATTTCCTTCATCAATACAAACTATCTTTTTTAACTATCGAGGTAAATTGATAACTATTATACTATAACTCAATCATCCGTCAATCCAAACCTATCCTCAACATCATTGTTGGCTAATAAATATAAAAATCCAAACAACATATAAAATCATGGTGCGTGTAAATCTTATCGATCCAAAAAACTTAGCAGATCAACATCTTATCGCCGAGTATAACGAAATCCTTATGCTCCTCGGCCATTTGAAAAAACACGGAGTAAATAAAAAAACCCCTGAAAATTACAAACTTGGAGCAGGCCATATAAATTTTTTCAAAAACAAGCTGAAATATCTCAAGTTTAGACACGAAAAAATAAAAAATGAAATGCGCCTTCGGGGATTTAAAACAAATATCTCAATAAATCTCACAGAATTTTCAAAAGACCTTCACAACTCCTGGAGTCCCAGCAAAAGAGACATAATAATAATAAAATCTCGCCTAATTGAAAAAATAAATCTCAAGCCAAACTTCTATCGCCATTATGGAAAAAAACTCCACTACAAAAAACTCATAAAAAAAATAAAAACTTCAGACTAAAAGTATTTAATCTCTCCAAATCTCAAATTTTCAGGGCCCGTAGTATAATGGTTATTATGTCCGGCTGGCAGTCGGAAGATCCGAGTCCGATTCTCGGCAGGTCCATTAAGCAAAGGGCTCGTAGTATAACGGTAGAATGCAACATTCGCATTGTTGAGATCCGGGTTCAATTCCCGGCGAGTCCATCTCATCACTTTAAACTTTCCTCTAATGCGCTTGCCATTTCTCTGCTCTCTTGAAGCTTCTTTTCCCTTTCTTCTACGGAAGGAGTTTCAGTAAATTCTACTTCAAGTTTTTTTAGAAATTTCTTTAAATGTACAGCTGATTTCATATGCCAACTATCGTTTAAATCATAAACAATTTCAAACCGCGGTTTGCCTTCTATCTCCCTATTTTCCAAATATCTTCCAACTATTCCACCGGACGGCATTGACTTTATACAATATCTCATTATAGTAGAATTGACATATCCATACTCGTCTCTATCGCCTGACTCTCCAGGAATTATTGTAAATCCCGAGCCAATTAGCTCAGCTACAAAATTTCTGCTATCAAATTCTCTTTTCTCCTTATTTTGTTTTGCCATCTTACTCAAACCTCTCTTTCAATTTAAGCAAAATTCCAGAAAGAACAAATAATCCTAATCCTGTCCCATGCCCCTCATTCCGAAATTATAATAAAAATCCCTACTGGCGATAAGATTTTCTGCTTCTTGTTTTGGAATTCTTATTGGCAAAACAACTTTTTCCAGTCGCTCATAATAAAAATCACTAGTTATAGCTTCAGTTTCTCCATATTTTTTCGCCAGTTGCCCATACTTTACTCTAAAAGAAACGTCTCCAATCGTATTAACGCAAGCGCCCCCAATACAAGAACATAAACTGCTTACCCCTAAAACAGTGCCAACTAGTCCTGCGATTTTAGCACGATTCATTTTCTTCCTCCGAATTTCCAGACCCGTAAAGGCATCCGTCAGGCAAATCTTCTTCAAAAGTTCCCCACCAAACATTTTTTACACAAAAATCGTAGAAACTTTTGCTAAACTTATCATATAGTTTTTTAGACTGTTCAATATCACCTTCTTTAATCGCATTATAAAGTTCTGCTGGCATCTGCCTATATCGCATTATAACTCTAAGAGAAGTATCTGCGGATGGGGCAACATGCCAGTCACCATAAAAACCTAAAAATCCCTCAGCTAATTTTCGGTGAACAGGGTCTGAATACAAGTAGCGTTCCGGCGCCCCGCATTCATTCAAAGCCATAATTCTATTGACGCCCTCGCTATAGGCTCTACTTTGTCTAATATTAATCAATATTCTCCTAGAAAGGTTTGCAGCATTCTCAGTTTTCCTTAAAACTTTTTGAGTTTTTCTAAGTTTCCTTTCTAATAACTTTGTCTTAGCTGTTCTGTCTCTAAATAACGATTCCACCCTTCGTGCTATATCGGTTTCACTTGTCATTTTCTTCCTCCGAAAATTCTTGCAAGAATTCCTTTTCTTTCTGCAGTTTCTGTTTTCTTTACGCCGGAAGAATCAGCAGTTTCTCCAGCCAACTGTTTTGCAATATTTTGTTTTCTTTCCTGAATTACATTCCTGACAAAATCTTCTAATGAATCTCTCTTCTCATACGGCTTATCTTTGTTACGTCTTGCTAATTCTTCTCTAAGCTTATTAAGATTATCAAGCGAAAGGCGAGGAACCGCTTCTTTGTAACCCCAAGTATAGTAAGTTCCCCCTGCTCCGGTGTAGTCTAATTTCCTATGCTCTATAATACCGCGATAAAGTAACTCTTGACTTTTGATCATAGTCAACGCCTTTTCTCCTATACACCCTCTAACTTCTTCATCTGAAACAATTTCAACTAAATAAGAATCGTCAAGTTTTTCAAGTAACTTTAATCTGACATCTTCATTTACTGCCCGGTCTCTAAGAATTTTCATAATTCCGTCTTGTTCCGTTTTTCTTACTTCTTCATCCAAATACGGAATTGCTCTGTAACCGCAGTTCCCGCAATAATTAGGGGTTTGCCCATTACGAGAAACTATTTTCCTTCCAGTTTTGTTATAACTACATCTTTCATTCCCGCAAGCGGCGTATTTTTCGGCTGTTGAAACTGCTTGAGGCGTTTCTTCTCTTCCATTCTCATTTATTTGATTTGTTTTGTTTGTCATTTTCTTCCTCCAATTTCTTTATTTTTTTAGAATATGCTTGTTTACCTTGCAGAACTGCCTGGTCAATGCGATCAGTTGGAAACCCATACCATGCGGCAACTCTTCGTGCTACAGCTTCATATTGTAAACTACCTTCCTGAGTTGCGCTTGTAGTATAATCATAAAGCTCATCAGGAGATACTTTTCCAAGTTTACTCCAAGCATTGTAGACTCGCTTTACATTCAACGGATGCGATGGAATAAAATAATGGTTTAATTCATCATACCGATTTTTTTGTCTACTCCTAAAACTTAGACTTAAATCGTATTTGACCGCTTCAAGGATTCCTTCTCGCTGAACTATATTCTTTAAATCATTCCAGTGTTCTCTAGTAGTCATAGCTGGCGTTTCTTTTGTAGGCATTCTAAATTTCCAGGCCCGTACTAGTTCGCTAGCTACTCCTACCATTTTACTGATAAGATTCATTTGTCCTTCACTATTGTTTTGTCTTGTTCCGTTTGTCATTTTCTTATTCCTGAAGTGATACCACTTCATAATAGTTCTATAAGCACATAATACTTAAATCTTTGTTATAATATATTGATAACAATTAAATACCTATTTTTCCCTCGTAAAATATGGAAATGTCAAAATTTGAAGAGCTGGGCTTAAACAAGCATGAAGCGGTGGTTTACAGAACATTACTTCAATTAGGTGAAACAAAAACAGGAGCGATTGTCAAACTGACCAATTTGCACAGAGTTTTAATTTATGATGCACTAGGATCGCTAATAAAAAAAGGCCTGGCCTCCTATGTTATAAAAGAAAACATAAAATATTTCAAGGCTGGAGACCCTGAAAGGATTTTAGATTTTCTAAAGGTTAAAGAAGAGATTGCCCAAGAGTTGATTCCGGAACTTAAAACAATTCAAAAAAAGAGCCTAACAAAACAATCAGTTGAGATTTACGAAGGTCTAGTTGGTCTAAAGTCTGCGCTGAATAATATGATTCGTGAATTGACATCTAAAGATGACCATTTAGTTTTTGCATGCGGTGATATGGAGCCTGCTTTAGGAGATTATTACTATGCTTATCAAAATGAAAAGAAAAAAAAGAAAATTTTGACACGAGCGATTGTAGATACCCCATATATGAAAAGAAAACAATTGATTAAAGATACTTATGCTAGAATTAAATATTACCCATTAGGACCAATTGCGAACGATACCTGGATTTACAAAGATAAAGTTCTCATTGTAACATACAGCGCAAATCCTCCAATCGCCGTATTGATTACAAGCCAAGAAACCTCAAACTCCTACAAAAGAATCTTCGAGGGCTATTGGAAACAAGCGAAAAACTAGATAAATATATAAAACCAATTCATCATAGAAAATAATGGAAAGAAAATATCTTGCTAATATTGTTATTGACAAAGAAAAATTATCAGACGAAAGTTCAATTTTCGTAGCTCATTGCCCAACTTTAGGAATTGCAAGTCAAGGTGAAAATACAGACGAGGCTATAAAAAATATTAAAGAAGCAATCGAACTATACTTAGAAGAGCAGCCAGAAAGATATGAAGAACTCGTTACAGATGAATCTCCTCTCTTTTCAGTAGTCGAGATAACTAGAAATGCCAAAATTACCAGTTCTATCAGGTAAAGAAGTTGTGAAAATTTTATCAAGAATAGGCTTCGCACATATTCGCACAAGTGGAAGCCACGCAATTTTAAACAAACAAACTCCAAACGGAAAAGTTACTGTTCCGGTTCCACTACATAAAGAACTCGCAAAGGGAACATTAAAAAGCATAATGAGACAAGTAAATATGTCTTTAGAAGATTTATTGAAACTAAAATAGAATGGAACCAATAAAAATTACTTTCTTAGGGACAGGAAACGCAGTTCCAACCAAGTTGAGAAACCACACCGCGATTTTACTCACTTACAAGAACGAAAATATCCTTATAGACTGCGGTGAAGGCACTCAACGGCAGTTCCGCACCGCAGAAATCTCTCCCGCAAAACTCTCCAGAATTTTGCTAACTCACTGGCACGGCGACCACATTCTAGGCCTTCCCGGCTTATTCCAGACTCTCGCAATGTCCAATTTTACTAAAACTCTAGAAGTCTCCGGCCCAAAAAACACACCTGTATTCATCCGGGAACTCACTAGAGTTTTTAACCTAAAAATCCCAGTTCAGGCAAAGGAATTTTTTTCAGGAATAATATTTGAAAATTCAGAGTTCCAAATAGAATGCGCTCAAATGTCTCATGGAACTCCAAGTCTAGCTTACTCCTTCACTATTAAAGACAAACTACGCCTGGACAAATCAAAGCTCAAAAAACTTAAGCTCCCCAACTCGCCGTTGTTAAAAGAATTGCAGCAGGGTAAAGATATCACATTCAATGAAAAAAAAATCAAAGCTTCCCAAGTAACATATTTAGAAAAAGGTCGCAAAATAACTTTCATTCTAGACACTTTGCCAAACGAAAACGCAGTCAAAATTGCGAAAAACTCAGACATTTTGATTTGCGAAGCCACTTTTTCAAAAGAAGATGCTGCGCAGGCAGAAGAACACAAACACCTTACAGCTGAACAAGCCGCACAAATCGCAAAAAAATCAGGCTCCAAATCACTTGTAATTACACACATCTCCCAAAGGTACGAAGCCTTCCCTCAAATCATTGAAAAAGAAGCCAAAAAAGTTTTCAAGAACACAAAACTCGTTAAGGATTTTGATATCTTGGAGATTTAATGGAAAAAACCTTCTACTCTTTAGATAAAAAACAAACCTTTTCCCTGTTAATTACATGCATTATATTTGCTGTGTTTTTCACTACAATCTCTTCTCTCAGTACAGACCTTCTAGACAAAATTGGGACAATTTCAATAGCGTTATTATCAATTCTAATTTTCTTTTGGGCAAAGTCAAAAAAAATAATCGTCAATAATAGTGATGTCATAATCAAAAATTTGTTTTATCTTCGAAATAGAACCTTTCGACTAAAAGAAATAATAAAAATCAGAAAAACCGACATTATGCATGAGTCAGACTTCTATTTCAAGGTCTATATTCAACTAAAAAACGGAAAAGAAATTAAAATATCTTTGTTAAACAAAAAGGCTAGGGAAGAACTTTTCAATTTATTAAAATCTAAAAGATAAATTTATTTTTTAAACCCTGCCAAAACTACCAATAAAACTTCTAAAAACTCCTCAAAAATCAAAAAAAACTACTTGGCGCCGCTTGATGGCGAAATGAAGATAATCGTATCTCCTCTCAAAAACGTCAAGCCAATGTTTTTCTTGACTTCTCCGTTTTGCATTTCTTTCGCGTTGTCTAAAGCCACATTTATATGCATATCAAAAGCCAAAAGTGTTCCAACGAACTGCTTATCGCCCTTAAGCTGCACTAAAATCTCTTTTCCTTTTGATTGGTTCAAAAGGTCAAGTGGTCGCTCAATTCCATTTACCATAATTGCAATCATTATCTGCGGTATATAAACTTATCGCTGATATTTTTCCAATAAAGGATTAATTTCAGAAAGACTTATAACCCTCAATTAATTTTTATTGTTAATGTCAAAAACTCTGGGCATAATTTCAATAAAAGGAGGGGTGGGAAAAACAACTGTAGCTGCATCTCTGGCTGCCGATCTTGTGAACAATTACCAAAAAAAAGTGCTTCTAATTGACGCAAATTTCTCCTCGCCTAATCTCGGCTTGCACATGGATATACTATCCCCAGAAACATCCATACATCACGTTTTAGACGACAAGGCAAAAATTCAATCTGCAATTCACAATAAGTTTGGTGTCGACGTTGTTCCTGGAGAATATGTTTATAACTCTCAGATAAATTACTTCAAGCTCAAAGACGCAATAAAAAAAGTAAAAAATAATTATGATTTTGTAATTCTGGATTCCTCTCCCTCTTTAAACGACGAACTCCTCTCCACGATGCTCGCCTCCGACAATCTGTTTGTCGTTACAACTCCAGACTACCCCACTTTATCTTGCTCGCTGAAAGCAGCAAAACTCGCCAAGCAGCGCGGAAAACCCATTTCTGGAATCATAATCAACAAAACCCGCGATCCTGAATTTGAAATCACCCTCAAAGAAATAGAAGAAACAACTGAAATACCTGTCATCGCGAAAATCCCGGATGAAAAAAGTGCGACAAGATCAATTTTCACGCGAATTCCGATTCCAGTTTACAAAAATCGCTCCAGCTTTGCAAAAGAAATCTCGCGCCTTAGCTCTGCCCTGACAGATCAGCCACACAATCCTTCATTATTGGAAAGAATCTTTAGACTAAACTACAGAAGAGAAGAAATCAACCGTCAACTATTGAGAAAAACCTTCTACGATTCAAGCCTCGAGAACTAATTCAAAAAAATTTTGCAAATTATTACAATCATGACAGGCATTAATATTTTTTCAGCGATATGGGAAGGAAACAAATTTATACCTTTTAATACTTAAAGTAATATGAAATCTCAAGAACAAAACTGCGTTTTCTGCAAAATCGTCCGCAATGAAATTCCTGCCGCAAAAATAGCTGAATCAAACTCATTCATAGCAATCTCTGACGCACACCCAAAAACCGATGGCCACACCCTAATTATCGCAAAAAAACATTTCGTCACTTTGCTGGATATTCCAAATACTATGGGCAAAGAATTGCTAGAATTTACAAAAAAAGTTTCTTTTCAAATTTTAGACGAAAAAAAAGGAGATGGTTTCAACATAATAATGAATAACCTCGAGCCCGCTGGACAAGTCGTCAAGCACGCGCACATTCACATAATCCCAAGAAAAGAAAACGACAATTTAAGAATAATATCCTAACCCCGCAAAATCTCCTCTTTTCTATTTTTAACATAATTTCTTAAGTTAGCATTATAAGCTGCCAAATTAGATAAAATCAAATCAATTAATTGTCGTGTATCAGAGAAAGCAAACATTTCACCATAAACTTTCTTTAATTCTCTGTTAATTCTCAAATCTTCTCTGCTCGGATTGGCTGGTTGCCTTGCTAAGTCTTTAGGTTTAATACCATTGTCATATCTTGATATTTTCAAATTCGTCATATGGCTCCGGGGAGATTTGAACTCCCGACCTCTGCCTGTCTCAATCAGGGTTACGCTTTGCATTACCGCATAATCCGAGATGCATCGAAACCTGGAGCGGTTTCCATTCATGAGAGCAGCGCTCTAACCAACTGAGCTACAGAGCCAGTAGCGCACACTTATGCGATGGCACCACGGCATGCAATGCTGTGAGAGCCGATAAAACCTAACAAAAAGGCTTTTTAAGTATGTTGCTCTAATAAAACAATGGCTCTTGAAAACACAAGCCCCGAACAATTCGTGGTCCAGTTGGGCGACAAAATCACCTCAATAAGTTATTGGCTCGTCCGTGGCCTTGGCATTGCACTGATTATTTGGATATTCTTTCACTTAATTTCAACTCTCCAAGAACATAAAAAACTAAAACTTCTGAAAGAAATCAACACCAAGCTCGATAGTATAGAAAACAAGCTGGCAAAAAAGAAATAATCACTTTGTCAATACAATATCCATCGTTGAAATATTCGTTTTTTTCCCCTCAACCTCAAAGCTTTCACTTGCTATATTAATCTCCTTGACTCTCAAGTTTATATCGGCCAATGTCCTTTTTGCGATTTCAGCCACATCAACCGCCTTTGAAATAAACTTCCCTCTAGACCTTATTATAACTTCGGCAACCTCATTTTTCTTAATCTGGACAATAATTCCACGAACATAATTCACCAGTGGTTTCCCACCGATAAAAATCACGTTATCATCGCCTTTTCTAAATTCTTTTTTAGAATCTTTTTCTTTTTCAGATGGATGGTTGTTCATTTTGCAGTATCGCTTTCTCTTTGTCTTGCTTCACAAGTTGTACAATGCAACCCGCTACCTTATTTCTCGTTGACTTGTAAGGAAACACATCTTTTAATAATTTCTTGTTTTGTTCAAAATCAGTACTAAATCCTTCACTAGTGGCAACTAGCTCTCTTGCAGCCTTTCTTATCATCGCAGATTTTATTCTTCCCATTTTTACATTTGAAAAGTTAGTTATTTAAACCTTTCCTCATCTCTGAAGTTAAGTTTACTCCTGGGAACTTGCCACCCCATATAGTTTGGGAAAATCTCTTTCATTACATAATATTGGATTTCAGAATGCATTACAGCCTTGCACTAAATTATCAATTCAATAAATCTTCCCTTTTAGAGTCCGAGCTTTTTTAACCGCTCTTCCGAAAGCCATATCCAACACCCTGGAATTAACTTGCACATTTTCATCAGCGCATTTGCTTTTCAAATTATCAATCATTGCTTTAGGAACTCTTTTGCACCATATTTCCAATCCGTTTTTCAAAACATATTCCGGCTGAGATGAAATTTCATTGCTAATTTAACATACTGCAAAACATAAATTAAAAACGCTTCTATTCACACAATAACTACGCCTTGAGCTTCTCAAATTTAACGAGATTTTTCCACTCTCTCAAATGCTCCTTTCCTTTCTTGTTCAGTTCCCCAGGCGAAACAAACAAAGCAGGCAACTTCTTTGAATGTGCCTTGCTCCAAACTATTTGCAAATCTTTCTCGCTCACCCCTTTCTTGTCCTTGGCCACAAGATAGAACTCCTGCTTGCCAAAGGGTATGTCAATTCTGACTTTTGCCTCAAACTCTTTTTTCTTCTCCACAAAAACTTCCATTATCTCAATATCCTTGCCGGAAAGATAATCCCTGAGGACCTCGCTAAAATTCTCAACTGGCTTT
Organism: Candidatus Woesearchaeota archaeon; assembly: GCA_964479755.1. Classification (GTDB taxonomy): domain Archaea; phylum Nanobdellota; class Nanobdellia; order Pacearchaeales; family GW2011-AR1; genus UBA73. The sequence goes on from CAYZNI010000022.1 coordinate 10,748, forward strand.
TTCTCAACAGCCCCTTTAATCTTATCAATTTCATTGACCTTAGCAAACTCTCTTACTGGCTCCTCAGACTCTTCAGCCACTTGCTTTTCAACAACCTCTTCCTTAATTTTGATTTCAGCTTTTTCCGTCAGTTTCTCATTCACTGTTCTCCTCTTCTTTCCCTCTTCCATTTGCGTGACATTAAGTTCAAAAAGTTCCTGCGACAAAGTAAAATACTTCCAAAAAGTTTTTTCAATTCCGTCAACCCCGACTTTTATTGGCACCGCAAAATCTTTTATAGCCCTCAGCGCAACTCTCATGACAGGAGTCTGCTCCTCATCTTTCAATACCAAACTTTTTCTTAAGAGTTCAAATGCCTCTTTCTCCCTATCATTCAGGTATTTAGAAAAATCCTCAAGTTTGCTTTCCTGCCCTGGAAGAAAAAACAACGCAGAGCTTCCGACACGCATATCGCTCACTTTCAGCTTTCCTTCCGCTCTCAATTCAGACAAAAACACAGAAGCAAAAAGAGGCGAAATCCCCAATGCCTTAGCAATCTGAACAGGCAAGCTCGGACCTTTATATCTAATCGTGGACAAAATCCTCTCTTTTTGCTTGTTCAGCTGTTCTAGATCAGGCATTTTAATCCAAGAAAACTCAAAGTTATAAATATTTTTGTTCAGTTAAACCCTAATCCAAGCAACCTCATAATAAGTGACATCTCCTTCTTCATCAACCACTCCAAGCAACAAATTCTTCTTCGTTGAATGTGCCACTCTGCTTTTCGCAGCAAAATCGTGCCAGCCCATATTCTCTGCCTCTCTAGTGCAGAAAAGAATCCAGCGCGCATGTTCCTCTCCGGGAAGCGCACCTTTCTCATAAACCCTGAACTCAGCACCAAATTTCAAAGCAGTTTTCACAATATACCCCTTTCGGCGCATGTCAGAAAAGACCGCAAACTTTGTTTCAATTTTCTTGTCAAACCTCTTCAATTTTTTCAACAGAGCATCTTCTGAAAATACTTTCTTTCCAGACAAAAGCTCCATTCTCCCCTCCGCAACTAAATACAGAGCCTCAATTCCAGCATACTCTATCTTTCCATTCTTTTTCTCTCCAAATCTGGATTTTTCATAAATCGTAAACGCATCCTGTGAACTAGAAACTATTTTCTCCCCAACAAAATATGCTTTTATCATACCAAAACTTGGAAAACCTCCAATATAAACTTTTTTAAACTCATTAAAGTTAGTCATAATCATGTCAGACTACGGCGACTTCCAGGAAATAATTGAAGAAAAACCAAAAGACCCTAAGAAACAAGAATCCAGTCAGGAAGAACAACAACAAGTTCCAACTCGAGTACGAATGCCTAGACAAAACCAGTTCATTGGAATTGTCCTTCAGCGCCTCGGCGGAAAACGAATGTCTGTCAAAACCACTGACAACAAAGTCCGCAACTGCCGCGTCCCAGGAAGATTCGGAAGAAAATTCTGGCTCCGTGAAGGGAACTTCGTCATGATAGAGCCCTGGCCAACCGACGATGAAAAAGGCGATATCGTCTATCAGTATTCATCAAATGAAGTCACTCAATTAAGAAAAAGAAACTTAATTAGCAATCTAGACAGAAAGTTCTAATCTCCGTTCTCTCTTATTGGATTTAAATCATTCAATATTTGGTCCAACCCTTCATTGACTTTAGAAGCCAAATAATTACAAAAGTTTTTCGAAGTTTCAGGATTTCCGTCCCTAAATCCGGGAGCTGCTTCTTCAATAAGACTTAGATAAAATTTACCTTCCGAGGCAGGAATTATGGCTGGAGGGTATCCCTCATCTAAAAGCAGTCTATCCTGGACAAGCCTAGCAGTCCTTTTATTTCCATCTTCAAATGGCTGAATCAAAGACAAAGCTAAATGAATATTAATTGCTGAAAGCAACGGATCTGTCTTATAGTTATCATTGACCACTTGCAAAGCTGCGTCGACCCTGCCTGAAATTGCTCCTGGAGAAGGAGGGGTGTAATCTCTAAAGTTCAACGTAACATCCACCTTTCTATATCTTCCATCTTTGCCTTTATTGCCGTTTATTTGAGCGTTTGTATACTTCAAGACCTTAGGAGTAAGCCGCAAATAAAAATCTAAATCACTTCCTATATTAGCCAGGTAATACCACGCATTTTTAATATGCCTTATGCCCTTTTCTGCCATCTTTCTAATCGTCTCTGGATTTTTATGAGCTAATACAAGTTTTTCCCTCAATTCAGGGTTCTCAATCCAAAATGAATAAATATCCCCTATGCTTCGCAAACTATCTCTTACTAAAAGAAACCTTTGGTCAAAGGAATCGTGGTCATAACTTAACAGGTCATGCTTTAATTTAATCTCGTGTCTTAACTTTTCATCAATCATAACCATAACTTAAAATCAAAATATATAAACCTTTCCATATGTAACCTTTTCCTAGTTACAACAAAATCCCCAGTTTCACCACTCTCAGCCGGCAAAAGGCAACCTCTCATTCAGTTCTCCGGCAAAATTCTCCAGCATTTTTTCTTTAACGTTGACTTTCCATCCATAATGCCCTAACACCCATCCAAGCTTTACAAACGCTGTTTCCGCCAGCATATCCTCCAAAAATATAACGCCTGCGTCTAGTAATTCCCTCGCGTTGGAATAAACATACGGGTCAACTCTTCCAAAAATCGTCTGTGAAGCAACGCAAACCACAAAACCATTTTTGATTAACTTATTTAATTTAGGAATCCAATTGCTCATCGAGTCAGCGGATGGAACTTGCCCCAAACCACCAGCTTCAATCACAATGCCCTTGTGCTTTAGCGCGTAAAAATCTAAAATATCAGGTTCCTGCCCAGGATAAAACTTCAACAAAGAAACTTTGTCACTAAACACGGTATCCAACTCAACCTTGCCCTCATTTCTCTTTTTATAGCTCTCTAAATACTCAACTCTATCAGGAAAAACTCTTGCAATTGGCAAATCATTCACCGGCTTAAACGAGTCTCTCCTTGAGCTATGAAGTTTCCTGACTTTAGTTCCCCGCATAGCATAGCAATAATCATCATTCGTTGAAGCATGCCCCACAATCATAACTTCAGCACAATCAGAAAGTGCCATTCTAGTCGCGCACTGCAAATTCAAGTTAGCATCCGAACTAGCCCTGTCAATGCTTCTCTGCGAATAAGTTATAACAACAGGCTTATTCAAATTCCTCAAAAAAAATGAAAGCGCTGCAGCCGTATAGTGCAAAGTATCAGTTCCATGGGCTATAATCACACCTGAAATCTCTTCATCATTTAACATCCCCTCCGCTAACTCTGCAATCTTTTTCCAATGCTCCGAATTCATCGAACTTGAATCAATCATAAATGGAATTTCAATATTAAAGTTAGCCATTTCATATATTTCCGGAAAAAACCTCGCATAATCCCTGAATCCACCCGGATAAACCCCCCCGGTTCTCGAATCTAATTTTGTTGCAATAGTTCCTCCAGTCAGAATCATTCCTATTTTTTTCAAGCCTTTCTTGTCCGGCAAGATAATTTCAACTTTCTCATCTTTGAATTTCTTAAGCACTCTCCCGGCCAGTATATTCTCCTTCGGAATTCCGACATTATATCCTGAATTTAATTTCAACAACAAGACACTTCTGTCAGGACTCTCCAAAACTCGGCCTTCAATTTCCTCAAGCGCCAGCCTTAGCCTGACATAGTCACCGGGAACAAACTTCAAATCCATAAAAGCTCAAGAATTAATGAATATAAAAAATTATCTAGGATTTTGAAAATGTCTGCTTTTATGCATTCAATGTTCAATAAAAAATAGTTATAATGTGATTTAATAATTATTATCGAAGAAAAATTATTAAAGTAAAAATAACACTTATTTTAATCATTTTAAAAATATTGAAAAAATATTATATTCCAACTCCCCTATCTAAAGTCTCGCCCCAATACAGGCGCCTTGAATATCTGCGCCCTCGAGCTTATCATAAAGTCACTCGGCTCGTCATATTTCAATCCGGTTGGTCTCGACGAACTATAAACTCCTCTGAATCTCAGGTCATTGTCAATAATCGGCCTGACATAGTTCGTTCCAACTTCATATCCTCCTCTGCGGCCTTCAGACTCATAACCGCCTCGTAAAGCTAATGCTCTATTTTCTCCTACATTTCCATAATTTCTCAAATCAGACATTAAAATTCTCAATCTCCATAAGTTATAAATCTTTTTAGCATTTGAGTGCAATCAATAAGAATAATATCCTTAATTAGCACAATAATAAAAATATTTTATCTTCAACTTTGGATACCTGGAATTGTTTTATCGATCTTGTTTATAATTAAGATTTTTTTGAAAAGAAAGTGCCCAAATGCGTAAGAAGAATAGAAAGATTAAAACCAACTTTTATGAACCCGAATACCAAGTAATTATTTGCTCAGAAATAGCTATCACCTCTGAGTAATCCTATCCTTTCGTCACACTTTTAAACTATCTCAGCCAAGCTTTTCTATGGGAAAAATATTAGACTTTTTTGTGCCCAGAGACAAGACTTTTCTTAAAATGTTGGACGATGCAGGAGAAAACTCCATGAGAGGAATTGATGTTTTCTCAGAGTTTATTTCTGAATACAAAAAACTAAGCGCAAAACAAAAAAAGGAATACCTTGAAAAAATAGAAGACATCGAGCACAGAGGCGACAAAATAACTCATGTAATAAACGAACGTCTAAATCAAACTTTTGTAACTCCAATTGACAAGGAAGACATTAACCATCTCACCGGGCTGATTGACGATGTTATTGATTTGATTTACAGCACCACAAAACAAATAGTTCTTTATGATTTAAAAAACATTGAAAAACACATAATAGACATAACAAAAATTATCAAATCCGGAATGAAAGAAATCTTGATACTTATTTCCGATTTAAAACAAATAAGATTTTCAAAAGAAACATCAATCAATATCCACCAGTTAGAAAACGAAGGCGATGAGATTTACCAAAGCGCAATGGTTGAGCTCTATTCAAAAAAAATTGATCCAACTGAAATGATTAAGCTCAAAGACATTTACTACAATCTCGAATTAGTAACCGATAAAATGGAAGATATCTCCGTGGTTATTCAAGGCATCGTAATAAAACATGGCTGAACTAATAATTGCGTTAATAATTATAATTCTCGCCTTAGTTTTTGACTTCGGAAATGGTTTCAATGATGCTGCAAACTCAATTTCAACAATTGTTGCTACGCGCGTCTTATCAATGCGCGGCGCAGTTTTTTTAGCAGCATTTGCTAATTTTGTTGCTGCATTCATATTTGGAACTGCAGTTGCAAAAACCATTTTGTCTTATCCCGAAATAAGGTTACCTCGACAAACAAGATAAGCTCTGCTGTAGA
>CAYZNI010000023.1:0-14999 GCA_964479755.1 Candidatus Woesearchaeota archaeon
TCTCTCCCCATTTATTTTGGAATCGAACTGTTCGATTACTTCAATCTCGAAGAGTTGAAGGATCCGCGGTTCATCAGAACTGCGTGAGCCCTCTCTCCCCATTTAATAAAATTACATTTTAAAAACAGAATCTTTACCAATTATTCCTAACTAGATACTTTCAATTGTTTTTCTTCTAAGTATTTGTCTGCTGGAAGAGACAATTTTTTTTCTTTCATTATTGCCTCAAGTTTTCATTCCATATCTTCAATCAATCCTTAACCGTATGTATTTTATGCATTCTACTATGCTTCGCAATGAGTGCTTACAAATGTTCTTTCTAAAATTCTAAGAAAAATTTTGTACGGATAATTTTTTTAAAAAGTTATTTTTTAAGTAGTAAATCCTTTAACAGTGCATAGGTTCATAAACCCCAAATTCTCAGAAAAAATATGCTTGTAAAAATTCTCGCAATAATAGACCTGATTGCTGCACTGATTTTCCTATCTTTGATTATAGGCATCTCTCTTCCATTTCAATTAATTTTATTCCCGGCTCTTCTCTTGCTCGCGAAAGGCCTGTTTATCTTGAAAGGTGACGCTCTTAGCCTAATTGATATTTTAGTCGGGGCAATAATGCTTCTTTCAATTTTTTTCACATTATTCGCGCCTTTTCTTTGGATATGCTTTTTCTTGCTGGTTTACAAAGTTGTAATCAGCTTTGTTTAATTCAAGAATTTCGGGGTAATTTCCTCAAAAAATCTCTCGCTTAACCTGCTCTCTCTTACAGGTATCACAATTCTTGACAGTTCAGCATTTAAGGTGAATGGCATTCTGATTAAGTTGATATTTCCCTCAGAAACCCAGCCGTCAATAAAAAACCTCTTCAAGCTCTCAACTAATTCTTTTCTCTGTGTTTTCGTCATTAAAAAAGCCTCTCTGTCAAAAATATGTACGTGAAATCCTTTCCCCGAATAAACTATCTCAGTCTTCTTGAATTTCTTTCTGAGCTCCTGCTCAAGTTTCTTGCTCCAGTCAAACGCGCTCTCTAAACACTTATTGCAAACAAGTTCTTCGTTTTCGTGCGTGCAGTCAAAATTGTCAGAATCAACATCAAACACAAGTTCTTGTTCTTTCCATGAGTCAAAATAAAGTTTCTTCAGCGCCTCGTCAGAGTCAGCATAAAGGTTTCTATCATAATACACGTCATCAGGAAAAAATTTCTTGACCTTGTCTTTTAGCTCAGAAGTTTTCAAGTAGACAATGTAGCCCTTTACTTTCTTACCTCCGATTGTCTTATTATCGCTGCCATAATCCATTGCGCAAAGTTCAGGCAGTTTAAGCCCATTTTCTTCAAACCAGTATTTTACTTTCTCAAAATCAAATTCTTTCTCATAAAAATTCTTTCTGTCCTCCAATTTTGCCGCTTTAAACCTTGCCATTTTCATACTTACTAAAAGCATAACGTTTATAAAATCTTTTCCATTAGTTAGTAAATGAAAAAAGAGGAAATAAAAAACCATTCAGTCTCTGGTGACAACAGTTTCGGCGTTGCCGCGGTTGTTATTGGTATTTTAAGCATTGTCTTCGCGTCTGTAAACGGAATAATCTTTGGAATTATAGGTTTAGCTTTTTCCTTAAAACAGAAAAAGTCCAAAAAGAACCCATGGAGCAAATGGGGTGCGATTCTCTCAATAATCGGAATAATCTTAAGCATCGTCCTCATAATTTTATTGTACTTGGGATTTGCTCCGAACTTTTCACAACAAATTTAAGATGAAAACACAAAACAAAAAAGCAGCTTTGGAACTTTCCATCGGAACTGTGGTCATAATAGTAATAGCAATGTCGATGTTAATCCTGGGGCTTGTTCTTGTAAGAAAAATATTCTCAGGGGCAACTGACAGCGTCGATACTTTAAACGACAAAGTCAAGGCCCAGATAACTAGCATTTTTGCGGAAGAGGGCTCAAAAGTTGCAATAAAACTTGGCGCGGACAGGAATGCTAAAATCAAACAAGGAACAGACAATTTCGGAATCGGAATTGGAGGAGCTACACAAAATGGGGGCTCCGCTACAGCAAAGCATCTAAAATATAAATTGGAACTTACAAATCCTAACAATCAAAATTGCCCTAATTTTGGTAGTTACATAAAATTCCACACATTTAGCGCAGGTGTAACCACCTGGTACGATTTCGAAGACACTCTTGGCGACAAAGGGTTTACAGTTTTAAAGTTTGCAATTCCAGACAGCGCAGGAATTTGCACACAAAGAATTAAGATGACTACAAAAGATGATGATGCCTTAGAATCCTCTAGCACAATAGCCTCAGCGAGCTTCACAGTTCAGATTATCTCAGGAGGAATCTTTTCTTCCTAAATAAAAAATGTCGCTAACTTCCTTGCTTAAAAAAGCCGCACTTTCAACAGCCGTTACTCTAGCTTCTTTCGCAGGATTTTCCTCCCAATCTGGCTGTGGCGGCGGATACAATTTGGGAAATATTTACATTCCTGATTCAGGAGACGCAACCGACATCGGAGCTATAAACCCTCAGCCAATTCCTCCTGAAGATGCCTTCGTTGAGCACACAGAGACAATTTACTCAAACCAGTCAGCCTTTGTCGATATAGACTCTGCTTCTATGATTTCAAGAAATTCTAATCCTGGTGTGCTCATATCATCATCAGGCTACAACTCGCAAGGAGTTTTCAACGACAATACTTATCCTTTCCTTCAATTTAATGACCTTTCACGTTTCTCTAATAAAACAATTAGGCGCGCAGTTCTAAAAATGCCTCTTTTAAACTCATCCGATTATCGAGGACTTCCAGCTCAGGGCCAGGAGCAATTTTATTCCACGATTTTTGCTTTGGTCGATCCTTGGGATGCAAGAACTTTGTCTTGGAACTCAGTCTTGCAAATGCCTCATCAAGGCTGGGACCTTTCTCTCTTGACTCCTGATGTCTCTCCCAATTATTTCACTCATTTCCAAACTTCTCCAGGAACAATTCTTCAATGGGACTTGACACCGCTTAGGCTTTCAAACGGCCAGGGTTTAATACCTTATATGTCTAGAAACCCAACAAGAATCTCTGGCCTGGTTATCGCGCCCAAAACCGAGCGCAACTCAAGTGGTACAGGCTGGAGGCAAAATTATAGGACTTTTCAGGACCGCGCAAGCATGGATTTGACATACATTCTTTTTAACGAGCAATAATTTGCCGCAATTTTATAAGTCAAAAAATTATCCACTCAGAAAATATTAACCAAAACTTCTATATAAATTTTCAAAAATGTTAATTAAATAATTAATCGCGTTTATTCTTGTACAGAGGGCTTTGAAAAACCCTGTTTTCATGTCCTCAATCACCAATACAAAATAACTTCAATTTGATTTAATAATTATTATCGAGGATAAAGTTAATATTTAAAAATAGGATTTAATTTGGTTTCTTGATAGATTATTTATTATACCGGTTATTCAAAGTTGCCTATATTATTATCAGAGCCATCAAATTTAAAAAAAAGAGTAGTAGAAACTTTATTAAAACTCCTAAATTTCTTCCCTTTATGGAAATTCAATACGAAAAATACAGGTGGTTTTTCACCTCTTCAAATAAACTAGTTGTCGGCGGAAAATCAGCAGAACAAAATGACGATTTGTTAAAAAAGCTAAAATCTCAATCTCGAGATTTTGTAGTTATGCATACCTCCTCTCCAGGAAGCCCCTTCTCTGTAATCATAGAAAAAAAATCCGAAGTGTCTCCAGAAGATATTAAAGAGGCAGCAATTTTCACTGCTTGTTTTTCTCAGCAATGGAGGTCTCGAGTTAAATCAACTTCAATTGATGTTTTTTCTCTTTTTCAGGTTTCAAAGTCGGCACTATTAAAAACAGGAACTTGGCAAGTTAAAGGAAAAATCAAGAAGATTAAAGTTAAATTAGAATTATATTTGACAGAGCAGGAAGGTAAACTAAGAGCAGTACCTTTTCCAAAAGGTTCTTTCGTCAAGATAGTTCCAGGAGGAGTTGACAAAGAAAAAGCAGCAATCTCAATTAAAAAGCAGTTCCCAAAATTTTCAAAAGAAGATATAATGTCAGCTCTTCCTTCTTATGGTATTAATATAAGTTGATACTCTCCTAAAACAAAAAACAATAGGATTAAAACCTCTTTTTCTTTAGTTAAAAAATGCCAAATCCAACTTTAGCTAGATTTCAAATCGGCAAAAACGGCCTAACTGAGGGCGTTATAAGCTCTTTAGCTCTTGCTCTAAAAAACCACAAGCAAGTAAGAATCTCAATGTTAAAATCCTCTGGCAGAGACAGGAAAAAGATGCAGGATATAGCTCTTGAGTTAAAGTCAAAATTGCCTTATTCTCTTGGTACAAGAATAATCGGCTTCACCATAATTTTGATAAAATTGGGGAACAAAGCGCATAAGTAAAGTTTATAACCCCTTTTTTTCACCTACAATAGCTAATATGGCAGACATACGAACAATAGAAGCGGGCAAATACAACAAGCTCTTAGCAGAAGCAATAAAAAAATCAGGGAGCTTCAAGCAACCTGACTGGGTTTCTTTTGTCAAAACTTCAACTCACAAAATGCGCCCGACAATCGAGCCTGATTTCTGGGAAAAGCGAACTGCTTCAATTCTTCGCCAGATTTACATTCGCGGAACTGTCGGTGTTGAAAGACTGAGAACAAGATATGGTGGCAGAAAAGATCGCGGTATGTCTCCTCCCGAGTTCAGAAAATCAGGAGGAAAGCAAATCCGAGTGATATTGCAGCAGGCAGAAGCAGCAGGTCTTGTTGAAAAAGTCAAGGACAAAAAAGCCGGCAGAAAGCTTACAGAAAAAGGCAGGCAATTTCTTGAAGGAGCTGCAAAATGAGCGGCGAAAGTTCAAAGAAACCAATAAAAAAGGGTTTGGCAATCGCCTTGGATGATGGAAGGCATTGCAATGGCGTGTTTCTTTTGATTGAAGGTCTGCCAGCATCTTACATACAAAAAGTCGTTAAACGGCACCCAAAATGCAATGTTGCTGAATTAAGAATACATGCGCCAGACCAGGTTCTTATTATGAGGGAGAATCTTCTAAGGAAAGATTATTCGGAAATTTATCAAAGAGTGTTGGCAAGAGAGCCATTGAGCAGGGATGACTATCAGACATTACAGCAGATTAGGGGTGGAAAATGAAGCCCAAGCATCAAAAAAAAATTAAGTTAGGCGTTGCAACTCGCCAAACCAAATGGGCTCCATTTTGGGCTGTTCTCAAAAGGCACGGAGCAGGAAAAAAAATTCATCCTTCGTCCATGACTGCTAGAAGGCGTCATTGGAGGCGAACAAAACTTAAAATTAAACCTCGTAGAGCTCCAAAATCGCATCTAGGATAAAATGACAGAAACAAAAACAGAAACAAAACTTGAAAGAGAATACATCATCCCCCTTAGACGCGAATGGCAAAAAGTTTCAAACTATCGCAGAACAGGCCGCGCAGTCAAGGCTATAAAACAATTTATCGCCAAGCATATGAAAGTTCAGGATAGGGACGTAGACAAGGTAAAATTAGATATTTATCTTAATCAAGAAGTCTGGTTCAAAGGGCGCAAGAAACCCCCAGCAAAAATAAAAGTTCGCGCTGTCAAAGAATCAGAGATAGTTAAAGTCTATCTTGTTGAAGAGCCCTCTCACATCAAGTTCTTGAAAGCCAAGGCAGAAAAGCGCCACAAATCAACAAGCGCCCCTGTAATCCAGCCAAAAGAAGAAAAGAAAGAAGAGAAAACTCCTGAACAAAAGAAGGAAGAAGTGGAAAAGGAAAAGTCAGCAGCAGATGTAAAGGCTGCAGAAATAAAGCAAGACGTTAAGGCTCAAAAGCACCTGACTTCTGTTAAGGGAGAGTCACATCACAGAATGGCTCTGAAGAAGTAATTAATTATTTTAAATTATGCTCTAACTCTACACTTTCGCCTTTGTGAGCAGTTTCATATTTTTTTCCAAAATTCACAGCCTCTTGGTAATAACCTTTATCATTTACCTTAATTTGTATGCCATGATTTTCAACCCCAATTTCAATAGTTGAACTAATAAAGGGAGCTATTTCTGTCACATCAATATACACTCCTGGATCATCACTGTTTGCAAACCCTAATCTCTGACGAGTATTAACTCTTTCCTTCCCAAAGAAGTCATCAGCGAAATTAGTAACTGTGTCAAGCCTTTTTTGGGCCGCACTTTTTACAGCTTCTCGTTCGTTTTTGACATCTTTAATATACATATCCTTTCTTAGAAAGTATTAATATAAAGTTAATTATACTCTGTTGTGTATTTACCTAAAATGCTTATTCCAATATTTCATTATCCCTGATTTTGCGCTTTTGTTTGCCACCAAGCTGACTATCACAATCACTAATATAATTATCCCTCCTGCCTCCGCACCTATCAGCTGATAGGCAAAGGGAAGCTCTCCAAGATACGCAAAGAAAAAAGAGGCAGGTAAAATTCCTATTAAAGTCGCGAGCGTGTAGGTTTTCCATTTTATTTTGGTAAACATCCCTAAAACGTAACTTAAAACATCTATAGGAATCGCAATTCTTAAAATAACTATCCCAAAAAAAATGTGCCTCTCTGGAAGCAAGTTTTCAATCTTTTCCATTTTCGCCAGCGGAATAATTTTTCCAACGATAGGAAATCCATATTTCCTTGCAATTCCAAAAGCCGCAAGCGAACCAATGGTCCATCCAATTATAGTAAGAAAGCCAGTAAGGCTTGGCCCCCAAATATTTGCCGCGGCCGGAATTATCGGAAGCAAAGTTACTGGGGCAAAAACGCTTTCAATCACCAGCAACATTACATAAATGAACATCCCGAAAACCGAATCTTGAAGCAGGTTTTCCAAAAATTTCAAATTCTGTTGCACAAAGTATGAAACTATCAAAAAAAGCATCACAATTCCAAGTATTGAGTAAAGGTAAATCAGCGATTTTAGTTTTTTTCTTTTATCTGCCATATTTTATTAAGAACTTCAAATTTAAAGTCTTTTGCTTTACTTTTTGTTTAGTGCAAAAGACGTCGAGGATGGCGAATTTTCAGTCTCTCTTTATGACTAAAAAGCGTAATCAAAGTCTCTACGGGAAGATGCAGATAATTTAAAACTCCCTTATCTCTATTACTTTATGATTGAATTGCTAAAACCCGAGCTAAAAGCTTTGGCCAATCCAAAAAAAGCAAGACTTTTGCAAAGATTCTTCAAAACTAAAAAAGGCGAGTACGGTGAAGGCGATGTTTTCTTGGGAATAACCGTTCCTCAATCCCGTGCACTCGCGAAAAAATACTCAGGCCTAAACTTCATAGAAATTAAATCTCTGCTTGAATCAAAAATCCATGAAGAAAGGCTAATAGCCATTTTGCTTTTAGTTCACCTTTATAAAACCACTAAAAACAAAGATAAAATTGTTGATTTCTATCTTTCTCATACACACAACATAAACAACTGGGACTTAGTTGACTTGTCCGCGTATAAAATTCTTGGAGATTATTTTTATGTAAATCCCAGCAAAAAAGAAGTGCTTTACAAATTAGCTAAATCCTCTAACATTTGGGAACGCAGAATTGCCATAATATCAACCTTTGCATTTATCAAAAATAAAAAATTTGAAGATTCCTTGAAACTAGCAGAAATTCTTCTTAATGACAAGCACGATTTAATGCACAAAGCTGTTGGTTGGATGTTGCGAGAAATTGGAAAAAAAGACCTCCAAGTCTTAGAAAATTTCCTAAAAAAGCACTGCAAAACCATGCCAAGAACTATGCTGCGCTATTCAATTGAAAAATTATCTAAAGAAAAAAGGCAAAGATATTTGAAAGGTAGAATTTAAGTTATTTAATGAAAGAAAAACCAATTCAAGAACTATTGAATTTTTCCTTGATAAACATAGACAAACCTCAAGGCCCGACTTCATTTCAAATTTCTCAGTACATTATGCACGTATTAAATTTAAACAAGACCTCTCATATGGGGACTTTGGACCCTCAAGTCACAGGTGTCTTGCCAATAACACTTGGCCGTGCATGTAAGCTCTCAGAATATTTTATGCACAAAGACAAAGAATATGTAGGAATTATGCGAGTCCACTCAAACATTTCAATCTCGAGTGTGAAAGAAGAAGCTTCGAAATTCCTCGGTAAAGTCGTTCAGCTTCCTCCGGTTCGTTCAAGAGTTAAAAGAGAAAAGCGCATCAGAGAAGTTAAAGAACTCAAAATCTTGGAAAAAAAGGACAAAGATCTTTTGTTTTCATCAAACGTCCAGGCAGGAACTTACATTCGCAAGTTAATTCACGACCTTGGAGAAAAGATTGGCGGTGCGCACATGCTGGAACTAAGAAGAACAAAAGCCTCAATTTTTACAGAAGAAAATTCTCTAAATTTGTATGAATTTGATAAGTTAGTTGCAGAGTTAAACAAAGGCAATGAAGCTCCAATCAGAAAAGTTCTTATTCCAGCAGAAGATGCGATAAAAAAAGTTTTGCCTTCTGTTGAATTGTCAGAGCGCAATTTAAGGCAAATCCTTACAGGAAAGCCTCTGATAAAATCAGATTTTCTTAATGATGAAGACCTAGAAGAAAAATTTGCTGCATTCATCAAAGACAGATTCGTTGGAGTCTACAAAAAAGTCAAAGAGGGAGAAATTCTCGCCCGCGCAGAGTTTGTCTTCAATTAGAAATGTTTATATAATAGTTATACCTAAAAGTTATACTATGGCAGTCGAAGTAAAAACGAAAAAATGGGGAAATTCAATAGGAGTGGTCATACCAAGTGAAACAATCGAAAGACTAAGCATCAAACCAGAAGAAGAAATAATAATTGAAATAGAAAAAAAGAACAATGTCCTAAAAGAAATGTTTGGAAAGGCAAAAATCAAAAAATCTTCAAAAAAGATGATTAAGGAATTTAGAAAAGAGACTGAAAGCAAATGGATGAAATAAAGAGGTGCCTGGACACTTACGCCTTAATGGAGATTTACCTTGGCAATGAGAAATTTGCGAAATACCTAAATATAGAGTTCGTAATAAATGATTTGACTTTGGCAGAATTTTATGGTGTCTTGTTAAAGGAATATGGGGAAGGTGAAGCAGACCTCTGGTTCAGAAAATTAGAAAGGTATTCCATTCAAACCAATAAAAATGTTCTAATAGAAGCTATCAAGTTTAGATATAAACACAAAAAGTCAGGTATCTCCTTTTTTGATGCCGTTGGATATATTTTTTCTATAACTAACAATTATCTTTTTGTTACGGGCGACAAAGAATTTGAGAATTTTGCGAATGTTGAATTTAGGAAAAAATTAAAGAATCTTATATAATATCTGCCTCACGTTATAATCAACTAATGGAAAAGAAAAGATGCCCCTGGCCAGCTGAAGATTCGTTAATGATTCACTATCACGATAATGAATGGGGAGTTCCTCTTCACGACGACAATAAACTATTTGAATTTTTTGTATTAGATGCATTTCAAGCAGGCCTTAGTTGGCGAACTATTCTTCATAAAAGAGAAAACTTCAGGAAAGCATTTGATAACTACAAGATCAAGAAAATAGCTAACTATTCAAAAAAAGATTTCAATAGATTACTAAGTGATGCAGGAATAATTCGCAACAGACAAAAAATCGAGGCAGCGATAAATAACGCCCAAAAATTCCTCGAAGTTCAAAAAGAATTTGGAAGTTTTGATAAATACATCTGGCAGTTTACAAATAATAAAACTATCCATAACAAATGGAAATCAATTAAAGAACTTCCAGCAAAAACTTTAGAATCAGATACCATGTCAAAATCATTAAAAGAAAAAGGATTCAAATTCGTCGGTAGCACAATTTGTTACGCATTTATGCAGGCTTCTGGAATGGTAAACGACCATTTAGTTACTTGCTTTCGCTATAAGCAGGTAAATCAGCGCCAACAACTCTTTTTGTAATAAACTTCTCAATAAAGTGCCAAGCAATTAAAACTAGCACGACTCCAGTAATTATATACTGAATTTTATCAAAAATTCCCAATATCGCAAATCCCCTTCCGGCGAGAACTCCTATAGTTATCATGCTCCCCAGCCAAATAGCATTCGTAATCGCAGAAAAAAGAAGGAACTTCGATAGTCTGATTTTCCTTAAAGTTAAATAAAGTATAGTGACTACCCTAGTTCCAACAACAAATTTCGCAGTTAAAAGTATAAAAAAATCCTTCCGGTGACTTGCGGATTCAATTTTCTTCTCAACATTTTCATAATGATGCTTAATCTTCTTCCAACTCTTTAGTTTTTGAATCAGTTTGGACTTTGTCACCACATACCAAATCAAATCAGCAAGAATAGCCCCAATGAAGCCATATATGATAACATTTGCTAAACTAATATATCCTTGTTGCGACAAGAAAGATAGTGTAATTATTGCTGCTTCTCCGCCTACAAGTATGGGCAATATAGCAATTAATATCGGGAAATTGTTGAATAAATGCAGCGTAGAATTTATTTGTTCGCTTATCACAACCTTATTAAAGAAAGGTGCTTAAAAAACCTTGTGAGAGAAATAATCTATTATTCAAGAACAGCACCCACGGCTGGAAGCTACGTCAAAGAAGATTTGCAAGAATCTGGAAGAATTGACATCGCAATTCACACTGTCATCGCTTCCTTCTTTTTGTCTCACAAGATTAGAACAGACATGAAGCTGCACTTAATATTCGCTGGTCCTCCAGATCCAACAAAGCACCTCGAGTTAATGCCAGTTACAGAGGGAAAAACGGGCATTGACAAGATTTACATTTCAAAGAAAAACGTCTCTGCGATTTTAAAAAAAATGCTTTACAAATATCGTGAAGGAGAGAAAAAAGAAGTCTTCCCTGGTTTTTGGATTGAAAAAAAAGGTTTTCTTCAAGTTGTTAATGCTCTCTCAAACGCGGGAAGAAATATTTACGCTCTCGACCCTGATGGAGAGGATATTCGGACTGCAGAAATTAAGGAAAACCCCATTTTCATTCTTGGAGACCACAAAGGTCTGCCTTCAAAAGAGCTAAAGCGTTTAAAAAAACTCTATACTCCAGTTTCAATTGGAAAAAAAACCTACTTCGCTTCTCAAACTATTGCTGTTGTGAATAATGAATTAGACAGGCGGGAAGAAGCTGGTAAGCTTTAGCATCCATAAGCAAGCGAACAAAAAATTGTGAAATTTTCTATTTTAAAAAATTTTCAAAAAAAAATTATTAATGTAGCAAGCAGGCACTTCAAAAAAATATTAAATCAAAGTCTCTGCCTTTATTTTAAATTAACTTAAAGAAAAATGGCAATAATTAATAAATTTTAAATTACGCATAACTTCTGGAAGATGAAATGCCTTATTTTGAAAAATAAATGTCAGGGCTTTTCATATGCACAGAGTGAGCAGCACAGAAATGCTTAAAAACTCCTCTAATTTGGAAAAATAATGACAAAAGGCGCATCAATCAAATTCAAATCTTACCAAGAAACTGTTCCAACACTTCTGGACTTGCTTAAACTAGAGCGTGAACTTAAGAAATACGATAAAATTGTCCTTAAACCTTACTTGTCAGACAATAAAGAAGAATCAACTCCAAAAGAATTTCTAGAAGCCGTTTTGCAATTTTGTTTGAAAAACAAAAATCCTGTCGCAGAAGTTTTTATCGCGGAAGGCTCCGATGGATTCTCAACTGAAGAGCTTTTTTACAGCTACGGCCTCTCTAATTTGGCAGAGAAATATCAAGTTGGCCTTGTTGACTTAAACTCTGCTGAAACAGAAATAGTCCAAAATGAAAAATTCCTCAAATTCTCCGAGATTAATTATCCAAAGATTCTCCTCAATAGTTTTATAATTTCGCTTCCAAAACTTTCAGATCACGCTGAGTTCGGTCTTATCGGCTCACTTTCTAATATGGTGGGGGCTTTTCCTTCATCGCATTACAAAGGATTCTTCTCAACCGAGAAAAACAAAATTCGCAAATGGCCGATAAAATATTCAATTCATGACATAACTAAGGCAAAAATGCCTAATTTTACAATCGTAGATGCCTCTGAAAAAGGAATTATTATGGCAGGTCTGCCTTTAGAAATTGACAAGCAAGCCGCCAAGTTGTTAAACAAAGACTGGCAAAGAGTTCCTTACCTGAACTTAATGCACGAACAGGCTTCTCTGCCTCAGTAAATTATATTAACTCTCAAATTCTCTCAAAAAGATGAAAAAAGCATCAAGATTGCACATAACCGGGGCGATACAAAGTATGTTCTTCGAGCTTTTCATAAAGCAGCAAGCCGAAGCCAACAATGTTAAAGGATACTATAGAAAACTCGAGGACGGAAGGGGAGAAGTATTCATTGAAGGCTCTACAGAAAATGTTGACTCAATGATAGATGCCTGCAAGCACGGACCAAGGCATTCATTAATCCGCAAGGTTGAGGAAAAAGAGGAAAAATTCCAGGACTTTAAAGAGTTTAAAATTATGAAACTTTAATTTTATACTTTCCATTAATCTTTTTTACTAAACTGTAATTATGAACTGCCCAGCTTGAGAAATCTGTCGTTCTAATTTGTTGTTTAAGCTCTCTTCCAAAAAGTCCTCGCCTTCTTATTTCACTTGTAATCTCAACCTCTCTTCCCAAGTAGCCTTCGACTTCCATATAGACAGGAAATTTATCTTACAACCCTGCTCGAAACACTTCTTTTAGAAATAAATTATCAATAAAAAAACAAATTATTTTACGACTCAGTAGTCTTCTTTTTCCTCTTCTTCTTCCTCTTCGTCGTCATCTTCATCTTCCATGTCTTCATCATCCTCATCGGACTCGTCCATGTCTTCTTCCTCGACTTTTTTTGGCATTTTAAAACTTTTTGTTTTAAAACTCAAGAATGTTAGTTCTTGTTGTTTTACCTCCAACCAAAAAAGAAATTCAGGGTATTTAAATCTTCTAGGTGTATTTTTCAAAGCAAAAAAATATTTAAACCATTTTTTAAACTCCCCCAAATACTTATTTAAACACCTAATATCTAGTGTAAAAATGGGAAGAGAAGAGCAAATCATCACTGAACGTTTGAGAAAAATAGAAGATCTAAGAAAGCAGGGAATTAATCCTTATCCTGCTTTTTTCGACAAGAAAGATGAAATTTCAGAAATAAGAGAAAAACATTCCAAGCTTAAGATTGAACACAAATCTAAAGATAAAGTAAAAACTGCTGGCCGAGTAATCTCATTTAGAGACTTGGGAAAAATTGCTTTTGGAGTTCTCTACGATGGAACAGAAAAAATTCAGATTCTGCTCCAAGAACCAGACGTTCCAAAGAAAATGTTTGATTTCTTCAAAAAGTTTGTTGACGTAGGGGACTTCATTGGAATAGAGGGTGCAGTAACAGTTACAAAAAGAAATGAGCTCTCAATTTTAGCTCAGAATTGTGAAATTTTATCTAAATCTATACTGCCGTTGCCAGATAAATGGCACGGTCTCAAAGATGATGAAGACAGATTGAGAAAAAGATACCTTGATATTTTAATGAACCCAGAAGTTAAGGAAATGTTCCTGCGAAAGGCAAGATTTTGGCAAGCAGTTAGAGGTTTTCTCTTAGATAGGGGCTTTATCGAAGTTGAAACTCCTGTTTTGGAAACTGCTGCCGGAGGTGCAGCTGCAACACCATTTAAAACTCACCATAATGCTTTAAACATGGACGTCTTTTTAAGAATTTCAATGGGTGAACTCTGGCAAAAAAGATTAATGGTTGCAAACTTTCCAAAAACTTTTGAAATAGGCAGACAGTTCCGCAATGAAGGAATGGACGCAGACCATCTCCAGGATTATACTCAAATGGAATTTTATTGGGGTTATGCTGATTATAATATGGGAATGGATTTAGTTAGAAAATTATACCTTGAAATAGCAAAAAAAGCTTTCGGAAAAACCAAGTTCGAGCGTAATGGGCATAAGTTTGATCTTTCTGATGAATGGGAGGTTATCGATTATGCCTCAGAAATAAAAAAACAGACTAAAATTGACATTTGGAAAGCAACAAGTAAAGAAATTGAGAAAAAATTGCTCGAATTGAAAGAACCATTTGATTCAGGAGCAGACAAATTTAAATTAATCGACTTGCTCTGGAAATATTGTAGAAGAAAAGTTGCAGGTCCTGCTTTTTTAACTGGCCAACCAGTTGAAATTACTCCCTTGGCGAAAAGGAGCAGAAAAGATATCCGTGTAGTTGAGCAATTTCAAATAATTCTAGCAGGAACTGAGGCAGGAAATGGCTACTCGGAGTTGAATGATCCTCTAGATCAAGAATCTCGTTTTAAGGAACAAAGAAAACTTGCTGATGAAGGGAATATAGATACACATCCTCATGATGAAGACTTTGTAGAAGCCTTGAAGTATGGAATGCCTCCAACTTGCGGCTTTGGTTTTTCAGAAAGACTTTTCGCTCTCTTAGAAGGCAAGCCAATTCGCGAGTGTGTTATTTTTCCTCTAATGAAACCTTCACTTAAATCAACGGGCAAAAAAGAAAAATGACAGATCTAATAATAAAATCAAAAATCAAGGAAGCCGTTCCAGACCTTAATGTTGCAGCTGAAGTCTCTGACGCTTTAAACAAAAAAGTCGACCAAATTCTCAAAGACGCTGCAGAGAGGGCAAAGGCCAATGGCAGAAGAACTTTGCAAGGGAGAGATATCTAATGGCTAGAAAATTCCCAACATTTGCAGTAATAATTCTAGTGATCGCGGTAGCCTGGCTTCTTTCAGATTTAAATTATCTCAAAATAAATATTCCTTGGATTCCTGTAATACTAATACTTATATCTCTAGGTTGGATTTTTAACAGGTTTAGAGACTAAAAGTTTAATAATTAATTTTTTCTAATTAAAAAATGCCAAACAATAAAGCTAAAGGATCAAAAGTTGAGCGTGAATTAATCCAATTATTCACTGAGCAAGGTTGGCGTGCAGTCCGTGTTGCCGGTTCTGGTGTTGGAGAAGACT
>CAYZNI010000024.1:0-14748 GCA_964479755.1 Candidatus Woesearchaeota archaeon
CCCAAAACTCTAGAAAAAATGGAACGATCTGATCTCCTTAGAGAACAACTTTGTGAATATCTCAAAGAAATAAATATCGTCCTTGGCAGATAAAGGTAGTACTATCTCAACATTATCATCTTAATCATTAGTCTGATCCTGACTTGTCGACTAAGGGAAAAACATGAGAGAGAAATCGAGAAATTGATAATCTTTCATAATCTTTTTCAGTGACATTTCCAAGCAACAGGGCATCGCTGCATCTAATATTTAATCCATACTTGCCGTTTAACCATTCAACAATATTAGATTGTTTTGCTCTATATCTCTCATGCAAGAAAGCTGGCCCAATTTCTTCTGCAATTCTTGCCGCAGTCAAGACTCTTTGTATATCCTTAAACCATTTATTTGCATATAATGAATCAATTGGGTTTCTCGAAAGGGTAAATCCAATTCTAAACCTAAACACCCCATAGGGCTTGCTAAATGACAAAAATAAAGCTGAAATATTTTCGTGCGCAGTATTAAAAGCATGCTCTTTGGTCGATCCCACATATGCCAGGTCTAAATAAACTTTGTTTCCTGCTTCACAAATTTCTCTTATAGTCTTATTATCAATAATATTTCCGTCTCTTGCAGAAGGGTTAGAAATGAACCACACTCCACGTTCAAGTTTTCCAATTTTTGATCTCTCCAAATCAACTTCCTCGGTTATAATTCCCAAGGTTTTTCCATATTCCTTATAGCCTTCATATTCTCCTACAAGAGTAAATATCTTTTCTGTGCCTTTAGCTTTTAATTCAGCTAATGCATGAAAAATGCCCTCACTTGATCCAGAAGTAAAATATCTTTGATTATAATCTGAAATTCCGGGCACAACCTCTGAATAAATTCCGACAATTTTATCTATTATAGGTTCATGAATAGCATCTAAGTCAACATTTCCGTCTAAAGTGGAAGGAACTGGAAATTTATTTTTAAAACCTAAAGAGTCAATTTCTTCTTGAGCTAATTCAACTGGAGTTGTTGTTAAAAATATTTCATTACTAATTTTGTCTGCGGAATGAACTAATCTTCTTACTTCCGGAAAAAAATAAGTATAAACTGCTTTCATTGCTTTAATCTCTGTCAGGTTTCTCATAGCAATATTGCACCCTCCTTTTCCCAATCATATCTTATATGCCCATCGGGAAAGAAAACAAGCTGTCTTCCTTTTTCTGGATCTAAATCTCGAGTTAACGAGTTTGCTAGGCATACGTTTTGTCCATTAACATCATAAACTGTTCCTCCATGAGGCAATTCCAATACTCTGACTCCGCTTCTATCCAAATATTTTGAAATATCTTCCAACTGGCTTGGCTTTAGTAGATTTCTTTCTGCCCAGTCATAAACTTTCAAGTTCCTTGTTTTTTCCGGTTTGTTAACAGGCCTTATGGTTAATTGTTCCACTCTATTTTCTCTTGCGAATCCAATCAACTTTTCCAATTCTTCAGCTTTGTCTATAAATCCATCAAGCGCAATACAGGCAAGTCTTACGGACAATCCCACCTCGTGAAAATAACCTATTAACTCAGGAAGATCGATATACTTTTCTCTATATGGGAGATAAATCTGCCTATTTTTCTCAGGCTCATAATGAACAATAGAAATCGCAGGCATTGCTAGACCTTTTTCAAACCACGCCCTTAAATAATCATCGTACTTTGCGCGGTTTTCGGCTATTTGGATTCCATTGGTCTGCAATTCAATAAATGGAAATTCAAATCTTAGAAGAGCATCCAAGTATTTCGAAATTTGTTCTGGAAATAAAGTAGGCTCTCCTTTTCCAGTAATCATAACTGTATCTACACCAGATTGTTTGGCGAGCCTGGCAGCAATATTAAAATTCCTCCAGTTAACATCAGGTTCTCTTGCTTCTAATCCGTTTGGAGGGGTCATTTTAGAAACACAAAAAGGGCATCTTGCATTGCACACTTCGCTTCCAGCTACAACGCTAAAAGTTTTAAATCTCATATTTTACCCTCCCACTTGTTGATTAGAGTTTCTCTTAAATCGAAACCAAAAGATCTCTTTGTAACAGCAATTATTGGCGGGCCCTGGAGTCTTTTATAAACTGATCTTCTAAGAAGTTTGTAATTTTCATGTACTAATTTTTCAAAGCTTTCAATGCTATATTTCTGATAGACATCATTGTTGAATCTTCCCCCAAGTTTTTTCTTCCGGAATTTTTCAATTACATCTATAGGAGAATCTCTAGCTTCAACAAACAATTCAACTAAAGGAGAAACAACATCATAATCAAACGGATCATATTGGCCTTCGCTCAATTCAGCCGAAGGTTTAATAAAGAAAACCTCTGCAGGAATAATTTCCTTCCCAAATCTTTCATTCACGTATTTACAAATTTTGTAAACATCGCATTTTGACAAATCTCCTATTACAGAAATTCCACCACACATATCTCCATACAATGTTGAATAGCCAAGCGCAATTTCAGTTTTATTCCCATTTGAAATTAGTAAGGCATTTGTTTCATTTGATTCAAGCATCATTAAAATTCCACGAATTCTAGCATGGATATTTTCCTTTGTGATTTTATTTTTTATTTCGTGCGAATATTCTGTAAAAGCATAATTTATCTCCTCATCAATTTTTTCAATTGGAATTATTATATAATTAACCCCAAGGTTATCTGTCAATTTCTTGGCTATACTTTTCGTTGTTTCAGAATTAAATTTAGAGGGAAGATTATAAGCTATAACGTTTTCTCTTCCCAAAGCTTCAGTTGTAATAACCAAACCCAGAGCTGAATCTACTCCTCCGGAAAGAGGCAAAATAGCTTTTTTAAAACCTGTTTGCTTAGCGTAATCTCTTAAGCTCATAACAAGAGCTTCAAACAATTCTCTTTCTCTATTAAGCAAAGGTTTTTCTGCAATTTGCTTATCCCCCTCTAATTCTACAAAAAATGTTTCTTCTTCAAATTGTTTGCCGATGGCAATTAAATCTCCCTTAGAGTTAAAAACTAAACTTTGCCCATCAAACGGAATTATATTTTTTCCGTTATCTGCAGAGCCAACAGTATTGAGATATATGAATGGTAAACCTGTTTCTTTTATGTGCTTCTTGATCAATTCCTCTCTTTTGTTGATTTTCCCCAAATAAAATGGAGAAGCGTTTATGTTTATTATTACATCCGCCCCTTTTTTTGCCAATTCTTTAATTGGCTTTATTTCATAATCCTCATCCCACATATCTTCGCAAATAGAAATTCCAAGAAAAACCTCTTTTCCACTAACCTTAATTGGAATTGGCTTTCTTTCTTCTCCTGCAGTAAAGTATCTTTTATCATCAAAGTATCTGTAATTAGGCAATAAAGTCTTGTGGATTAAACCAAGAATTTTTCCGTTTTGAATTACTGCAGCCGCGTTATATTTTCTTAATCTGCCATCATTGTTCTTCTTTTCTATCTCAAAGTCAATAAATCCAAGCACTACGGCAATGTCTATTGATTTTTTTGCTATTTCAGATAATAGTTGTTTGTTATATTTTACGAACAATTCATCTTCTACTAAATCAGAAATACAGTAGCCTGTTAGAGCCATTTCTGGAAAAACAACTAAATCAGCTTTGTTATTTTTGGCCATTTTGATTTCTTTAGTAATTCTTTCCAGATTTCCATTTAGGTCTCCAGTTACAGGGCTCATTTGAACTAAAGCGATTTTCATTTCACCAAACCTCCATAGAAATTGCCGTACTTTTCAAAAGCTCTTAGAATTTCTTGAACTTTCTTGATTCTTTCCTCCAAACTTCCTTTTAATAAAATAAATGGAATTCTTCTTTCCAGTAAGTATGCTATTGTCTTTTTGTGAAATTCTTCCCGGTTTACCTCTCCAGACCTATCCCAAGTATTTTCGTAAGGTATGTCTATATCGCAAACAAATACTAGGTCGTACTTTGATGCACTGTTTTCGGCCAGCTTTATTATTTTTTGGTTTGACTTCCCGTGGTAGTACAATGAAAATAAATAAGTCGTAACAGCGTTTGTATCTATAAACAAGAATTTATTAGATTTAGAGATTTTTTCTTCTTCTCTTTTTAAATGCCCTTCTGCAATCTCTGAAAGCTGTTTCAATGTTAATCTCCTATTGACTTGATTATTGTCCCAGTATTCTCTGCCAAATTCAGGCATCCATTCTGTGTTGAATCTTTTCGCAAGTTCTTTTGCTATTGTAGTTTTCCCGCTTGAAGGTGCACCAAGAAAAACTATTTTAGTAATAAGCTCTCTGTAAACTAAAGAATCCAGAAATTTCCTTTTATTAAAGGGATTTTTCCTAACAGCTGTCGCTGAAATATTTACTTTTTTTCTTCTTAAGTCAACCGTCCTGTTTACAGCATCAAGAGCCAAACTCATATGCTCGCCGTATGGCTCGCTTGAATAAAAATGAGTAATTCTTCTATTTTTCAAGATGCTTTTAACGTAATTTTCTTGTTTTCTTTTTACTCCTTCTGTATATCCAACTTCATTTGGTCCTGTCCACCCCTCAATAGCTTCAACTTTTGGATAAAGCGCTCTAATCAGATTAGCGCGTATTTGGAGCGGAATTTTCGTTTGTTCTGGACTGTCATACAATAAGACAATTAGTTTATCAACCTCTCTCAATGCAGTCTCAATTACAGACTGGTGACCTTTATGCAATGGTGCGAATTTTCCAAGGAATAATCCACAAGTTTTACTTGCCATTCTGAGTGACCTCCATTTTTCTCCAAGTGTAATAGCCATAAACTGCATTTACCAAATACGCAGACCACATAACAATCATACTTACTTGAGTTCCATCTTGTAGGAATATGTAAAACCACATTCCAACTTCAATAATGTCTACTATCACCCATAAAATCCATTGTGCTGTCGCTCTTCTTACTGTCAAAATCATTCCCGCAATTGACAAGACTGTCGATGAGGCATCAACATAGGGCAAGGTTCCTCCAACGCTCTTCAAAAAGGATCCATAAACGATTATTGCCGAAATTGAAATCAATATCCAAAAAACCAACTCTGAGGCTTTTATTTTTCTTACATAAACCGTGTCGAACTTTTTTTCATTTTTGTGTTTAACCCAATAGAAAATTCCTAGAAAAGACATAGGAAGGAAATATGCAAAATTTAGAATAAATTCTCCATAAAATTTGTTTTGCAATGCTATAAATCCATAAAGAATTACATTGATTATTCCAAAATAATAATTGCTGATTCTCCCCTTTGCAGTCAAAACTACGCACAGCATTCCTGTTAAAGAGGCAATTAATCCAATCCAAGTGTCGTTCCACGCATAAAACAGCCAAATATTTACTATAGTAAAAGTTCCAAGCCAGACTATTTCAAAAGTTTCCCAGTCTTTAAAGTAATTTTTAATATAGTTGTAAATTTTCATTTTTCTCCCTCCAGCATTCTGCAAATTTCATCAGTGGTTTTCAGAATTGCTCCCTTTCTTTGCCATTTTTCATAAGGCAACGCTAAGTTTGGAAGCTCTTTTATCGCATCTGTTGGAACATAGACTTGTACTTTTCTTTCTAGAAGCCCTAATACCGCATAGTTAACGCAGACATTTGTAGCGACCCCGTAAACAATCGCTCTTTCTGGTTTAATTATTCGCAAAACTTTATCAGTATGAGGCGAACCTGCGAAAACGTCAAACTTATCTTTGTATAAAACTATGTTTCTCCTTCTAGAAACTTCTTCAAAGTCAAATCCTACTTTGTTCCAATAAACTGTGTAGGCTTCAACTGGTGTGGTTGCATCGACAAACTCTGCCCCTTTCGTTCCTTCCATGCAGTGTTCTGGAAATTTATTAATAAAATCAGGCTGGTCTGAGAGTTCTGCCGTATTTTTGTTGTGCCAGTCTGCTGTGTTTACTACTTTTATTCTTAGTTTTGCAGCTAATTTCGTTAACTTTGACAAATTTCCTTCAATCTGTTCTGCTCCTTGGACGTATAATTTTCCCTCAGCCCGCATAAAATCGTATTGGGTGTCAACGTTCCAGAAAATTGTTTTCATCGCGCTACTCCTGAATATTTTTCACTTAGAGTTTTTCTCAAGAGTTTTAAGCCCAATGATTCTGTAAATTCATAAGGTGTTGCTATTAGTTTTCTAGAATTAACAGGCATTTTGGCAACTTGCTCAAAGCAATAAGCCCTTATTTCATTTAAATCTCTACTTTCATGAATTCTTTCGCCATTTTCAACAACTTTTTCAAGTAAAGCTGTTCCTGATATTATCTCGCCTTCCAAAGCCAGAACATCGTGAGTGTATCTTCCATCTTTCTCGATTCTATAAACCTGTTTCTTTCCAGGATAACTTTTCTTTTCAGCAGAGAGTTTAATTTTAGCGCCATCTCCGTCTTCAACGAGCTTGTAAACACCGGGTATAGCAGCAATAGGTTTAGCTGTTATTAATTCGGTTCCGACTCCATAACAATCAATTCTTGCCCCGCGACTTACTAAATCATCAATCTTATATTCATTCAAATCGTTACTTGCGAATATTTTCACGTACTCAAGACCTGCTTGATCAAGAATTTCTCGGACTTGAATTGAAAGCTCAGCAAGATCACCAGAATCAAGCCTTACAGCTCTAAGAGATTTTCCTCTTGCCTCTAATTCCTTGCCTACTATGACTGCATTTCTCGCGCCCTGTAAAGAGTCATAAGTATCAATTAGCAAGGTCGGATTATTTGGAAATGTTTTTGTATAAGCTCTAAAAGATTCAAGCTCATTAGGAAAGCTCATTACGAAGCTGTGTGCCTGTGTTCCGGATATTGGTATTCCATATTCTTTTCCAGCAAGAACATTGCTTGTTGCGACTGTTCCTCCGATGAAAGCTGCTCGTGCACCTTTCATAGCTGCATCTTTGTCTTGCGCACGTCTTAACCCAAAGTCAACGACTTTAGCAGAACCAGCAATATTCACGATTCTGTTTGCCTTTGAGGCAATCATTGTCTGAAAGTTTACCGAATTTAGTAGAATTGTTTCCAAGAGTTGAGCTTCCATCCTTGGCGCAGTGACTCTTAATACAGGAGTGTTTGCAGCAATTGGAGTTCCTTCTCGAACTGCATAAATTTCTCCTGTAAACTTAAAGTTTTTTAAAATTTTCAGGTAACTTTCATCAAAAATGTACTGTTCTCGCAAGTATACTATGTCATCCGGATTGAATTTTAGGTTTGTCGCGTAGTCTACCGCGTCTTCAATTCCATTTACAATGAAAAATCCCCAATCGTTTGGCAGTCTTCTTATGAACAAGTCGAAAGTAGCAATGTCATTTTTCCCCGCTTCAAAATACGCGGCGTTCATCGTGAGCTGATACAGGTCAGTCAGCATAGTTCTGTTTTGAACGCCTACATCTATTTCATTTGAAGCCTTTAATACGTTGGTTAGTGTGTTTGGTACCATAACTTATTGTTGTTATTACACTATTTAAGCATTATGGCGATTTAGCACATGTATATTATACACTAAGTAAACCTCTTAAAAATTGATCTCAAAAGGGAAGATGTCTATCGTTACACCTGTTCGCTGCAAAAACAACTGGGTATAATCTCAGAATAAGCTCATTTCCCGATTAGATCCAAGGTGCGCTTCTATGAAATAATAAAAAAGACTATCTTCATCATCGGGCGCAACTTCAAAAAAGAAATCCTTAAAAGCAGAATGCATTTTTGCAGGATCAAACTCTTCTTCTACAATAAATTTAGAATGTTTCTCAGGCTCTATGCTCCTGAGGATATCTCCGTTAGCCTTATTGTAACTCATAATAAAGATATTAAGAGTGTTCTTTTAAATTTCAATTTATCAGTTTAGCAGCATTATGTTTAAGAATTGCGATATTAATTAAAAAAGCTTAATAAATTAATGACTTATTTTTAAAGATGGACAAAAGAGGTATAATCCTCTTATCGCTGAACCGAAGCAATTATAGATCAATTAATTGAGGAGACTAAAGACTTAAGTCAGGAAAAGGTTAGAAAGATTCTAATTAGACAAGGTTTAATAGTTAAGTAAGGAGTACCAACCCCCTTCCAGAAATCAACGCCCCAACCGAACAAGGTTAGTTAGTTCTACGCCTTGAAAAAGCAGTTCAGTGGTTTAATAGCCAGCTACTGCATAAGGCGATATGGAAAAACCAGACTTACACAATTACAAAAGGCAGTTTGAAAGACAACTTGAATTAATGCGAGAAGATGACAAGATTTCTAAAGAGAATAAAGATTGGATTTTAAAATTTGTCGATTATCTCTTCAGTGAAGGAATAGGTTATGCAAAAATAGGACGTTATCTTCTAGATTTAAGAAAATTTAGCAAAATGCTTGGAAAATCTTTTGACAAAGCAGATAAGGGCGATATAAGAAGAGTGGTTGCGGAGCTAAATTTAACAAATCTTTCTGAAGAAAGTAAAAAATGTTTTAAGGTTATGTTAAGAAAATTGTATAGATTTGTTAGAGGTATTGATGATAAGAAAGTTTATCCTGAAGAGGTGAGGTGGATTTCAATAGCAATTCACAATAACCATAAAAAGATGCCAGAGGAGCTATTGACTGATGAGGAAATTAAGCAAATTATTCAAAATTGCGATAACATTAGGGATAGGGCTCTAATTGCACTTCTTGCTGAAACTGGCGCAAGAGTTTCTGAGATTGGAACTATGAAAGTAAAACACGTCTCTTTTGAGAGACAAGGAGCAAGATTGACTGTTAATGGTAAAACTGGTCCAAGAAAAGTTTTAGTGATATGGAGCCAGCCATATCTTCAGGGGTGGATTAACCAACATCAAAATAACTCAAATCCAGATTCCTTTTTGTGGTACAATCCGAGAGGAGAGATTTTATGTTATAGAAGAATTTCTGCTATACTAAAGAAATCTGCAAGGAGATCAGGAATTAAAAAGAGAGTTCATCTTCATCTATTGAGACATACACAAGCAACACGCATGGCTCCGATTATGAGCGAGGCCGCGATGAAGCAATACTTTGGTTGGACTCAAGGCAGCAAAATGGCCGGGATTTATGTGCATATGTCTGGAAAAGATACTGATGATGCTGTTTTGAAAGCTAACGGGGTTCAGATTGTTCAGGAAGTTAAGAAATCAAATATGGAACCAATTATTTGTTTTAGATGCAAAACGTCAAATGAAGCTACTAATAAGTTTTGTAAGATTTGTGGAATGCCACTTAAAAAGGAAGCCCAACAAGAGATTATTCAGAAAGAATTTTTGGATAATGACTTGAATAAAGTTATGGGTCTTTTGTTGAAAGATAAAGATGTTTTGAATTTATTGGCTGAGAAAGTAAATTCTATCAATAGGTAGCAAACCAAAATCTTTTTATCTTGAGTTTCTTGATATTATAATGGATTTATCAGAAAAAAGTACAAGAGAGCAACTTATTGATAAGCAGTTGAAAATTTTTGGTTGGCTCAAAAATTATATTAAGGAGGAAGTAAATTCAGTTAGATCGAAATTTAAGATTAAAGAGTATGTTCTTTCTCAAGGTCCTGGAGATGACTCTGGAAGGTTTATAGATTATTTATTATTAGCAGAAGATAATTCACCTATTGCATTAATTGAAGCAAAAAAATTCTCCGTTTCGGAAGATAAAGGAAGAGCCCAAGCTAGAACCTATCTAAAAGATATTGAAAACCAGATTGGAGAGAGAATTCCCGTTTTCTTGACTAATGGACATAAATGGCTGCTTATAGATCAAGATGGAGTAGAACGACATGTTAGCGGACCATTCTCTCAATCTGATTTAAAAAGAAGAATGGAACTATACAGAAAAAGAAGAGACCCAACAAAAATAAATATTGATAGGATTGTTGATCGTCCAAGAAGTGTTCTTGTTGTAAAGCAATTAATGGAGCATATACAAAAAGGTCATAGAGCAGCATTAGTTTCTATGGCAACTGGGACAGGAAAAACAAGAGTCGCAATGTCTATGATTGATGTGTTACTTAGAGCAAATATAGTCAGAAATGTCTTGTTTATAGCAGATAGAATTGCTTTAACTAATCAAGCAAAATCCGCAGGTTTTAAAGAATTCTTCTCAGAAGCAGTTATTGATTTAAGAGAAAATCCAAAAAGTTTTCCAAATGGATTATATGTTACAACAGTTCAGACTTTAAGAAGCGGAAAAAATAAAAAATACTATGAAAATTTTAGTCCTGGATTTTTTGACTTAATTATTTTTGATGAAGCTCACAGATCTATTTATGATCCGAATAGAGAAGTTCATAGATATTTTGATGCAATAAGAATCGGGCTCACAGCGACGCCATCTTCTGCAGAAAGCAGAAATACTTTTGAATTATTTAATTGCGATGGAAACAAAGCAACAGTAGAATATTCATATGATGAAGCTATAAGAGATGAAGTTCTTGTTCCGTATAATGCACAGATGATTGATACGAAAGTTTTATCTTTAGGAATTGAAGGGGCAACACTTTCTAAACCACTGCAGCTCCAGTTAATGAAACAAGAAGAGGATCCTAAGTACATGATGCTTCCAGGATCAGCTTTTGCAAAAGTTTTCATGGATGATAAAACAAATGAACTAATCGTTAGAGAATTCTTAAATAGATGCTATAAATCTGATGAAGGAAAACCAGCAAAGACAATTTTCTTTTGTGCAAATGTTGCGCATGCTAAACATATTAAAAAGATATTTAACAGATTAGATCCAAGATTAAGCAACGATGTTCAAATAGTTGTTTCTGAAATCTATAGATACACGGATGAAATTTCAAGATTTAAATTAGATTCTGAACCTAGAATCGCTCTTTCTGTTGGGGTTCTTGATACGGGGGTGGATATTCCAGAAGTTTGTAACTTAGTTTTTGCAAAACCTGTATTTTCTGGAATTAGATTTTGGCAAATGTTAGGAAGAGGAACAAGAAATTTACATGCTTGTAAACACAAAGAATGGCTTCCAAATAGAGAAAAAAGTGATTTTTTAATTTTAGATTTTACTATTGGCGGGCATTCAAATGTTAAATATCATCATCTGAAAGAAGCTAAAGAAGTAAAAGCTGGAACAGATGCTTTAACAAAGATATTCTTGAACAGAGTTGAACTATTAAAAAATAAGTTAGACCAAAAACAAAAGTTATTTGTAGAAAATAAAATTATTGAAGAAGTTAATTCACTAAATAAGGATTCGTTTATTGTGCGAGAAAAACTTCCAATAATCAAGAAAATAGTTTCTCGCAAATTTGATCTTAAAGAATATGTTGAAGAATTAAAAAATGAAATTGCTCCTTTAATTTCTCTTAATCCTGGAAAGAATCCGTTAGTTACTGCTTTTATTTTGCAGGTTGAAAAACTATTCAAATATATCTTAGATGACGACCAAGATAAAAAATCAGAAATTCAAGCATATGTTAAAGAGAAAATGGAAAATATCTTGCAGAAAGATAATTTAGAAGCTGTTCAGGAAAAGAGGGAAGACATAATGAAAGTATTTCAAGATCCATTTTGGGATGAATTAATTTTTGATGATGTAGAGTTTATGATTAAAGAGCTTGCCCCTCTTTTGATTTATTATGAAAAAAATCCTAAAAGAATGATTCAAATTGATGCTCCAGATTTAGTCTTAAAAGTTGAAGACTTCAAGAAGGAAGTTAAAGAGGATCCAGAACTTAAAAAATTCTTAGATACAAATCCTTTGATTAGAAAGATAAAAGATGGAGAAGGAATTACTCCTGCAGAGCTATTTAAACTTGAAGAGCAGTTTAGAGAACTCAGACCAGAGATAACTATAGACAATGTCCAGAGAATACAAAAAATTGATTTCTTGCTATTCTTAAGGAAAATACTCGGGCTAAAACAAGATTATGATCCTCAAGTATTAATTGAAAGAGAGTTTGATGCTCATATTATTGGAAGGAGCCAGCATTACAACTCTGAACAGATAAAGTTCTTGCAAATATTAAAAAAAGTATTTGCCCGGACAAAGCGTATAGATCTAAAGGATTTCACAGTTCCGCCATTGTCAAATGAAAGGCCACTCGACAAATTTCAAACCTCTGAATTGCAAAAGATTGTTGTTGAGTGCAATAGGATTAAGATGAAATAGCAATTTGTAAACCTTAGTTTACAAAAACAACAATCTTTATAAACCCAATTTAGCTCTATTTTCCCATGGCAAAGAAGACCTGGGATGATGCATACGATGCCAAGACAGTATCAGCAAAGCTTTCTCCATCAGAGTTTACTAACTTTAAAACTCATTGTGATACTAAAGGAATTACTCCATCGTCACAGATAAAGGAACTTATTAAGAATGAGATTAAAAATCCTCTTCCTATGAATCTTGCAGGAAAAAACATATTTGTGTATAATAAGTTCAAAGACAACTTCAGCTGGAGAGTAATGCTTGATAATGGTTTGCGAGTTGATGTTGAAGATGATCTTTCTCCAGAATATGTTTCACAGTTGTCTGAGGAGATCAAGAAAGCAGTTGATGAAAGAAACACATACCTCAAGAAGGAAAATAACGGAGTTCCAATCCCAAGTAAATTAGTGAGAAAAGGACTATGAGCTTAGAAACAAATCTAATTTTTTTAGTAATCTTTGGACTAGCAGGATATGTTATAAGCAAAATCTGGGATTTTAATCCTTATGAATACTGGACAAGATTTGGAACAATAAGCATTATTGCTTCATTAGTTATCGCCTATCTTCCAGCAGTTTTTAATCCTGAGGATGTTGTAAATAACATTGACAGACTGATGAGCTGGTTTATTGCAGTTCTACCTGGAACAATTATTGGAGACTTGGCAGGGCAGATTGTATCGAGTCTCACGGGTGGTGGAAGAAGATGAATCTAGAAATTACTAAATGGTTTTTAGAAAATTGGGGCCTTATTATTCCAATATCATTATCGATTATTGCAATTATTTTTACTGCATTTAAAGATTTTATAATTCCATATATTCTGAAACCGAAATTAACAATTACCTTTCACAAAAAAGAGCCATATACTCGGGCTCCAATAATACTCAATGGTTCAGTTATGAGTGCTTTTGATAGGTTTAAAATTGAAAATACTGGGAAGGAAACAGCAAAGGGTTGCAGATGTCAGATTTATTCAATTATAGATGATAAAAGTAAAGAGATGGATTTACAAGGTTTTCCATTAAGATGGGCGAGCAGACCAGATCCTACTGGAGATTTTATTAAAGCTGAAAGGCTCAACATAGGCCCAGGAGAAAGCGAGTTTGTTGATCTGTTATATATGAGATCAGATAACACCACAAAAATCTTTTTTAGTAGTTATCATAATACTCCAATTGGTATGGCGGATAATATTCCATTTGGCAGCTATGTAATTAAAATTATTATTAGTGGGGATAATTTCAAACCCTATTTTGCAAGTTTTAAAGTGTTTAAAAAACTAGAGCTTAACGGATTTGATATAAAATTTTTAGGAGTTAAAAGAAAATGAGAAATAAATTACCTGAAGGTTGGAAGGAAGTTGAACTTGGGGAAGTTTTAGATTATGAACAACCAACAGATTATATTGTAAGTAGTGAAGAGTATAGCGAAGAATATAAAACTCCTGTTTTAACGGCGGGCAAGTCTTTCCTATTGGGGCATACTAACGAAAAATCAGGAATATACACTAAATTGCCAGCAATTATATTTGATGATTTTACTACAGCAAGTAAGTTTGTTACGTTTCCGTTTAAGGTAAAATCAAGCGCTATGAAGATATTAACTCCAAAAAATAAAGGTATTGATTTACAATATATTTTCTGGCTAATGCAAACTATTCAGGTAAATTCGGTCTCTCACAAGAGGTATTATTTATCCAAGTATCAGCATATTAAAATTGCACTTCCGCCGATCCAAACTCAGAAAAAAATTGTATCGATCCTGGAAAATGCAGAAAAGGCAAAAGAAATGAGAAGAAATGCGGATGATTTAACAAAAGATTTCTTAAAAAGCTTTTTTTATGAGATATTTTTAAAAGAAAAAGATAAATTTGAAATCAAGAAACTTGAAGATGTAACTAATAAAATAACAGATGGAAAACACGGTGATTGTGAAAATCAAGAAAATTCTGGATATTACTTTATTAGCGCAAAAGATATTTTTGAAGGAGAAGTCCACTATGAAGTAGCAAGGGAAATAAAATCGGAAGGTTATTTTGAGGTTAATAAGAGGTTGAATCTGGAACTAGGAGATGTTCTAATCACGAATAGTGGCACAATTGGTAAGGTAGCAATTATGAATAATAAAGAAAAAGTAAAAAAAACTACATTTCAGAAAAGTGTCGCAGTCATTAAAAATAAAAAAGAAATCTTAACATCAGTTTATCTCAAATATTTTTTAGAAACAACAACTGAGAAACTTCAAAATTTCTCTTTTGGCTCATCTCAAAAAAATTTATTGTTGAAAGAGATTAGAGATATTAAAATCCCTCTTCCACCAATAGATCTCCAGAACAAATTCGTATCAATAGTGCAGGAAGTTGAGCAGTTAAAGGAGCAACAGAAAAAATCAAAAGAGCAAATTGATAATCTATTTAATGCTTTGATGCAGAAAGCATTTAAAGGAGAGCTTATAAGATGATAGATCAAGATTTCTGGTTGGAACTGGACATAAGCCCAAGAGAGCTGGATGAAATAACTCCTTCATGGATTAAAGTATTCAAACAAAGAATTGATAATTGCTTATCAACTGATCCAAAACTAACAAAGTCATTTTTTGGAGCAGAGGAG
>CAYZNI010000025.1:0-13917 GCA_964479755.1 Candidatus Woesearchaeota archaeon
TTGCTGCTTCGCTTGGATTTATCAAGCTGGAGATTGCAAAGAACTATGTGAGAAACCAAGACGTCCATCATGGAAGCCTTGGGCTTTAGCCCAAGGAGGATGTCGCATAATTATAAGAACCACAAACTAAAATTTAGTAGGTTGCACTAAAAACTTATCATTTGTGTACAAAGTTTTTATAGAAACCTATAAAAACCTAAATTTTGTTTGAAATCTATGATAGACGATAAAGGAAATTACTTGAGAGATGAAGTTATGGCGAAAGAGCCTGTGCAGGTCGGAAGGGTTGCGAGGGATGTCTTAGAGGGGCTTTTGTCTGGAAACAGAACGGAATATGTCGAAAGAATGAATAGAATCGAGGTTGCGAGAAGAAAATTAAACAGAATTTATGAAGAGAGAAATTAATAGTTTGTTATTTGGAAATAGTAATCCTTGAAAAAAGAGAATTTTGATTTATAATAAACAATATAAATGGATTGTTTCTAGATTTTTTATGGACGGCTTGGAGGTGAAGCAAAGAACGAAGCTAAAGAACGATGAGCTGATACAGGAGGCGAAGGCGTTTTTTGACTCGTACAAAAAAGAATTAGGGGAATCGATAAGGAAAGAGGAAAGCATAGTCAGACTTAATTTTATGGACCTGGCAGGATATTCGCCTAATTTGTCGGAAATGGTTCTGGAAAAGCCGGAGGAGACTAACGCATTGATTGAAGTAGCTCTTGAAGAGTCCGGGATTATCAAAGCTCCAAGGCTACGATTGTTTGAACTGCCGAAGAGCTGTTATATTAATGTTCGAGATATTCGTGCTAAACATCTTGATAAGTTATTATGGATTGAGGGAATTGTGCGACAGGCAAGTGATGTCAGGCCGCAAGTTGTAAATGCGAAGTTTGAGTGCCCTAACTGCGGGGCGTTGCTTTCTGTGCTGCAGGTAGGAAGAAAATTTGCTGAGCCGTCGAGGTGCTCGTGCGGATGGAAGGGAAACTTCAAGTTGTTGAGCAAGGAGATGGTTGATGCGCAGAGAATAGTGATTGAAGAGTCGCCTGATGCACTTGAAGGTGGGGAGCAGCCACGCCGTATAAATGTGTTCTTAAAAGAAGATCTTGTGGAGCCGAAAATGGAGAAAAGGA
Organism: Candidatus Woesearchaeota archaeon; assembly: GCA_964479755.1. GTDB lineage: Archaea > Nanobdellota > Nanobdellia > Pacearchaeales > GW2011-AR1 > UBA73. The sequence continues at coordinate 1,131 of CAYZNI010000025.1, forward strand.
CGACTCCAGGAAGCAAAGTGAAAATTTTTGGAGTTTTAAAAGAAGTTCCAGTTCCATTGCAGACAGGAGCGATTTCAACAAGGTTCGATATTGCAATCGAGGCGAATAATACTATACCTGTAGATGAAAGTTTTGAGGAGCTGGAAATGAATGAGGAAGATGAGAGGCAGATTAAAGAACTGGCTGTAGACCCTTACTTATTTAACAGACTTTCGCAGAGCGTGGCGCCTAGCATTTATGGGTTTGATGATATAAAAAAAGCGGTGTTGCTGCAATTGTTTGGAGGAATTAAAAAAATAAAATCTGACGGGGGCTCGACAAGAGGAGATATTCACGTATTGCTTGTTGGTGATCCAGGAGTTGCTAAATCTGTACTACTGAAAACAGCATCTTCAATTGCCCCTAAGGGAAGATATGTTTCCGGAAAAGCTGCAACCGCTGCCGGACTGACTGCTGCTGTTGTCAAAGACGAGTTTTTGAAGGGATGGAGTCTGGAAGCAGGTGCAATGGTATTGTCTAATAAGGGAGTGGTCTGCATTGATGAAATTGAAAAAATGGATGAGCATGACAGATCTACAATGCATGAGGCGATGGAGCAACAATCTGTGACGATAGCGAAGGCAAACATTCAGGCAACCCTTCGCGCTGAGACCACTGTTCTTGCTGCGGGAAACCCGAAACTTGGGAGGTTTGATCCGTATACTCCGATTCCCCAGCAGATTGATATTTCGCCCGCGTTGCTTTCGAGATTTGATGTGATATTTGTAATTCGAGATTTGCCAAACAAGAAACAGGACGAGGCGATTGCGACGCACGTATTGGAGGAACATAAGCAAGGCGTAGTTCGCGATGTGATTGAGCAGAAACTTTTGAGAAAGTACGTAGCTTATGCTAGACAGAAAATGAGGCCCCGACTTACAGAGGGCGCAGTTGATGAGATTAAGGAGTTTTACATTCGGCTTAGAAGTCAGCCTTCCAGGGCAGACTCGGAGATAAAGCCGATTCCTATTACTGCCAGACAGCTAGAGGGAATAATAAGATTGAGTGAGGCACATGCAAAAATGAGATTGAGCAGTGAAGTTACTAGAGATGATGCGAAAGTTGCAATTGACCTCTTGAAAATATCTTTGATGCAAGTTGGTTATGACGAGGAAACGAAGAGCTTTGACGTTGACAAAATGACTACTGGAATTACGGCTTCTAAAAGAGGAAAGATAATGTCCGTTAAGGAGATATTGCACAATTTGGAATCGCGTTTGGGAAAGTTAATTCCGCTTGAGGAATTGCAAAAGGCTGTTCAAGGTAAAGTCAGCGATGTTGAACTAGAAGAGTCTCTTGAACAACTTGAAAAGGCAGGATATATTTTCAGGCCGAAGAAGGGTTTTGTGCAAAGAGCGTGATTGCTATGGAAAGAGAGTGGCATGAAAGGAAACTTGCAGGGAATGAAGCAGAAAATATTTTTGAATACCTGATAGGCTCATTACAAGATTGGGAGTGCTACAGGTTTGGAATTGAAAACCATATACAAGAATTGAGGCAGGCTGTGAGGAATAGAATAAATTCTACAACTAGAAAGATAAAGTCAATGCCTGACTATGTGGTTATTAACAGCAAAACTGATGAGAACTTTTTTGTCGAGGTCAAATTTAGATCAAGTTTCATAAATGCGATTAGCAAAAAACCAGAATATAAAATTAAATTCCTTGAGGAGTACAAAATTTATTGGCCTGGAACTAGATTGGTTGTACTGCAAGATTATGCACCTTGCATTTTTTCTGTTAATTTGGACCTTCTTGAGGACAAAAGGTGCACCAGGGTAAGGGGGGAAACTCCGAAATGGGATTTTGAGGGGGTCAAGGAAGAAATCGGGAAAATTTTTCCCGGCTTGAAGCAGGGAGTACTTGCTGAAGTTGAAAGAAGAATATCGCGGAAATCACGGGATGAGAAGATTTAAAAGTTTGAAAAGTTATTTTTTATGATGAAAAAGAGAGATGATATTTTAAATGTCAAAATCGGGTTTGGAATTTCTTTTTTATTAGTTGTGGTTTTTATTTTTGGGATTATTTATTATTATTAGCTGCTGATTTTCCGTCGGTAAATTACCAATCCCGTCGGTAAAATTTTGTTAGGGGCTGAAATAATTTTAGTATATATGGGATTTTTATACTATATCTAGGGTGATATAGTTATTAAAAAGGCGGTTAACTAAATTAATAGGAAGTTTAGGGAAAAAATAGTGTTGTTTTTGTCCTTTTGGAGAGAGATGGTTTAAAAATTTTTGGTTTGTTTCTTTTAAATTACATTATGTAACTTTAAAGGTATTTGCTATATAAAATAAATTGTTGTGTAAAAATATTTTTCAAGTGAATAATAATATAAAAATAAAATGTATTTAGTTTGGGAATGGTGCACGAAGAGAGATGTATCCTGCCAGTTAAATGCAAGGAGTGCGGCGCGGTGTTCGACCTTTGGTATGACTTGCAAGCGCAAGAACAGCTGCGAAACGTGAGCGAGGGACAAACGTTTGTCTCTTTTGAAAAGCGTTTCGGGAGATTGCTGAAACAGCAATCACATTGCTGGAATTGCAGAAAGAAAGCAGCAGCTAGAATGCCGGAAAGAGATGACGAGTATAACGAGGCAGAGTTCGAAATGGAATTTGAGTTTGAGTGAAATTATCACTTGACTTGATTAGAAAATTTCTTTTCTTTTTTATTATTTGTAATTAAGAATATATTTCTTTAAAAAGGGCTAGTATGAATGATGATTATGCCGGAGAGTTTTGTATCGATAAGCGGAGTTACAGAAATGCGTCAACTAGACAATATTGGTGTAATTTATTTAGAGGAGGGATTTAATTTCTCGTTGGTTATTGGCTATCAATTTTCGAACAATAGCATTAATCGCGGAACTCGAAATGTTAGGCAGCCAATTTTTGAAAAATTTGGAGAGCTTAGCGAGGCGACCAGCGAATACGGATTTACGGCAGCAGTTCATTACTATACTAAGGACAATGCGACAATTTTGGGGGACTTAGAGAGCATTATTGGGCTTGGTGTAGACCCTCTTAAAACTATAGTTCAGCTTAATACTTTACCTACTTCGGTTGACATTTTGGCTAGAGTGAAGGACCTTGGATTTAGGATAATTTTTAAGGTTGCAGTTTCAGACAAAAAATCTTCGAAAGGAGGCTATGCAGTATGGAAGGGAGAGGGCGTTGAGGATGTTTCAAGCGGCCAAATAGAACCATTAATTGAGCAAGTTTGGCAAAGGAAAAATTTTATTGATTATGTGATGTTTGATCCAAGTCATGGGACTAACTTAGATTTGGATTTGAATGAAAAAAGCCTGGCTGTCAGACTTGGAAAGGCGGTTATTGCCAGACCCGAGCTTAGAGATTTAGGCCTCGTTTATGCAGGAGGCGTGAAGCCGATGAATGTAGCTGAGGTGACTAGAACCTTGAGAGGTTTTTTTAGAGATAGATTCAGCATCGATACTGAAAGCGGAGTGAGAATTGATGATGAACTTAATTTAGATTTGGTGAGAGAATATTTGACTAGATTTAATGCTGCATAGCTTGAATCTTCATAAATTTTAAATAATCTGGTTTTATATTGCGGCTATGAGAAAACTTGCAATGATTGTGGCGGGAGTGCTTTCTTTTAGTGGGGCGCTTCCTTTAGCAGCGAGGGGTATTTATGACTGGACAAAAATTTCAAGTTCTATGCAAATTATGCGGGAAAAAGTTTATTCTGAGAACCATAATTCATTGTCGCCGACCTATTTGGTTGTTCGGAGGCGCGAGGAGAGACTTAGAGAGTATTTTGAGAGAGAGTTTGAGCCGGAAAAAAAAGAAGCTAACTTCGAGTTGGCTTGCGCAGGAGCGTTAGCTGGAATTGGGTATGCGCTGCTCAGAGCGGGAACGCAGAAAGAGCCGGTGAAGATTGTAAAGATTGAGCCTCAAACTGAGGAAAATCAAGAGATTAGAATTAGGGGAAATGGAGATTCAGACTTTTGATGGTTATGAGGCACGATAATTATAATTAAAAATGGAATATTTTTATTTTGGAAATGAGAAAAAATAGAGTTAAGGTGTTGGATGTTTGGCGGTTTCAGTCCTGGTGTTTATTTCTGGCGTTGGGAATTTTTTCTGCTGTCCGAGCAGAGCAAAAAGTCAGGGAGAGAACTTACGCAAATTCGCAGATGGATTTTTCTTCAGTGAAATATAATGAAGGAGTGATTAATGGAGTTTCTGACTATCTTCCGAGCCAGTTTTGGCCAGCTGTTGAGGTCGGCTTTTGAGTGGCATTGGGACTTACAGGGTATTTCCTGATCGAGTCTGGAAAGCCGAGCGATGTTAAAGCGGGGACGAGTTGGAGCAGAAAAAGAATGGGTTATTCAGATAATTGAAAAAAGTTATAAACACTGGGCGCGTTGAGAAAAAATGGATTATGTGAAAATTGGCCTAAAGGCAGGGCTGGAAATTCATCAGCAGCTTGACACTGGAAAATTATTTTCCAGGACGCCGAGTTATCTCCGAAAAGACCTACCGCATTACACAATTAAACGAAGACTGCACAAAGTTGCTGGCGAAACCGGAGAGGTTGACACTGCTGTTGAGTATGAGGCTGCCTTGAAAAGAGAATTTATTTATGAAGGGTATAATGATACGATTTCTTTAGTTGAATTGGATGAGTCACCGCCGCAGGAAATTGATGCTGAGGCGCTGGATGAAGCGCTGAAGATTGCAGAGTTGTTGAGATGCGAGGTATTTCAGACTACGCAGATAATGAGAAAGACAGTAATAAATGGTTCAAATACTTCTGGATTTCAGAGAACTTTGTTATTGGCAAGAAATGGATTTGTTGAATGTTCTTTTGGAAAAGTTGGAATTGAGTCGATTTGTTTGGAAGAAGATTCTGCCCGAGAGGTTTCAAGAGATGAGAAGAAGGCAGTTTATCGATTAGACAGACTTGGGATTCCGCTTGTGGAAATTGCGACAGCGCCTGATTTGAAAACGCCGGAACAAATAAGGGAGTGCGCTTTAAAGTTGGGCGAGATACTGAGAGCGTGCAAAGTCAAGAGAGGTATTGGAACGATAAGGCAGGACTTGAATATTTCTATCAAAGGGCATGATAAAGTTGAAATCAAAGGCTTTCAGGAGCCGAAAATAATGATAAAAACAGTTGAACTTGAAGTTGAGCGGCAATTAGATGAGATTGACAAGAAAAAAACTTCCGGAGAAGTCAGGAATTCAGAAGAAGATGGGACCACGAAATATCTGCGTCCATTGCCTGGAAGAGACAGGATGTATCCAGAAACTGACTTGCCGCTGCTAAAAATTTCCAGAGAGAAAATTAATGAGATAAAGAAAAAACTTCCAAAGTTGAGAGCTGATATTAAGTCTGAGTTGAGCAAAAAAGGCGTTTCTGATGAGTTAATTCCACTTGTGATTGAAAATTTGGAGGAATTTGAAATTTTGTCCAAGGTTTATGATGAAGATTCAAACTTGGTTGCTAAGATGATAACAATTTGGAGGAGTGAGTTTGCTACAAAGAGCAAAAAAACTGATGAGCAGGTAAAAGATATGTTGAGTGAGGCTGTACTTGAGAAGATATTGGGAACAGTTCGTAATAAAAAAATTGAGGTTTCAGATGTGAAGAGCGTTATGGAGAAGATAGTTGGCGGGGAAAGTTTGGAGGGCGCTTTAAATGTGGACAAAATTTCTCATGATGAACTTGAAGAGGAAATTGCTAAAATTGTCCGCGAGAAACCTGGATTGAGACCGAATGCATATATGGGATTGGTGATGGCAAAGTTTAAAGGTAAATTGGATGCTAAGAAAGCGATGGAAATTTTAAATAGGATTGCTGGGAACTAAATTCTAATCAAGGATCCACCCAAAGCCAATCCTGCGCCAATATCAACGAGAACAATTAAATCTCCTTTGGAAATTACTTTGTATTCAAGTGCTTGAGAGAGAGCGAGAGGAACTGTTGCAGCAGACATATTGCCGTAGTTTTCTATATTCCTGTAAAGAATGCCTTCTCTTGGGTCGATTTTTTTTTCTATTATGTTCAGGCCGTTTCCATTGAATTGATGCGGAATGTAAAGTTTTACTTCTTCTTTTCTGCAATTTGTTTTTTCTAACAATCTATGGGCGATGTCAATCATACCGCGAGTTGCTTTTTTCAGGACTTCGGGACCTTGAGGCATTCTTAACTTTCCCAGCTTGTCGCGGTAGATGAAATTAATTCCAGAAATGTCACTATCGAATTCGGTTGCTAAAATTCCTTTTGAGTTATCTTGTGTTGGGGCTAGAACTACTAAACCGCAGCCGTCTCCGAAAAGATCGCAGTTTAGTTCCTCGTAATCTGTGCATCTTGTGAGCGTTTCTGCACCGATAACAAGATAGGGTCCTTCACCTTTTTCTATTTTTAGATAAGCATAATCAAGAGCGTGAGTGAAGCCGGAACAGGCTGCTCCAATGTCTACAGCGTTTCGCACATTTTTTGCACCAATTCTTTCTTGGACTCTGCACGCAACAGAAGGAAATTTAATTTCGTCAGAAATTGTTCCAACGATTATCCCTCTTAATTCTTCTGCTGGAAATTTTGAGTTGATAAAAGCTTTTTCAATCATATCAACGAGAGTTTCTTTATCAGCAACTTGTCTTCTTTGTTTTATTCCCCCAGTGTTTTTAAGAATTTTTTCTTCTATAAGATAAACTAATTCTGGCTTGAAAATAGGATTGCCTGAGCCGTCTTTTCCTAAGTATACTTTGTATGGGTTATTTGGGCTATTAACAAAAAAATTGTTGTCTAAAATTTTTTCTGGTGCGTAATGTCCGTGAGCTGCAATTTCTGCGTTATTCATTAGAATTCTATTTATGCAGGGATTATAAAGATTGTTGTTAAGATGAGTTGATTGGGAAACAAAAACAATTAAAAACCCATTAACTTTTTCTTTGGAATGTTGAGAACACACACTTGCGGAGAACTTGGAAAAGGTGAAGTTGGCAAGAAGGTCAAGTTATGCGGCTGGGTGGATACAGTGAGAGCTCATGGAAAACTTACGTTTGTTGACTTAAGAGACAGATATGGAAAAATTCAGATTGTAATAAAGGATAAAAACGAGTTAAAGCCAGAATACTGCGTTGGAGTTGAGGGAGAGGTTAAACCTCGAAAAGAGGGGACTGAGAATAAAGAGCTTTCTACTGGAGAGGTTGAGGTTTTGGCGGAGAAAATTGAGGTTTTTAATATGAGCCCTCCCCTTCCGTTTGAGTTTAATGATAGTAATGTGGGAGAAGATTTACGTTTGAAGTTTAGATTTTTAGATTTGAGAAATCCTAAACTTCAAGATAAGCTGATTTTACGAAGCAAGCTTTTGAAAGCAATAATGGATTATATGGACGAACACGACTATGTGCATTTTGAAACACCGATTTTAGCAAAATCTACCCCTGAGGGCGCCAGAGATTATATTGTGCCTTCTAGAGTTAATCCTGGAAAATTTTACGCATTGCCGCAGTCGCCTCAGATTTTTAAACAGCTATCGCAAGTTGCTGGGTTTGATAGATACTATCAAATTGCAAGGTGCTTTAGAGATGAGGACTTGAGGGCGGACAGGCAGCCAGAGTTTACGCAACTTGATATTGAAATGTCATTTATTGATGTGGAAGATATAATTTCTTATATGGAGGGGCTTTGGAAGTATGTCTGGAAGAAAGTTTTAAATGTTGAATTAAAGACTCCGTTTCCGAGAATTTCTTATGATGAAGCTATGAAAAAATACGGGAGAGATAATCCTGATATTAGAAAACAAGGCGAGAAATTTGCGTTTGTCTGGGTGCTGGATTTTCCTTCGTTCCAGTATAACAAAGAGGATAAGAGGTATTATGCAGTTCATCATCCTTTTACGTCGCCTGAAAATAATCCTGACTGGAAGCATCCGGATAAGATAAAGGCGAAGGCTTATGATTTAGTGTTGAATGGCTCGGAAATTGGAGGCGGATCTATTAGAATTCATAATCATGAATTGCAGAGTAAAGTGTTTGGGGTTTTGGGAATCGGAGAGAAAGAAGCTCGAGAGAAATTTGGATTTTTGCTTGACGCATTGTCTTATGGAGCACCGCCTCATGGCGGAATTGCTTTTGGAATTGACAGAATTGTCCAACTTATGACAAATTCTGATTCAATCAGGGATGTAATTGCTTTTCCGAAAAACAAGGCTGCGATAGATGTTATGATGGATGCACCCTCAAATATATCAGATACGCAGTTGAAAGAGACACATATTAAAGTTGATTTGGCTAAAACAAAAGAGAAAAAGAAAAAATGACAGAAGAGTTCATCAGCATTCAGGAAGCGATGAAAAGAGGCGCTGGCAAGGTCGCGGTTCGTGGCTGGGTTTACAGAGAGCGAGGCTCGAATAAATTAAAATTCATAGTTTTAAGGGACTCTAGCAATATTATTCAATGCGTTTTGTCAAAAGAAGATTTTGAAAAGCAGTGGGATGAGATTGACAAATTGCAGATTGAGGCGTCTTTGGAAGTTATTGGAGAGATAAAAGAGGACAAGAGAGCACCAACAGGATTTGAGATTAAAGCTGAAAAAGTTAAAATTGTAGGGCTGAGCGATGAGTTTCCGATAAATAAAGATTTGAATGAAGAACTTTTGGGAGACAGAAGGCATTTGTGGCTTAGAAGCAGGAAAATGACTGCTATGATGAAGATACGAGATAGCGTTCTTGAGGCAATGCGGGAACATTGGAGGAAAAAAGGATTTTATGAGTATCACTCGCCTTCATTGCTGGGATTGCAGTGCGAAGGCGGAGCGACTCTGTTCAAAGTTGATTATTTTGGAAAGCCTCTTTATTTGGCTCAGACCTGGCAGTTGCATGCAGAGCCTGGAATTTTTGCCTTGGAAAAAATATTTACAATTCAGCCTTCGTTCAGGGCTGAGAAATCAAAAACATCCAGGCATTTGACAGAATACTGGCACGCTGAAATGGAAGCTGCATGGGGAGATTTTGAATACCTGCAAGATGATGCAGAGGAAATGATAAAATGTGTAGTTAAAAAAGTTTTGGACAAAAATCAGGAAGAGCTGAAAATATTGGAGAGAAATGTTGAGAAATTAAAGCCGATTCTGGAAAAGAGATTTCCGAGGATGACATATGATGATGCGTTGAAGATTCTGGAAAAACAGGGAATGAAAATTGAGTGGGGCAAGGATTTAAGGACGATTGAAGAAGATAAATTGTCGGAGCTGTATGACACGCCAATAATTGTGACTAGGTATCCGAAAGTCGTCAAGGCTTTTTACATGAAAGAATCTCCTGACAATCCAAAAACCGTTTTAGGATTTGACATGATTGCACCAGAAGGATACGGCGAGCTTATAGGCGGTTCACAAAGAGAAGAAAGCATTGATAAATTAAAGAAAAACTTGAAGGCACAAGGAGAAAAACCAGAAGAGTATGATTTTTATTTTGACACCAGAAGATACGGTTCTGTTCCACACGGAGGATATGGGATGGGCGTTGAACGAGTATTAGCCTGGATTTGCGGACTTGAGACAATTAAAGACGCTATTGCTTTTCCAAGGACGATGACAAGGTTTGCTCCTTAGTGATTTCAGAAAAGCTTATAAACAATATTTTTAGCTGATTTTTATGGTAAGATACAATTTACTGAGGTCTTATGAATCTGGATACAAAGGAATGATAATTATGGCAACGCCTGCCTATAGAGGGCTTTTAACAAAGCGACCTGGTTTTTCGCATTTAAATGTCGGAGATTTTCACTCTTATGTTGAGCCTCAAGATTTAGGAAGGAGAATCTATGAAAATTTGGTAAGGTTTGATAGAGGTCTTACGCGCTTAAACTTTTTGGAGAGGCCTTCTGCGGATAAGTTGGATGATGAATGCGCATATGTCATTGGGGGGAGAAATGGCGCAAGGATAGTCAAGCCAGGCGAATGTGAAATATCCTGCCAGGGTTGCAGAAGAGTATATGAGAAAATTTTTTTAGCAGGAGTTGGGAATCTTATTGATTTTTTAAGTGGGGGAGGATTTGTTGAAAAGTTAAATTTGAGAAAAGAAGAATTGTTAGAAATCTTTAAAACTGTAGAAATGCTCAAATTAAAAATGGCTTTCGTGACTGGATTTCCTTCAAGCCCAAATAAAAATGGAAGCAGCACTTGAAAGAATAACATCTGAGAATAGAGCCGGAATTCTCAAAGAAAGATTGAGCAAGAGACAGCTTGATTTTATAAGCAGACTGAGTGATGCAGAGATTGTGGCGATTGACGGAACAGAGGGAATAGACGAACCGATTGATTATTATCTTATTGCAAGAGCGAGATTATTTCTTAAAAAAAAACCAGATTTGGCGAAAAAATATCAGAGGCGTTACAGAGTTAAGGATGATTATAAGCTCGATTTTCATCTTGAAGAGTTGAAGTGGATTGAACACGAAAAAAAACTTATGAATTTCCGTTTGAAAAGAGATCCGAATAATTCTGAATTGGCCAGGGATTTTTTGGACAATAGAAACGGGGATGCATTTAGAATTTATTTCTATTTCAAGTTTAAAGATAAAATTGAAAGATGCTAGAGATTGGAGCCCGATATTCAGAACATCTATCAGTGATTAAGAGAGCCGTAATTGGCTTGTATAACGCAGGTTGTAAAGTGAATCCGGAAGTTAAAATTCTTAGTTCATCTTGCGGAACGTGTTGTTACAGCTCCTGTTGGGACAAGAGTGTGCCTGTCGATTGCTTTGTGACTTTGGTTTATGAAAATGGCTGTGAAAAGTGCAGACGAGAACAAAAAACATTTTTTCATTTGGTTTGTTTGAAAAATTTATTAAAGGACAGGAGATATCCAACAGGAAATTAATATGAGAATTTTGGCAATCGGTGATCCGCATGGAAATGTTGCAAAGCTAAGGAAGATTCCAAAAAAAGGAGTTGACTTAATTTTGTTAACGGGAGATTTAGGAAATGCAGATTTGGCGCGAAAAATTGCTTTTGAAAATGTTGAGAGGCGAAAGAAAGGTTTGCCAGAGATTAAGGAAACGCCTGAAATAGAGAAGAAAATGAGGGACGAGATTTTCTATTCTTCTATTAGCGTCCTAAATTATTGCAGAAAATTTGCTCCAGTTTATTTTATTTCTGGAAATATTGAGCCTTTTGGCGGAGAACGACCGACAAAGAAAACAAAAAACCACTGGATCCCATATGCTGTAAGAAAAATGAAAAACGTAAAAATTATTAATAATAGAGTGGTCAATTTTAATGGAGTAAGGATCGGGGGCGTTGAATACTTTATTGATGTTAACTGGGTGAGGGAATTTAAACCTTCTAATTATAAGGAGAAAATTAAACTTGCTCGAAAGCAAACTGAGAAGATAAGAAAAGTTTTAAAGTGGTTTGGAGAGGTTGATGTTTTGGTTCATCATCAACCGCCTTATAGGATTTTGGATAAAGTTGGACCTTTAGCACCGAAGCATTGGAGGGGAAAAAATGCCGGAAGTGAGACAATTCTAAAATATATTGAAAAGTTTCAACCAAAATACTCTTTTTGCGGCCATATACATGAAGGAGAAGGCACTAAAAAAGTTGGAAAATCTGAAGTTTACAATTTAGGTGTTTGCGGTTACAAGATTGTAGAGCTTGATTAGATAATTAACTTTATTAATTCTTAGAAATTGAATAAGTCATGAACGAAACTGAAAAAGAAAAAATAAAGAAAGATGCACAAAGAATTATGAAAGAATTTGGCGCGACTTTAAACAAAGTTAAAACTCATGAGAAAATAACTGAAAAAAAGGCAGGCGGTTTCAGGGAGGAAGGTTCGGGTGAGAGTGCTGATTCTGACTTTAGAGAAAGAGTATTTGAAAATGCTCAAGAAAGAAAAGGAGATTTTTTAATTTCTGAGAAGAGGAAGTGGTAAGTTATTGGCAAAAGAATTAAAAACGCTAATTATCTAGAATTGTAATGGCTAAAAAAACGGCTAAAAAAATTGTGAAGGCTGAAAAGAGGTCCTCGAAGAGTGCGGATGGCGAAGGCGGAATGTCATTGAGCGATGCATTTGGCGACGATGAAGATGTTGAGTACGGCAAGTCAAAACCAAGGAAGATTTCTAAAAGTGAAGCTGTTGCCAAGAATCTTGAGAAGAGCTTGATGAAGGCAGAGGAGGAGATTGAGGAAATTGAGAAATCCCAGGGCGTTGATTTATCGGAGAAAGAACCTGTGAAGATTAAGGCTTCTAAGCCGATTGCGCAAATCAAGAAAGGCGACAAGATCAAGGTTGACAGCTTGAATTTGGAAGTTGATTCACATTATGTTTTAATTGATCACAGCACTACTAAAGAAATGACGATTGAGTGCTTTGATTCTAAAACTGACAAGGAATATCAGCTAAGGTATTTTAGTGATCAGGTTGAGACTACGCTTGAGTTTTACGAACTTGAAGAAATAATTTACAACAAAGTTCCAATAAAGAAAGTTGAGTGGTAATTAGTCCTTATAGAAAACTTTTGCGTTTTCTTGATTTCTGAAGTTGTTGTCCAGGGTTATGAATTGAAGGTTTTTTAGCAAAGCAGTAGCGTAAATTAGCGAGCCAATCGCACCTAAATCATCTTTTTCCGCTATTTCTGCGGCTTTTTCTGATATTTTTTCATTAACATGTATTAAGATTGAGTGGTTTCTTATTTAAGACATTTTTTGGTTTATTTAATCGTTATACCCCGCAGCTTGCTGCGGCTGGGAAAAACTAAAAACTC
>CAYZNI010000026.1:0-12571 GCA_964479755.1 Candidatus Woesearchaeota archaeon
GAATTTCATGAATTCGTTATTATTGTCCTTGAGAACTATTTTTCGGATAACACAGATTAAAATAAAAATAAAAAAATAAATAAATTTAAGCTAGTTTGAACTGACAACTTTCTGCAGTCCAATCTTTTCCTTGAAGTTCCGCATCAAAAGCCTGTTGAAAAACAGTATATGGGCATGCGCCGCTAATTTGCCTCCCATTGATGAAAAATCCTGGTGTGCCTGAAACTCCAACACTAGAACCATATTTAAAGTCCTCTTGTACTGCTTCCGCATTTTTTCCAGAATCGAGGCATTTGTTAAAGTCTGAAGTTTTCAAACCTAACTCTTTAGCCCAGAGCTAGTAGTTATCAACGCCCAGAGATTCTTGATTGGAGTACAACTTATCATGCATTTCCCAATATTTTCCTTGGTCTCCCGCACATCGCGCTGCTTCAGCAGCTTTTTGCGCTGACTGATGAAAACTCAGTGGAAAATCTTTGAATGACATTTTTACCTTTCCTGTATCGATATAATTCTTCTTGATTTGGGGATAAGTCTGCTGATAATGTCTTCCGCAGAAAGGACATTCATAATCTGAAAATTCGATAATCGTGACTTTTGCGTTTTTATCACCTAAAACCGGTGATTTTCCAATCTCGACTTTGGCTCTCTCTCCTGGAACTACCTGGGATGGAATTTCTGTGTTCCCCACAACTGCCCCGCTTGGTGAGCCTGAATTTTCTTTATTGCCGAAGGCCACAAAAGCCAAGACAATGACTAGAGCTGCAAGAACGAATGTGGAATATTTCCATAATGATTCCTTCTTTATTGTGATTGTTCCTGTATTTTCTTCCATTTAATTACCTCCTTTCAGCTTTTTTGCCATTGAATTTAACCTGCATACAGGATTATAAAGCTTTCGGGAAAGAGAAAAAATTGAGAGCGAAACCAGGAATATAGAAACGAAAACAACTTCATTTCCATTAAAAGGCAAAACTACAAGGGCTGAAGAAAGCCCCAGAAAACTTAGAAAACCAATTCCGCATGCTACACAGGTTGGCGCGGCAAAGCCCAGAAATATTCCAATAGTTCCGAGAAAGCCGACTTTTTTACGTTCTGACCTGTCAATCCTGAAAAATCTAAAAAACAATAAAGATATTAAAATTCCAAAAAGCAAGCTTAAGGCAACAATGCCAATTGCGTTTATTTTATTTACCTGATTAGCTAAAAAAAGAGATGAAAAAAAAAGAAACTTTGCTGAACCGTCTATTCCTAAAGTTGCGTAAGTGTTTACTCCATTTTTTATGTTAAACAAAAAACCATTGAGAAAATAAAAAAAGAAAGCTGAAAAAATTGCTATAATAATATGCCTGCCATTGAAGAAAACTCTTCGCCAAACTGTTAGGACTTCATTTATTACTGACATTGAGAAAAGTTGCACATTTTGTTTATAATGGTTTAGGCGAGTTAAATTATTAAAAAGCTTACACATAACTTTAAATACTGAAGGGGATACAAAATCAAATAAAAAAGAAAATGGGAAAATGTGTATACTGCAAAACTGAAATTCCTGACACATCAGTCGTTGACGTCTGCCGACGCTGTGGAATTGGAGTCTGGGGCGAGAAAATGTTCAATGCGATCGTTTCAAGCATGGAGGGTGCTAAGGATGCAGGTGACTTGTACCAAGGATCTGTGACTGTTGACCCGAAAACAAAAACTGCAAACCAGAACGTTAAAAAAATGTCTTCTTTTGCAACTGATGCTATGAAACAATTGGAAAAAACTCCTGAAGAAGAAATCCGATACGATTCTTACAACAAGTCTCAGGTGAGATAATTCTTTACAGAAATTAATTTAAACTAAGTTTACTAAGTGTTGGTGTGAAAAGGGAGGGAATTTGTTTGGCTTATTTTCAATAGTATATTTTAATGTAACTCTAAAGTAGTTGCAAAACGAAAGGTTTAAATAGTTCAGTGAATTTTAAATAAAATGGTGAATAGAAATTACCTGCCCAATATAAGACCTCTTTATGCTAGGAGTGATGGAACAACTCGAACTAGAAGAGCACTACCAGGTGATAATCCTAAAGTTTTTGGCAGAAGCGATTTGTTTGATAATCGACCAACAGAAGGATGTGAAAATTCGGTTTCAAGAGTTTTAGAAACTCACAGAGACAATGGAGTTTGCGTTTTAGTTTTGGATGACCCAAGTAAAGAAGAAATTCCAGTTATGGCTGATAAATTACCCGATGGAATCGGAAATGATTCTTATCTGAGGGTTTATCGAAATTCTGCTCAACAAGTTGTTCAATTAGAGAGAGCGTCTGAACAAGAATACAAAGCGGATTCAGAGAGAAGAGTTAAACCTTAACTAAGGGCTGGAAGATTTTGCTTCCCAAACGTTTTTAAACTATTTCTTGCATTAAAAACAATGTTAAAGCACAAGAAGCCTAGAGCCAAGGGAAAAATATCATTTACCAGATACTTCCAGAAATTTTCACCCGGGGATTCAGTTGCCGTAAAGAAAGAACTCAGCGTGATTTTCGGTTTGCCGATACGGCTGCAAGGGAGAACAGGAAAGGTTGTTGAAAAGCGAGGCGCAGCATATGTTGTTGAGATTTTTGACTATAACAAGCCGAAGAGATACGCTATTAAGCCGATTCATTTGAATAAGATTATGGGGGCGAAGAAATGATACACGAGAAAACGCCGGTTACAATGGCTGAAGTGAAATCCATCGTTGACGAGATGGAAAACAAGGATGACCTGAAAATGTACTTGAAAACTTTCACTAAACTTTCCAAAGACAAGGCGTTAAAACTCGTCGAGGAAATTAACGAGATGGGAAACATAAAGATAAAGCCGGATAACGCAGTAAAGATTGCTGACTTCATGCCTTCGACAATTGAAGACGTGAGGAAAATTTTTGTTGATACAAGCTTGACTGATGAGGAGGCAAATGCAATAATCAATGTTGTTGCAAAATATTAACTATGACTCAAATTTTAGAATCACGAACAGCTTTAGAAGGAAAATCTAGAGTTGGAAATCTCAAAACCAGGACTTTTATTGATTCCAATTTCGGACCTTTTGGCGATGATCGAGTTAATTATTTTATTTTGCTAAGGCGAAGTAAAAAAGGTTATTTTGTAAGCCAAACTCATAATCATGGACAAAATGGAGTTGCAGGGTTTGCATTGAGGAAAGAATGACAGAGAAATTGAATTCAGAACCAGTATCATCAGAAGAGATTATTGCCACTCTAAGAAAGAGAGGTTTCGGTTACGATGTGCACAAGCTTGAAATAACTTGCGCAGGAGTTCGTGCAAAACTTTATAGAACTGCTAGCGACGCGATGAATGATATAAAAAATTTGGGTCAAACCACAATAAGATACTCATCGCCATTTGTAGCTATTTTTTACGATATGCCTCTGACCCATTATTCACTTGAAACTTTGGCCGATGCAGAACATTTGCATGGAATTTGTGAAAGTGGGGGAATCCCAATTCAAGAATTTTTTTCCGGAAGTTCAACAGAGAATAATCTAATAGACATTGAAAGAGTTTCCAATTTATTGCGGCGTGTGGGGCGTTTCATTAAGAGTGAGACGACGAGAGGTCCAGAATGACAGAGAAAGAAGAACACGCGATAATCCTGGATTATCTGCCTTATGGCTATCCAATGGAGCAAAGAGGGTCGCCTGTAGCTCAAGCCATTGGAGTTAAGACTCTCTCGTTGTTGGAGTTGATTCCGCGGCGCGGAATGACTTTGGAGGCAAAGGAAAAAGTTTATATAGGCCCAGAGAAAAGAGATAAGATATACTTCATTAAAGGTAGGCTCCCACGAGAGAAGCTTACAGAGACTGCAAAGATCCAACTGCTTGAGTTCGTCGAGGGCGTGGTTGAGGAGCGTCAGAAAGAATTCATTGAATTTTTCAATAAGGCGCAACCTATGAACACGCGACTTCATCAACTCGAACTTCTGCCGGGCTTCGGAAAAAAACACACCGAAGAACTCATCAAGGCACGCGAAGAAAAAGCATTTGAATCTTTTGATGACATAAAGAATAGAATCAAAAGCATTCCTGACCCCAGGAAAGCGATTGAGAAGCGAATAATGGAGGAATTAACAGTAAGACAGAGATTCAATCTGTTTGTGAGATAAAAAAATGACAAAAATAAATTTAGAATTGCCAAGTGAAATATTAGAAGTAAGATATGAAGTCCCATTTAGAACGGTCTCTTTATCTAGAAAAAATCCTTATGAAGGAATGGAAGATAATTCTGTCTCATTTCGTTTTCAAATTATCGGAGGGGTTCTAATTGCTGATGGCTATGATTTTGGTCAGAGAGTTATTTCAGTAAAAAATTTGGGAAAATAAAATGTCAGGAGTAGGAGATTTAACAAGGAATGGAAGAAATTCACAAGGTCAGACTTTGGAAGGCGGAACCTTAATTGGACAAGTTCAAGAAATGAGTAGAGAATTTAGCATAATAGAGGATTGTAAATAAATGGCGGCAGAACAAAAAACAAAAACTGAAGAGAAGAAACAAGACTCCAAGAAAGAAAAGACAGAAGAGAAGAAAGTCGCGAAGGGCAGACCGCAGGAAGACTTGAGAGAGGAAGTTCTTGTAAGAGTTTCTAATTACGACTTATTTGGATCTAAAAACTTGTATGTAGGGCTGACAAGAATCAAGGGAGTATCTTGGGCGATTTCAAATGCAATTTGCCTCAAGTTGGGATTTCCAAGAAACAAGAAAGTTGCTGAGCTGACGAAAGAAGACGTGAAAAGAATTGAGGAATTTCTGAAGAACTCGAACATTCCAGACTTTATGAAAAACAGAAGAAAAGATTTTGAAACTGGGGAAACAAAACATTACGTTGGCTCAGAGTTAGATATCAGGAAAGATTTCGACATTAGAAGATTGAAAAAAATAAGATCTTATAAAGGAATACGACATACTATGGGACAGCCAGTAAGGGGGCAGAAAACAAGGTCGCACTTCAGAACTAAAGGCAGAACTGCAGTCGGAGTTCGAAAGGGCGCTGACAAAGCCGCAGCAGCAAAGCCAAAACCTGCTGCTAAACCTGCCGGAGGGAAGAAGTGATGGTTGCTATAATGAAAGAGCGACTGGATCCGCTTGGTTTTTTATTTGTTGACTACTGTTTTGTTCCGGGAAATCAAACAGCAAAAAGCGCGAAAAGATTATTTGAAGAGGCTTTGGCATCCACGATTAAAAGGTATAGAGGCAAGGTTGAATTTCCGGCAAGGGATAGAAGTTATGCAATGCCGGCTAATGACTCATCAAGCTCAAACGATATAAGTGCGAAAATTGAGGAGGCAGTATGATAAGAAAAAAGAAAAGATATTCAAGACCGAGAAAGCCTTTTGAAGCGGGAAGAATCAAGGAAGAAGACGAACTGGTTAAGAAATATGGATTGAAGAACAAGCGCGAAATCTGGAAAATGATTGCAAAAGTAGACTATTACAGGAACAGAGCAAAGTCGCTTGCGAGAGCCTCAAATGATGAGCAAGAATTATTTTTCAAGAAACTTCAGTCGCTTGGACTAAAAGTAAAAAGTATTGCAGATGCACTAGACCTGAAAGTAGAAAACCTGATGGATAGGAGACTGACTACGATAATTGTCGACAAACAAATTGCAAACACGCCAAAACAAGCAAGGCAGTTGGTTGTTCACAAAAAGATAATTATCAATAACAAAGTAATGAACTCGCCGAGCTATATTGTTCCAGTTGAAGATGAGAATTCTATTGAGCTAAAACAGAAGGTTAAGAAAACCAAAGCAACGAAAGCTGAAAATACTGAAAGTGCAGAGATACAGGAGGCTGCGGAATGAAAGTAGAGAAATATATTGATGGAACAGAAGCACGGGAAATTATGGAAAGCATCAGAGATAATCAGAGATATTATGAAGATCGAGGAATTCATTTCATGACTGATGGTGAATTTAAAAATGGAGTGAGAATGGGAGTTTACAATATGCGCGGAAAAACAATAATTTTAGAATACGATGGCGCATTGGAGAGTGGAACTATCAGTGTAAGTTATCCTGAAAAAGGAGAGCTTGAAACTATCCTTGGAACCCTAAACTCAATTTTTAAATCAGTTTCGAAAGAAGAAAAAGTCGGCGGAGGAGCAAGATGAGAAAACTCTTTGATATAGAATACTGTGAAGCTCCAAAAGGAAGGGAATATCTCGATTTGTTTGATATGATAAACAATGGTTTTTTGTCAATTGAAGATGAGCGAAGAGTTGGGGACAGCCATTTGGTCACGTTTAGATATTCGATCTCCGAAAAAGTTGTGCCAGAGGTTTTTGATTTTCAGTTGAACCCAAAAGAGTTTGGAGAAGTAGTGGATGCGATTGCTAAAAAGGAGGGGATGGAATGAGCGAGGAAGAAAAAATGACAGAGAAGAAAGAAGAGCCGATGCCTGAAGTGCAAATCGAGGAAGTGGACCTGAAGGAAATCACGCAGAAGGAAGAGAGAAAAGAAAAGAAAGATGAAAAAATTGGAATTGCTTACATCAAAAGCTCGTCAAACAACACCATGATACATATTACTGACCTGGCGGGAAATACCATCTCTAGAATTTCAGGCGGAATGGTTACAAAGCACTCAAGATTAAAGTCAAATCCGACAGTTGCGATGTTCGCTGCAAAGAGAGCGGCTGAAAGAGCCAAAGATTTGGGCTTTACAAAACTTTATGTAAGAATGAAAGGCAAAACCGGAATTGGAAGCGGTCCTGGCTCGCACGCAGCAGTGAAAAGCTTAAACAAAGAAGGATTTGAGATCATAAGCATACTTGATACAACTAAAGCTCCTCGAGGCGGGCCAAAGAAGAAAGGCGGAAGGAGAGGCAGAAGAGTGTAAAATTTAAAAGCCTGGTTTAACAGATAATAAAATGCAAACGATTGAAAACAGCAAGGAAAAACTCGTGTTAAGAGTTGAGGCAGATGAAAACTTAGCTAACGCTATTAGAAAAAGCGTTTCTGAAGTCGCGACTCTTGCGATTGACGAAGTTGAAATTTTTAAGAATGACTCTGCTTTGTACGATGAGATACTGGCCCATCGAATTGGACTTGTTCCTTTAAAGACTGAAAAAACAATGTCTGGAAAAACGCAAATTGATTTCAAACTTACAAAGAAAGGGCCTTGCACTGTTTATTCAGAGGATTTAAAAGGCTCGGCTGATGTTGTTCTTGGGAAAATTCCGCTAACATTACTTGGAGAGGATCAGAAACTTGAGCTTGTTGCGACTGCACGACTAGGAACAGCTAGAGAGCACGCGAAATTCGTTCCAGGGTTGTGTTATTACAGACATATTCTTGAAGTTAAGTCATCTGGACAGATTGACAAAATTGTTGAGAAATCCAAGGGGCTGATAAAATCTGAAAAGAAAGGCGGGAAATGGATCTGCGACTTGCGGGACGCGGAAATTAAAGAGATCGAGGCGATTGATGAGGCCGCGATAACAGATTCCAATGAAATGCTTTTCGTGATTGAGTCTTACGGGAATATGGCAGCGAAGGATATTTTTCTTGGAGCGATTGATTCGCTTGAAGATAATTTGAAGGACTTTGAGAAACAAGTTAAATAGTTTTATAAACTTTAAAGTTTATAATTTGATATGAAAAAGAGAAAAACTTCAGAGAGAAAAGAGGGCTGGATGCGAATTGTTGTTGGAGTAGTCAGCGGAATAATACTTTGCGTTTGGAGCTATTTGGTTGTTGTACTGGGTGTCGTTAATTGGCTGATTGTTGTTTTCTCTGGAAAAAGGAATAAAGGGATTGCGGAATTCAACGAAGTGTGGAACACTCAATATTATACTTTTGTCAGATATATGATTTTTGTGACAAACGAGAGGCCTTTTCCTTTTGTGCCTTTAAAGGCGAATATTTCAAGATTTAGCTGAGTTTTAGTTTAGTTTCCTAACTTTCTTGGTTATAGCGTTCTGAAACAATCTAAAAGATTTTCTTTTGCCTCTTTTCTCTCTTGAATAATATTGTGGAATTCCAAGTGATTCATGGCATTTCGGGCATTTTAAGTTTTGAACTGTTTCTAATTTTTTATTTTGTAATATCGCTAATTTTTTAGGAGAAATAATTCTATCAAAGTATAAACGAAGCAATTTCCCAGACCCATCTTTTTGATAGGTTATTACCAATGCGCCGCAGATCCTGCAATTAATATTTAGTCGGCGAGAATAGTTTCCTCTGTCTTTCCAGTAAACATCTTTTTTGAAATATAATTTGTTCTTCATAATACCTCAGAGATATTTTTCTTTAGATATTTTTCAATAATCTCTCTTGTAAACTTGGAGAGATTTTTCATATCTTTTTTGTAATAAGCAAAGTGTCTTGTTTCCCAGCTCGGTTTTATTTTACCTTGAGCTTTAACGAGGAAAACAAAATGCCTATGCATCAATGAATTATGATTGAATAAAAATTTTATTTTGGTAACTTGAAGGTTAGTTTCTTCCTTTAACTCTCGAATTGCTGCATTTTCAGGAGTTTCTGAAAACTTTATACCTCCTCCTGGAAGGGAGAATTTGAGTTTGCCGAATATTAAGTGATTTACAAGAAGAATTCCATTTGATGTTTCAACAATAAGGGTGGCACGTTTGCGTAACATCTAATAATAACCTTTATAATATAATTAAATCTTGTCGTTTTACCGCGGAGATACCGGATGGAAACCTCTCCAGGTTTCGATGCATCCAGGTATTAGACGCATATGCGGGGATGCCGGAGTGGTCAAACGGGTCACGTTAAGGCCGTGATAGCTTAGTGCTTGCACAGGTTCGAATCCTGTTTCCCGCATTTTACCAAAAAAATAAAAGCCCTGGAGAGTGCATTTGATTATGATATTCAAGCAAATTAAAGTCGGAGAAATGGATAACTTCTGCTATGTGGTTGGAGACAATGGCGAAGCGGCGGTTGTTGATCCTGGGTGGGAATACAAGAAAATTCTTGAAGTGTGCAGAGAAAATAATCTAAAAGTTAAAAAGATACTTTTAACGCATGGGCATTTTGACCACGTAAACGACTTGAATAAAATTGTGAAAGAATGCGATGCCGAAGTTTTTATGCATCAGGATGAGGAATTCAAGAGCGATTTGATAGTTAGTTACCTGAAAGATGGAGACAAAATAAAAATCGGAACGGTTGAAGTTGAAGTGATTCACACGCCGGGGCATACACCCGGAAGTGTGTGTTACTTAGTCAACAATGAAAAGATTATCACGGGAGACACGCTGTTTGTGGGGACTATCGGAAGAACAGATCTGGCAGGAGGCGATTTTGATGAACTAAAAAAGAGTCTGAAAATACTAGCGAAACTTGAAAAAAATATTGAAGTTTTTCCTGGACACGATTATGGGGAGAGCGAAAGTTCCACGATTGGAAGAGAATTGGCGAGCAATCCATATATGGGGCTCTAAGGGCTCGTGAATAAATAAGTTACCAGGTTTTCAGCATTATAAGAAAAATAGAAAATATTATCATTATCATAAATTTTTTTGCCCAAAGATAAAAACTAATATTTGCAGGCTTATTAGTTTTTGTTTTTAAAGAGATAGTAGCAATTTGGCATTTTATTTTGAGGAAAACCCTAAGATTCTTCTAACGTGTTGCTAGGTACAAAGCAAGCAAAGCTGCAAACAACAAATAAAGCCCGAACCATCTCAAGTTCTTGCGAGAGACTAGAATTATTCTTAGCAAAAGAGTGATTGTAATGTAGGCAACAATGAAAGAAACTGCCATTGGCCACAAGTATTCTGGGGAGAAGACTTCGCTTTTCAGTTCCAAAGCGGTTGCACCAAGAATAATTGGGATTGACATTAGAAAAGAAAATCTAGTTGCCGTTTTTATTTCAAGACCTGAGAATAATCCTGCGCTCAGGGTTGATCCTGTCCTGGAAAATCCGCGAAAAACTGCCATAACCTGCGCAAAGCCCATTATCAAGGAGGTTTTTAAAGTGGTTTTTTTCGAGGAGTAAGTTCCGATGTTCGAGCTGGCGAGAATCATTAAGAAACCTGTAAATGCAAAGCCTATTGCAAGATAGTATAAGTTATTTAGAGAGCTTTCAACAAAATTCCTTAAAAAGTAGCCTACGAAAGCTGCTGGAATTGTTGCAAGTATAATGTACCAAGCAAGTTTGAATTGCTCATTCCCAGAGTTAAAAGAAAAGAATCCCTTAATCAGAGAGTAAATGTCCTGCCTGAAGTAAACTATTGCAGCCAGAAGAGAACCGAGATGGAGTGCAACGACCAAGGATAAGGTTGCATTGAAATTTAATATTTTGGAAAAAAGCACTAAATGGCCTGAGCTTGAAATAGGGAACCATTCTGCGATGCCTTGAATGATTGCCAAGATTAAAATAGATAGAGAGTCGTTCATAGTATTCTAAAGGTGAATCAGTTATAAAGTTTTTTATGATGAAAAGTCAGCCGGGTTATAGAAAAAGTTGCTGACTAGTTTAACTCTGCGTTTTTTCTTAAAAACAATGAATGCGGCGATGAAAACCAGCGCCAGAACTATATAAGAGACCAGTAGTTTGTAAGAAGAAATAGTTTTTGTGATATTTGCGAAGCTGAAAGTTGCAAGCCCGGTGATTTTGTTTTTACCTAATTCTTGGGTTGAGTTTTGCTCTGGAGAATTATCTTTTATTGAGGCTCTGATTGATTCTTGGTTTGGAGAATTCAGCAAGGTAATTGAATTGTTTTTGGCGTTGTTTTGAGTTTTATCTTGCAGCTTAACTTGCGTGCCGGCTACTGAATTTCTTCTGTTTGCACCACCAGAACCTCTACTGCCAGATGAACTTTGCTCGGGGACTGGATTAATTGTAAGATTTCTTAGTTCTGAAACGCCAAGATTTCCGGCTTTGTCCAGACATTGAATTTGCCAGACGTAACTGCCTACCTTAATATCTGCAGAGATAGAAGAAGTGTTTGATGTTGAGAGTGTTTGATTGTTCAGGATTAGGCTGCAAAATTCGAGAAATTCCGAATTGTTGATAATACTGCTAAAAATAATGTTGCTGGCTGTTAGAACTGCCGAATTGTCCGGGGCGAGGAGGGCAATTTTTGGCGGTTGTGTGTCGTAAATTATTGAATTATTTTTTGCCGACTGAAAAGTATCAGAGTCGGCATTTTCTGTTTGGCAATTCCAATAAAATACTCCGTTTTCAGTAAAATTAAAGGTGAAATTAGTTTCTGACATAGGGTCTGAAATTAATTTTGTTTGGTTGAAAATCAAACTTGTTGAATTCCAGATAAACAGAGTAGACTTCTTTAGAGTTGAATTGGCGCTTGTTTCAGAGTAGCAATTAAAGTCTTCTGTGGAAATGTTAGTATAGGCATCATCCCGCGGGTTGACTAAATTCACAAAGGTTCCATTAAAAAAAATTGTATAGTTAATATCTTTAAAGGCGAAATTATTATTTTGATCGTAAAACAAACAGTTGAACTCAAATTTGGTGTTTTGAGAGAAATTTTCGCTTAAATAAAAGTTTATTTTATTGCTAATTGAAGTCATAGAATAAAGTAAGCCGCGGTTTTTCCATACAAATAAGGTGCCATTTTTTAGTGCAAAGTCCTGGGCAGAACAAGATAAATTATTTCCGCCGCTCTCAAGTGTCACGTTTGGTCTGAAAAAATCCAGCGAGACTCCTGTTTTAAACAAGTCAATTCTGGTGAAGTTTAAAGCTCCTGCTGAAATCGGCTTGCCATTTGATTTGAATTGAGATTCTAGTTGCTCTGGTGTGAGACTTAATTTATTGAAGCCTAAAAATTCCCTGAGAACAGCAATAGCTCCTGCAACGTGGGGTGCGGCCATGCTTGTTCCTGTTTCTTTTTTGTAACCTCCACCAATTTTTGTTGAGTTTACATCGCTTCCTGGAGCAAAAAAGTCCACTAAAGAGTTATAATTTGAATAAAGGGCTATTTGATCCGATTTTGTTGTTGCTGAAACTGCCGTTACGTTTTCAATGCAGGCTGGAGCGGCTATCCCAGTGTGATTTGCATCGTTTCCGGCAGCCGCGATGACCGTAATGTTTTTTGCAATTGCTTCATTAATTGAAGTCGTCAAACTGAGAAAACTTGAATCGCAATAATTTGAATGGAATTCGTTTGGTATTCCGAAACTCATTGAAATTGCAACAATGCCAAATTCTTCAGAATGAGCTACACAATAATTTATTCCATTGATTACATCGTCTAAACTGCCAAAACCGGAACTATCAAGAGCCTTGATTGCGACTATTTTAGAATCAGGTGCGATCCCAGTTTTTCCGCCGCTGGCGGCAACTATTCCAGCCACGTGGGTTCCGTGGCCTGAATCATCGATGGGATTATCATCATTGTTGACAAAGTCGAAGCCGCCTATGACTTTGCAACCTATACCAATGCATCCACCCAAATCTGGATGGGTGTAATCAACTCCGGTGTCGATTATACAAACTGAAAGGTTTTTTCCGGTGAAACTGATTCCTTGGATGTCTGTGGCCCAGAGTTTTGGAGCTTCTAAAATCTGTTGCAATTGTAGAAAATGGGTCTATGCAGGGAA
>CAYZNI010000027.1:0-12406 GCA_964479755.1 Candidatus Woesearchaeota archaeon
CCTGGAGGAAGGCTTGAACTGGATAATTGAACTCGATTCTTTCCACACTTTCGCTTTTTGCAAGAGAAGTTATTTCTCCTTCAGTTAGCTCTGCTACGAAAACTTTGCCTTCTTGAATTTCGTCTTTTTTTTCAACTTTAATTGGAACTTCACTAGAACTTTTTAATGTGATAATTACGTTGGCATTATCATCTTTTGACAATTCAGATAGAACTTTTGAATCTAATTTTGCTAATTCCTGACTTTGGGCTGAAATAGAAGAAATAATAATAAATGCAATGGTAAATAAAAAGACATTCCTCATATTAATTAGGAACGAGCCCGCATTTGTTAGAAATACACCTACAACTTGCCTGCTGGCAATCCAAAGTTCCTGGTTCACAGTTTAATGTGCAAGCTATGCCATCACATTTTGGAGCTTGTTCAGTTGAAATGCAAGAGGTTGCGTGGCAGCAACTTGCGGGAACGCACTGGGAGTCTGTTTCACATTCTGAATTTAGATTAGGAGAACTTTTAGTTATGAAGAATTTAAGTGCAATGGCTGAAACTAAGAGCAAGGCTATAATAATAAAAATTGCAAGCTGCCCTTTTTTTAACATCAAACAACTTGTAATGTAATGTTTTTAATTTTATCTTAAGCAATAGCAACAAAAAAAAATTGTATAATCAAAATAAAGTAATGACAGAAATAACTAAGTTGATAATAAGTTTTCGAGTTCAACATTGTTTAAATATGATTTGAGGTAACCCAATCTATGCATTTCGCAAAAGAGACATCACTTAAGGATTACAGCACTAGTTTTTCCATTGAAAGAAAAATAACTAGGAAACTTATTTTAACAACTGAAAGGAGGTTTGATATATAAGATGAAAACAGCAACACTTTTCGTGTTAAGCTTGTTAGTAGTCTCCGCAGCATTGCCTTTTGCACTGGGAGCAAGCGTTGGAGGTGGAGTTAACCCTGACATCAATACTGAGGATTTTGCACCATTAGTTTGGATGTGTGATCACAGAATTGTTTATGATGACGCAACTGAGCCTGGAAGAATTTCAGATGATGGACAGACACTTGTAGAAAGAATATACAACTATGCTTTCGAAGGTGAACAGATTCGCTGGAAAGTTCTTGTCATGGACAAGAATGGAATCCAGAAAGTCGCTGATGTCTATGCTACAGTTGGAAGCTCACAAGGTGAAGGAAATGACATCGAAGCTAACTGTGTAAGAACAGGATATCGTCCTAATCTTATACCAAGAGAATGTAATGCAAGAATCTTAGAGGAACAATTGACCCAATTTGATGAAAGGACAATGGCCTTCTATGATTGTACTTTTACAGTTGAAACACCAGACAGCATGTATGGTGAACACTGGGTAACAGTAGAAGCTGTTGACCTTGATGGCTTGTTAGGTACAATGGACGAGAACGAATACTGGTTCTTCAACCCTGTCATTGCTTTGAGCATTGAGGGTGACTTGACATTTGATAATGTCAGGCCAGGAACATCTTCTTACTCTGACACATTGCTTGTAGGAAACGACGCAGACGAAGGTTCTGGAGTTATGCTTGATATGTTCATAACTGGAACTGACTTCTACGACTCCTCGAGCTCTGGAGCAGCTTGCCCTAATACAAACCAACTTAGCTTAAGTGCATTCAGATACTTTGCTACAAACGGTGCTTATTCAACAATTAATGATGCAGAAAATAACGCCGGAGGAGGTTCTGTCGTAAGAGACAAGGACGCTGAAGGTTATGTTAACATAGAATACGGAATTGGTTTCAACAACCCATCACCATTCTACGACAACGCTGAAATAATCCAGGCAGTTCACCAAGGACCATACTGGGTAGCAAACACGTTATCACCGGGCGCAGAGATGGCAATTACATTCAGACTTGACTTACCTGAGCCATGTAACGGAGACTTCGACACTGGAAGTATATACTTCTGGGGAGAAGCTATCTAAAAACACAGTTTAATTTTTTTTGTTTTTTTACTTTATTTTACTCAAAAGCCCTGCGGGCTGTAAACGCGACCTAAATGAAAATGAAAAATGTTAAAATAAAAATCGGGAAGAGCATTATCGCACTAGTGTTTTTTGTAACGCTGATTAGCCTTGCCAAGGCAGACAGCTATCAACTTTACTGCCTTAATGAGGGACAAGTCTTAAACTTGCCTGCTCTGTGCAATCCGGCAATGGAAGTGAAACAAGGGCCTCTTCAAATTTGCATGCACCTGCTTGACAATGGCAAAATCTGCCCTGCCAGCCCAAACGCGTGCAATAACGCAGGAATTAACAGCTGCGGGCCTAACAATGGCTCTTCGATTGACACGACGCCTCCGATATTGCAAATAAATTCACCAATACAAGGGAGCATCCACACAGAAAGAGCTATTTTGCTGAACCTCCAGTCAAGCGAAACTGCGAACATTGCATTTATAGATAATCTTGATAACAGGGGAAGATGGACAACGATTTGCACGAAGTGCACCAGTTCTTCAAGACAGAGGACTTTCAACGAGGGCTTGAATGATTTGCTTTTCAGGGCAACTGACAGAGCAGGAAATGAAGGTTTCGCAAATTTGACTTTTTTTGTTGACACTAAAGTTCCAAAAATTAAGAAAGTTATGCCTAAATCAGGATTTACATCCGGGGCATTTGAAGTTGAGTATATTGAACTTAACCCTACCATGCTAAAATTGCATTACGGAAATTCTATTTCAGGAATGGCTGAAGTGAATGTAAACTTTGCGCAGTGCACAGATGGAACCTCGGGAAGCAAAATTTGCCAGATACAAGCAAACTTGAATAATTATGATAACGAAGAAATAGAGCTCTGGGCAGACTTAACGGACATTGCAGGAAATAATGCAGTTTCACCGCACAATATTCTGAAGGTTGACTTTTCAAAGCCGGCAATTATACAACTTGATTATCCTGTTGATGGCAAATTAGTTAATTTTCATGTTGAATTGAATGAAGCCAATCCTGACAAGGTTGTTTTTATTGATAATTTAGACAGCAGACCTAAATGGCAGAACTTATGTACTGGAATGAAAACTGAAACGTGCAACAAGAAAGTGTCGTTCAAAGATGGAAATCATGAAGTCACACTAAGAGCCGTTGATCTTGCAGGAAATTATATTGAAAGAAACATAAGCTTCTTCACCGATTCAATGAAGCCGAAAATAAAGAAGATTTCTCCGATGAGCGGGTTTAGCTCAGGCGACTTTGAAATTGAGTTTGACGAGCAAAATCCTACTGATTTAATTTTACACTATGGAAATTTGAATTCAGGAATGCGTCAAGTTAACTTGAATATCAATCAAGAGTGCTTTTTTGATAAGACTTACAAGTGCCTGAAAGGAGTTAACTTGAATGACTTCAACGGCGAAGAGATAGAGTATTATTTTGATTTGAGCGATGTTGTGGGGCAAAGCACAGAGTCTAAGCATGTAACTCTTGACGTTGACACGAGTTTTCCTGCGATTAACTCAATAACTCACACTCTAAGCGGCAACAGGGCGACGATTACTCTGGATGTCACTGAGGATTTTTTAGACAGCATTGTTTATATCAATGATGCAGAATCGACGCCAAGAGAAAGATTATTCTGCTCGTCTTTAACCGGAGGAAAGTGCAAGAAAACAATCACTCTTGTTCCTGGAGCTGCAAACGTTTTGCACTTCCAAGTGAGCGATGAGGCAGGGAACTCGGTAGCAGCGACGCACGAGATCGTTTTGTAAAAAGGTGAGAGCTGACCTTGAATTACCGGATAAGGAGAATTCGACTTAAATGATTCTTCTTAATAAGGTGAGGTCTCTTATTCCCATTGTTTCAGGTAAAATAAATCTCATTGATTATATACTCTTCTAATTTGATAAAGGTGTTTTTAACTTTTCTTTTCAGATATTGATTTTATTATCGGGATTTTGAGCAATATTTAGTATTTTGTATTGCCTAAATCTCTTTTTGAAATACATGCCATTAGTTATTAGAATTTGCAAAAAAGAGATTTCCTGCCTCGCTATCCCTGCAACAAGCTGACGGGGTATTACGCTCGGCTTTGAACGGAAATCTCTAATCACAAGAACTTTGTTGTTGTGCCGTCAAAGTCTGCGATTTTGAGGTGCCAAATTGACGACGCAGCAGAGGTGCGGAGTATTAAGGCTATTTTGGCAATTAAAAAATTGAAGCGACTTATTCAAACTAAAGAAGTTATAGAGAACTTCTAAATTTTGTCAGTTAAACATCGGAATTTAACGAAGTTTGATTTTCCCTCGTGAAGCGAAGCGGAACAGAGCTGGAAAATCAAATTTGGGTGAAGCAACCTGCAAGGTTTCGGAACCGTTAAATTCCTGTTCTTTTCTCCCGAAGACTTGGAGGGGTTGGATTTTAGTGCAACGATGCTCGAAGAGCAAAAAATCAAAGTAATTTCAGGGGCGTATTCAATCAAGCGAACACGGTGAGCCATCAAGAATAAGTATCAAGGGGCAATTTTCCTAATAACTCCATTTATGATCTTTATACTTTGTTATCAATTCAGCAAGAACATCAATTTTAATGTCATTTAAATTCTTAATGTATATACATCCTTTACCTATTTTGCATTTGCCTAATCTTTTCACCAAGGGTTCATTTTCTAAATAAACGGTTACATAAATTGTAATATTGTCTTTTCTTGGAGCAATTCCTACATTAAACCATTGTAATTCTTCTTTACTATTCTTTCTACAGTAGATATATTTTCCAAACCCGATAATAGTTCCCCATAAGGCAGGTTGCTTTCCGGTTATCTTGCTAACTAAGACAATCAAAGCCTTAACATCCCTATTTTTTGTTTCATCTTTAATTGAATCAACAAAGGAGGTTACACTTTTTTTTGTTTCAACAGTTTTCAATGCCATCAGTGCTCACTATTATCATAATCAGAGAACATTTATATATTCTATGTTTAATGTCTCAAAGGAAAATTGTCTCCTTCGTTAGCCTCTGAAATTATTGAATAGAACAAGGCATTTTATGATATTATTACTTTTTAAGTCCAACAAGATTTATATAATAAGGTTTTCGTGATTTTATTATGAGAACAGGGAGCTCAAGAGATTACAGGCTTACTGGAATTGCAGGCATCGCGCTGTGTGCCTGCGCCCTTATTTCTTCTAATGGTTGTGTTAGTGGTTCTGGCGAAATCGCGCACGTGAGCAACAATGAAGAATGGACTAAAAAGGAAATAGTGTGGGGCAAGTTTAAGAAAGACAGGCCGTTTATCGCGATGTTTGAGGGCTGGAGGGGCAGCTGGCCAAATTATATGCACGTTATGGCGAAAAATATTGAATACCAATTAGATGCACCGGTTTATGTCACCCATGTCCATTTTTGGAGAGAGAACATGGAAAGAATCAGGGAAGCTCACAAGAATGGATTTGAAATTATGCTTGCAGGATACAGCGCGGGAGGGCATCAGGCGTATCTTGCTGCAAAGGAATGCGAGAAAGAAAAAATCCCAATTAAAAAAATGGTTTTTTATGATCCTACTTTCACCAACAACGGAGAGGTTCACCTGCCTGACAATGTTTTTGAGGCAGAAGCTGTTTATTCCAACAGCCCTGGCGACTGGCTGTCTTTTGCCAGAGGACAAAAAGGCCAGATTGTGGGGAGTGTTGCGCTGAAAAGAGTTGAGAGAGACACTGACGGAAACCATCTTGGTGCATTTACATGGGAGAAGTTCAAGTCTGATTGGGAGAGGGATGTGCGCAGAACTCATGTTGAAAAATTAAAATCCGGATTTTGAATTGGCAATATTTATATAGAAGAAATTTTTAATTTGGTTATGGATAAAAAAACCGAGGTTATAAAAGAAAAGATATACATTGGCAATTTGCCGCTGAGCCTTGAGGGAGAGGACTTAGGAGAGATTTTTTCATCCTATGGAGACATTTTGGAAGCGATGGTCGAGAAAGATGACTATTACGGGCGCTCAAGAGGGTTTGGATTTGTGACTTTCACTTCCAAAACAAACGCGAAAAAAGCCATTGATGAAATGAATGGCGAGGAGTTTCAAGGACGCAAGTTAATTGTGAAGTTTGCTGAGGAGAAGAAATAATTAGTGAATTAAAAAATGCCAGAATCTTGGCGGGCTGTACCTTAATCCTAGACCTTCATTAACGCCATAGTCTGAAAAAGTTGTATCAAAAGAAAAAAATGCGAGAATAATCAGAGTACTTAAGACTATCAAGACTATTAACAGAATTATTAACCATTTTTTCATTTTACATTAACTTATATTTAAAATATAAACTTATTGAATCACGTTTTCCTTACTTGCAATCTTCGCTAAATAAGCTACAAGAAAACTTGAAACAAGCATAATGCCTAATTTGAAAATTGAGGGTAAAAGATAGCCGACATTTTTTCCCAAGAGGATTACGTCCTTGAGCATATTATTTAACAAAACAAAAGGGCTTTGGTTAATCAAGAGTCTAACAAAAACACCTGATAAAATTGAAGGAACTAAAATATCTGAAAAGATGAAAAGAAACATAACCAGAAATATCGTGATTAAAACAGATAAATTTTCATTTTTAAATAAATATCCAAGACTTATTCCTATAAAGATAAGGACTGATGAAACTAGAAAAATTGACAATAAAAATGGAAAAATTTGCGCAGTGGTTATGTTGAACCTAAGTAAACCAATAACGAGCAATACTATAACTTGAATCAGGAGAAAAAATAGATTCGTAAAATAGTCTCCAATTACAAATGTAATATTTTTTGCTGGACTAATTATTTCTCGCAGATAGCTTGGCCGATTTACCTGGACCAATATGAACCTGTTCGCTAGAATCAGTGAAGAGAAGGTTATGATTATCGATACGATGAAAGGGAATGCGAAAAGAACAATGTCGTCTTTGTAGGAAAATGCATTAGTAAAGTTAATGCTAATTCCTCCGTCTGAATAATTGTTTCTAAAATCAACTAAATCGCCTTCCACTATGGTAAGCCTATTTTTAAAAGAACCTATCTTATCCTTTGTTCTCCTTGTTTGCTCGATTGAATTTGACAAATCTCTTTCAATTTTATTAAGTTGAGTTCTTGCATCATCAAGTTTGGAAATTGAATTATCTAATTGGTTCAAAATTGAGATTACATCTGTGTAGGGGTAAGCTGATTGAATTGAGTTCAAAGAGCCCTCTATTTTATTGACAGACAATAAGACATTGTTCAGGTAATTGTTAACTTGTGAATTGCTTTGAGAGGGCAAAATTGGAGCGAGATATTCCTGCGCCTGTGTTATGCTTGTCCTTATACTTGAAAGCTGGCTTCTAATAGAATTTATATTGGAAGTTGTTCCTGTTTGGGATGCCAATATTTTTGATTTGGTTGATTGAATTTGAGGTTGCAGATTCTTAATTTGCCAATAGGCAGTTTCAAACTTTTGTCTTTCAACCGCCAAATTTCTCTGGTAGTTTGTCAGTTGCCTTTCTTGGTCAGCCAAGTCATTTTCGGCATTTTTCAATTCTGCCCTCGCTTGTTGGATTGAGTTGGAATATAGCGTCAACTTCGTGTCCAATACATCAGAGTTTACTTGAATTTTTTGAGTTTGGTCCTTAAACAATTTTTCCAACATAGCCTGTCGGACATACAAATCTACCACTCTTCTAGAATTGTCAACGTAAACGTCTATTGTTTTCTGGTTTTCATCTTTTTTTATGTTTAAACAGACGCTTAATTCAGAGTTTGATAACTTAAACATACACTCTTCAAGTGAGGAGTAAAAAAACAACCTCCCAACGCCGTAATTCAAAGTTGGATCATTTTGGTCTGAGCCAATCACGCCAATTCTCACATTTTCAAATTTATTTGAGTCAAGCATTACAGCCGATGCGATAATAAGAAGAAGAGGCATTATAAAAAGAACACCAAAATAATCCCAGTTTCTCGAAATTGTTTTAAGGTTTTTAACAAATATATTATAAAGCTTCATCTTTCATCACCATATTGAATATCTCATTCAGCCCTTGCTCTCTTCCATAGAAATTTTTAAATTGCTGAATATTTCCCTCAGCAACAATCTTGCCATTTTTCAAAAAGACTATCCTATCGCAGTTTTTTTCCAGCTCTTCCATAAAATGAGAAGCTACTATTATTGTGGTTCCGACATTATTAATGGCGCGGATATAGCTCCACAGAGTGCCTCTTATAATTGGATCTAATCCGACTGTTGGCTCATCAAGGATAAGAATTCTTGGATTGTGTATCATTGAGACCAAGAGATTCGCCCGTTCTTTCATGCCTCCTGAAAGTTTTTTAATTAAAACATTTTCAGTTCCTCTTAAGTTAAACAATTCCAAAAGCCCTGACATTCTCTTATTAGTTTCATTCCTTTTCATTCCGTATAAAGAACCAAAATAAAAGCAGTTTTCCTTGATCGATAACTCTTCAATGACCATAAGTGATTGCGATGCGTAACCAGAGGTTTGTCTTAAAATTTTCCAGTTTTTCTTTCTTTTTTCATTTAAAAAAAGAATTTCCCCAGAGTCCTCTCTAACCAAGCCAATAAGAATATTGAACAAGGTTGTTTTTCCGCATCCTGACAAACCGACTAAACCAAGTATCTCACCCTCTTTTAATTTAAAAGATACGCCACGCAAAACCTCTTTTTTACCAAATGACTTTGAAATGTTTGCAAACTCGATAATGTTTGGCATTTCCTAATGTATGATTTTGGTTTTATATTCTTTACCCTAGAAATAAATATTAAGGCAAGATTATATTTTTCTTAATGAATCTTGGAGAAATAAACCAGTCGATGTCTGAAATAAATGACTGGAGCTTGGAAGTGAACTCAATAGTGAAGAATTTTACGTTTGAGAATTTCAAGCAGGCACTTGAATTTGTAAACAAAGTTGGAGAAATTGCCGAGAAGATGAACCATCATCCTTATATAATTATCAAATATAGCGTCGTGAAACTGATATTGATGACTCATGCTGTAAATGGTCTGACGAAAATAGATTTTGATGTCGCAAAAGAAATTGATAAATTATAGGAAATTCTGAAAAATTTTTAAATTAATTACAATTTACTTTATTAAGAATAAAGAGATTTCCTGCCTCGCTATCCCCGCAGCAAACTGACGGGGTATTACTCCGAATTTGGCAATAAAATTAGGCATTTCATAATTATCATAATTTGCTTTTTCAGCCCTGTAAATATTTTCTTTTGTATTTTCTATTTAATTAAGAATATCTTTCCAATAATTGAAAATATGGTTAAAAAAGTAATAAGCAAGTTAGATTTAAATAATAAATTTTGCTACTTTTTGAATGTTAGTCGAATTGGTTTTGCTTTTGGTGGCGCTGCCTGCGGGCTTTCTAGTTGCATACCTGGCGAGAGATGAATTAATTCAGGGAAGAAAATGGTTTATAGCATTGATTATATTGTCTTCCGTTTCTGGAGTTGCTCTGATTGGCCTATGGTTAGTTCCTGAAGCCATAACAAGCTTCTTCGTGGCACTATTTTCGGTTGTTGGTTATTGGAAGAGTTTTGACAGTAAATGGACGAGACGGAGAATTTAAATAACCGCCATCCCTGGGAAAAATATGAATAATGTCTATTTCCAAAGAACAGAAGCTAATTCTATAATTGGAATTATTATCTAATTTTGCTTACTTGCTAAGCCATGGTTTCTATAACTTTATTTGCAACTGAACTTGTTTTTTCCAGACGGGAAAAGTATAAAAGTAATAAATTCGGAGGATGGAAATGAGCGAGCTAAACAAGAGTGAAGAAGAAGTACTGAAGTTTTGGGAAACCAATAAGATTTACGAGAAAGTTAAAAAAAAGAATTCTAATGGAAAGAAATTCTATTTTATGGATGGACCGCCATACGCCAGCGGGCATATTCATATGGGGACTGCGTTAAATAAGATAATAAAGGATATAGCAATGCGCTCAATGAGAATGCAAGGCTTTGACGTATTTGATCGCCCGGGATATGACACTCATGGAGTTCCAATTGAATTTCAGGTTGAGAAAGAAATAGGCTCAAAGAATAAACAAGATATTGAAAAATATGGTGTGAAGAAATTTGTTGATAAATGCAAGGAATATGCGACAAAGTATATCTCCGTTATGAATGACGAATTTAAGAATCTTGGAGTTTGGATGGACTGGGAAAATCCATACCTGACATTAAGCGATGAGTATATTGAAGCGATTTGGGGAGCTTTCAAAGCTGCAGAGAAGAAAAAATTGCTTTACCTCGGTGGCTATCCTGTACATATATGCCCAAGATGCGAGACTGCTGTCGCTTATAACGAAATTGAATATGGCAAACAGAAGGATACAAGCGTTTTTGTGAAGTTTCCATTGAAAGATAAATATAAGAAAAATACTTTTTTGATAATTTGGACGACTACTCCTTGGACTCTGCCTGCTAATACTGGGGTTATGGTACATCCCGATGTTGTGTATCAAGAAATTGAAGTTATGGAGGGGGAAAGATGGATAATTGCAAAAGAATTAGTTGGAAGTCTAATGGCGAAACTTGAAAGAGGATTTACTGTTAAAGAAGAATTCAAGGGCAAGGAAATGAAAGATTGGAAGTATGAAAATCCGTTGGCAAAAAACTTGAAACTGAAAGTTAAAAATGGCTATAAAGTTGTTCTTTCCGCAAGATATGTAACGACAGAAGACGGAACTGGGCTTGTTCACACTGCTCCTGGGCATGGAAAAGAAGACTATGAAGTTGGAAAAGAAAATGATTTGGATTCCCCGTGCCCTGTTGCGACAAATGGAGTTTTGACGTTTGAGGCTGGAAAATATGCTGGGAAAAGAGCAAGAGTGGTTGATGCAGAAATAATTGAAGACTTGGAAAAAGATGGCTCGCTAATTTACAAATTCGCTTATGAGCATGATTATCCATTGTGCTGGAGAGACCAAACTCCTCTATTGATGGTTTCAATTCCACAATGGTTCTTAAAAATCTCAGAGATACAGAAGAAGTTGTTAAAAGAAAATGAAGAGGTTAATTGGGTTCCTAAATTTATGCAACTACGCATGAAAGCCTGGCTTGAAGGAATCGGAGACTGGCCAGTTTCACGGCAGAGATATTGGGGTACACCGCTTCCAATCTGGAGAAATGAGGAAACTGGAGAAAGAATTGTCGTTGGAAGTGTTGAAGAACTGAAGAAACTTTCGGGCGAAAAGAAAATTGAAGTCCATAAACCAGAAATAGATAAAATTGTTATTAAAAAAAATGGAAAAGAGTACAAAAGAGTTTCTGAAGTTCTTGATGTGTGGTTTGACTCAGGAGTATCGAGCTGGGCTGCCCTTGGTGGAGAAAACGGAAAGAATTTCAAGAATTACTGGCCGGCAAATTTGAATATCGAAGGAAAAGATCAGTTCAGAGGTTGGTGGAATTCCCAAATTATTTTAAGCGAGATAGCATTTGGAAAAAAACCTTTTGAAAATATTGTGGTTCATGGACTTGTTTTGGATGTTTCGAAAAACAAAATGTCAAAATCAAAAGGAAATTCTGTTTCTCCCGAGGATGTAATAAAAAAGTTCAGCAGAGATTTTCTAAGATATTATTTTGCCAAATTCTCCAAAGGAGAGGATTTTTCATTTGACGAGAAAGAAGTTGTCGAAATTAATAAGTTTTTCATGATATTTCTAAATGTCAACAATTTTGTAAATCAAATTGAAAAGAAAAAATCAAAACTTGAAGTTGAAGACAAGTGGATTCTAGCAAAATACAACTCCATGCTTAAAGACGTTAGTGAATTGTACAATAATTTCAGGCATCCTGAAGCCGTTCAAAGAATTGAAGAATTTGTTGTCAGCCTGAGCAGAGATTATATACAAATGATTAGAGACAGATCGGAAGAGGTTTTTGAAGTTTTGAATGAAATTAGAGTTGGAATGCTGAAAATTTTGTCGCCAATAATGCCATTTGCCACAGAAAACTTGTGGCGAAAACTTTATGATAAGAAAATTGTAAAAGAAGAGTCAATAAACTTAAGCGAGTGGCCGAAATATGACAAGAAGAGCGATTCTAAACTTGAGAAAGAGTTTGAAAATGCAATGGTTATAATCAGAGAAGGCTTAGCCGAAAGAGACAAGGCTAAAGTAGGACTGAGATGGCCTTTGGCTAAAGCAGTTGTTTATACAAACTCCAAAATGCCAAAAGAAGTCTGCGGAGTGATCGCCAGGCAGCTAAATGTCAAGAAAGTTGAGCTTAAGAGTAGCAAAGAAATGAAAGTTGAGCTAGATTTGCAGGTAACTCCGGAGCTTGAAGCTGAAGGATTTGCTCGCGAGTTCGCCAGAAAAGTGAAAAAAAAGAGAAAAAACGCCGGCTTGCACAAGAATGAAGTGATTGAACTTTTCGTCT
>CAYZNI010000028.1:0-10537 GCA_964479755.1 Candidatus Woesearchaeota archaeon
TCTACAGCAGAGCTTATCTTGTTTGTCGAGGTAACCTTATTTCGGGATAAGACATTGAAAAAGTAGATATGTAAAGGGGAAATAAGGGTTTTTAATGGGTGAAATTAACTTTTTTAGAAATTTTGAAAGAGGAGAAAGTTTTTTAAAGAGTTAAGAGAGTTTAATTTTATGGATGCAGAAGATATCAGTTATGCCCCGAAAAGAAAAATTTTTTCTAGAAGGAGAAAGGTTATTTTAGGGTTAGTAGGAGGTATTGCAACTTATCTTTGTGGGACAAACGGATGTGTTGTAAATAATTTAAGTTCTGAAAGAAGAATGGTGGAGCTTTCTGACTATGTGCCCGTTTGGAGATTTAATTTAACTTCAAAAATGGCCGGAGTAAGTTTGATTAATAATAGAACAACGAATTATTTTATGTTTAATTGGGGAAGAAAAACTTCGAGCGGAAAAACAAATGAAATTATTTATGGAAGATCGAAAATCAGCCTTGATGGTAATGAGAAAGCCTGGAACGAAGAAATAACGAAAGAAGTTATTGAATTCTAATTATTTGTTGCTTGGGGGAGTTGGTTGAGGTTCTTTTTGAATTATTATTGGAATACATTCGCCTTCAAAGCAAGTTCCTCTGTTGTTGTTGCAAAATTCTCCGTTAGATAAAATTAAAGGTCTGCAATTATTACTAATACATTTGTATACAAGGCAATCGGTTGGTTTGTCATCGGCTTGCGAGCAGGGATTGTTTTGGGCAGAACAGCTAACCTTACATCTTCCACCGCTGCATACCCCATTGATGCCTCCTGCTTGACAAATTTGATTATTGTTTATAGCCTCAAAAACACATTTGTTTGATTCGCATCTTTTTCTCATGCATTGAGAGTCGTATCCTGCTGGAATTGAGCAGGCATCGGCACCGCCTGATGAAGCACATCCCTTACATTCCCCGTTATCACACTGAACTCCTGAGCCGCATGCGCCACCGTTAGGAACCATCTTGCATTGCTTATTTTGGCAATAAGGAAGTACGCATGGATTTGAGTTAAGGCAGTCTTCATGATTTTTACAAGAAGGAAATGGAGAGGTAGGAGAGGAAGTAGGGGTTGGCTGAGGGGAAAAGGCAGAAATAATTCTAACAGAATTTGAAAAAATAATTATTAAAAGAATAATGACTAATGAAAATAAAAATGAGGATAAATAAAACCATTTTTTCATATTTTATAAAGAAATAAAGTGTTTTTAAATTTTTATGCAATTAAAGCGATTATTGAATCTAATGAAATAAGTGAGCTTAAAGGAGGAGGTGAGTTTAGAGTGTGTGTCCCCTTGGTTTCGTTTGGAAAATTTAGAGATTTTAGGAAAAGATTTATAAAGGCAACTTAAAGTTTAGTTTTTTAAATTTTATTTTTAAATATTTATATTATATTATATATTGTTTTAATTATAATTAATTTTTCTGTTAAATATATTATATGTAATTGATAAATTAGTTCTGTTAATAATTATATTATTAAACAATTTTTCGTTTAATAATCATATTTATTTATTATATACTAATTGTTGATATTTTTTGTTCTGTTAATTTTTTATGTATTGTTTTCGTTTAATACTGGCTGGAAAGGCTAAATGAGAAAAATAAACATATATTACTAGAAAGAAATAATTAGTTCTTTTAATTACAATTAGTTATTTATAACGATTATTTCGTTTAATTGAATTGGTTTTATATTTTTTATAATTGTGTTTCTAGGTTTTATAATTGTGTTTCTAGGTTTTATAATTGTGTTTCTAGGTTTTATAATTGTGTTTCTAGGTTTTATAATTGTAATTTTATTTTTTGGAAGTTTCCAATGGAAAAAAGGGTGTGAGTGATTTAAACGAAGTGCTTTTTAGAGGGAAAATTGTCGACGAGAAATTGTTGAAATTGTGGAGTTACATAGGAAATAGAGGTTTAAGAACAGATAAGTTTATAATGTTAGAGAAATTTTTCAGTGCGGAGGCAAGTGGTGATGGATAATCTAGACAAAATATTTGATTCGTTTTCTTCAAGCAATTTATTCAAGAACAAACTTGTGTTGCAGCAGAATTATTCACCCCAGAGCATTTTACACAGGAGCGATCAGATTGAAAACATAGCGTCAATCCTTGGTCCACTTTTAACAGGGGAGAAAGCAAGCAATTTGTTTCTTTATGGGAAGACCGGGACGGGAAAGACATTGAGTGCAAGGTATATTGGAGAAAGAATTTCGCAGAAAGTTAACGGAGAAGGAAATCATACCTTGAAGTTTTTATATGTAAACTGCAAATCGAAAAAAGTTTCTGACACGGAATATAGAATTATCGCAGAGCTGGTGAGCTTGATCGGAGGGAAGGTTCCTGCGACAGGACTTCCGACGGATGCTGTTTATTCTAAGTTCATTGAGATGGTTGATGACAAGAAGCAAATAATTGTACTTGTTTTAGATGAGATTGATCAGGCTGTAAAAAAGATTTCTGATAATTTTATTTACACTTTGACGAGAATAAATTCTGACCTGAAGAATGCCCAAATTAGTTTGATTGGAATATCAAACAGCCTGACTTTTATGGATAATCTTGATCCCAGAGTTAGGAGTTCTTTAGGCGAGGAAGAAATCGTTTTTCCGCCGTATAATGCATTGCAGTTGAGAGATATTTTAACGGAGAGAGCAAAGATGGCTTTTGCTGATGAGGCTCTTGATGAAGGGGTAATCGCCAAGTGTGCAGCTTATGCGGCGCGGGAACATGGTGATGCGCGCCGGGCTCTGGACCTGTTAAGAGTGGCGGGAGAGATTGCAGTGAGGGAGAGCAGTAATAAAGTCAAGTTGAAGCACATTGACGAGGCGAACAGCAAGATAGAGAGAGATAAAATGCTGGACATAATTGAAAGCGAGCCGGCGCAGTTTCAAATGATACTTTATGC
Source organism: Candidatus Woesearchaeota archaeon (assembly GCA_964479755.1). Classification (GTDB taxonomy): domain Archaea; phylum Nanobdellota; class Nanobdellia; order Pacearchaeales; family GW2011-AR1; genus UBA73. The sequence continues at coordinate 2,936 of CAYZNI010000028.1, forward strand.
AATAATTAAGCTGACAGAAAGAAAAGATTATGGAGCTATATTTACAGGTGATGTGTTTAACGTTTATCAAGAGATTTGCGAAAAGACGAAGAGTGAAATTCTAACGCAGAGAAGAGTTTCGGACATAATCGCTGAGTTTGACATGCTTGGGATTATAAACGCTAGAGTCATAAGCAAGGGGCGGCAGGGGAGGACGAGGGAAATAAAATTAATGCTGGCGCCAAACATTCGAGATAAAGCGAAAGAGATTATAGAAAATAATCTTGGTGTTAAATGAACAAGGACGTTCTCGACGCGATAAGGAAGAGAGGGTTACTTTTAGAAAAGCAAGTTTTTGATTTGGTTGCGGGATTTCACGATGTTAGCTCAGCCGAGAGTTTTCTTGAACAACTGCAGAGAATTTCAGGAAAGAGGATGATAACTATGAATGTGCTGTTGAATAATGCAGAGATTATGCAAAATCTGGCGGGAAATTTGAAAGATGACGATAAGAAACTTGTGGAAAAAGTAATTTTAAATTTTGGAGTGAGAGTTGAGATAACATCAGAAAAGAAGATTTATTTGCAAGAGAGAAAATCAGCGCTTAATTACAAGGTATTTTATGCAAACACAATGCCAGATAAAAAACTTGAAGTAAAGGATTTTGTGGGAAATTTTAGAGCAAGATTCCAGCAGCTTCAGAGAATTTTAATGCAGCGGGCGGAATTGCAGGGAAATTTAGTGTCAATAGGGAAAATCTCGTCGGACAGAGCGAGTTTGAGCGTGATTGGCATGGTGACTGAGAAACACGTGACAAAGAACAGAAACCTGATGCTAAAACTGGAGGATTTAACAGGAGTGATAAAAGTGCTGGTGAAGCCGGACAGAGAGGAAGTTTTTTCTGCTGCAGAAGAATTGCAGCTTGATGACATTGTGGGGGTGAAGTGCTCAGGAAACAGGGATTTTTTATTTGCCCATGAGATATTTTTTCCAGATGCGATTAAGTTTGATAAAGTGAGGTTTAATGAAGATGTGTCAATAGCCTTTATTTCAGACATACATTGCGGTAGCGACAGGCATTTGAGAAAAAGCATGGAGGGTTTTTTAGAATGGCTTAACGGAGAGGATGAGAACGCGAGGAAAATAAAATATCTTTTTGTTGTTGGGGATACGGTTGACGGAGTTGGGATTTTTCCAAATCAGGAAGAAGTTTTGGCGCTGAAGAGCATGAGAGAACAGTATGAACTTTTAGCGTCTTACTTGAAGCGGATTCCAAAAGAGATAACTATATTTTTGTGCCCTGGGCAGCACGACGCGACTCGAGTGGCGGAGCCGCAGCCGATAATTTCAAAGAAATATGCCGCAGCACTTTATGATATTGAGAATTTGGTACTTGTTACAAATCCGGCGAATGTTAAAATTTCAGAAGGAGATAAAGTTTTCAATGTATTGATGTATCACGGCGCGAGCATTCACACTTTTATTAACGAAATCAAGGAGCTAAGAGAGATGAAGGCACATAGGAGGCCCGCCAAAGCGGTGAGGCATATGCTAAAGAGGAGGCATTTAGCGCCGACGCATTCAGAGGCGATTTATATTCCAAATTCGGAAGCTGATCCACTTGTAATTTCTGAAGTGCCCGATGTGCTGTGCACAGGGGAGGTTCATAGACTTGATGTGGAGAATTACAACGGAGTATTAATAATCACGGGAAGCTGTTGGCAGGCGCAGACGCCGTTTGAAGAAAAAGTAGGAAATATTCCTGATCCTGCAAAGGTTCCGGTGCTGAATTTGAAAACCAGAGAACTGAGAATATTTGACTTTGGAGATTATGATGAAATCAATAAAGATTATGGGAAATAATCCCCAAGCCCTCGCTACTCACGTAGCTTCGGACTTTGGAGATTATGATGAAATCAATAAAGATTATGGGAAATAATCCCCAAGCCCTCGCTACTCACGTAGCTTCGGACTTTGGAGATTATGATGAAATCAATAAAGATTATGGGAAATAAAACACTAAATGGCAGAAAAAGCAGAGGGGTGAGCGAGATAGTCGCACTTTGCGGAGAGATTGGAGGAGAGCTTGAAAGGGCGAGCAGAGTTCTTGTAGGGGAGGGAAAGGTGGTAATTCCATTGGTGAGATTTGGTGAAGCCGGAAGTCCGGAGAAGGTAAAAAGACTTGAAATATTGTCGTTAGCGAGAATTGACTTGGCGAAAAGCGTTTGCGTTTTTGGAATCGGCTATTCAATTAGCGAGAGAGTTTTAGGAGAGATTTTGTATGCAAAACGCACAGGAAAAGAAGTCAGATATTTCTGGGGAGGCTCGTATTCTGATGAGCGTTAAAAAACATTTTAAAACAATACAGGAAAAAGTTGCGGAAGCATATGCGTGTGCAAGAGAAGCGAGAAAAGAAGGTTTGGACCCAGTGGCAGATGTGGAAATACCGCTTGCGACTTCGCTGGCGGAGAAAGCAACAGGGCTTGTGTCAATGCTTTATCCACAAATAACTGACAGGAGGATTGTGGATAGAATTTTGGAATTGGAAAAACAGTACGGGAGCTTGGACCCTGCAGTTGCGTTGACGATTGCGGAGGAGATTGCAAGAGAAAAGTATTGCAAGTTCAAGAATTTAATAGAGGCGATCACCGCAGGAGCTAAAGTGGCGCTGTCATATATGACTCTTGGAGTAGTTTCGAGTCCGATTGAAGGTTTTGTTGATTTGCATTTAGGGAAGACCCATGATGGAAAAGAGTATTTTATTCCACATTATTCAGGGCCGATAAGGTCTGCAGGAGGGACGGAGGCAGCGTTTTCCATATTGATAATTGATTATTTAAGAGAGACGTTTGGATTTGAGAAGTACGATCCTACTGAAGATGAAGTTAAGAGAGGTGTTCACGAAACGTATATGTATCATGAACGGGTGAACAACTTGCAGTATTTGCCGTCTGAACAGGAGGTTGAATTTTTAATGAAGAATGTTCCGGTGCAAGTCTCGGGAGATCCGAGCGAGGAAAGAGAAGTTTTTAATTACAAAGACTTGAAAAGAATACCTACTAATTTTATCAGAAGCGGCTTTTGTTTGACTTTTAATGAAGGGCTGGCGCAAAAGGCGCCGAAAATTTTGAAAAGACTTGTAAAATTGAGAAAGCAGGGTTTTAAATTAACTGACTGGGATTTTTTAGAGAATTTTGTCAAGCTACAGCAGAAAATAAAAGAGAACAAGGCCGTGGGGAGTTCAGCGAGCGCGACTTATATAAAAGACTTAGTGGCTGGAAGGCCGGTGTTTGGGCATCCTTCGAGGTCTGGGAGCTTTAGGCTGAGATATGGAAGGGCGAGAAATACCGGGTATTCAACTTTAGCAGTCCATCCTTCAACTATGAGGGTGTGCAACGGATTTATAGCAGTGGGGACGCAATTGAAGATTGAAAAGCCGACTAAGGGATGCACTGTTGCTTCGGTTGATTCGGTAGACGCCCCAATTGTAAAGTTTAAAGATGGAAGCGTTAAACAATTGTGGGACGCACAGGAAACTAAAAGACGCTATAATGAAATTGAAGAGGTTCTATATTTGGGAGATTTGCTTGTTCCGTATGGGGATTTTTTAAACAGAAACCATCCTTTTGACAAACCTGGATTTGTGGAGCAGTATTGGCTGACTATACTGAAGAAGAAAGGCGGACTTGCGGAGCTTGTGCCGAGTTTTGAGAGGGCTGTTGAGCTTTCAAGAACTTTTGGAGTGCCTCTGCATCCAAGATATATTTACTATTGGAGTGGAATAAACAAGGAAGAATTTTTTTCTTTGTTGGACTGGATTGCTCATGATGAAATTCGAGAGGGAAAACTTGTTTTGCCTTTTTCACGACTTGACAAAGAAAGATTTTTAAAAGGCAAAAGAGCTTTGGAGTTGATAGGGTGCGAGCATATTGTTTCTACGGAGAATGTTGTTTTAGATGAGGGCAACACGAGAGCGTTGCTGTTAAATTTGGGAATTTCTTTAAGCGAAGGAAAGGTTGAAAGCAAGATTGATGAGGCGATAGTGAAGATTAAGGACTTGCAAGAAGAAAGCACTTTGGCGCTAGTAAACAAGCTTTGCGAGTTTGAGATTAAAGACAAAGGAGGGACGTTTATTGGAGCGAGAATGGGGCGCCCTGAGAAAGCGAAGCTAAGAAAGCTGACAGGAAGCCCGCACGTTTTATTCCCGGTTGGAGAGCAAGGAGGCAGATTAAGGAGTTTTCAGGCAGCGTATGAGGCAGGATTTGTTGATGGAGATTTTATGAATTATTATTGCGAAAAGTGCAAGAAGGACAGCGTTTATATGAAGTGCGACGGCTGCGGGGATTATTGCAAAGTTTTAACGGAGGAGGGGAAGGTTTTTAGCGAGAGGAAAATCAATGTCAGAAATTATTTTGACAGCGCAAAGAAACTCGTTGGAGTGAACGGGAACGAGGTTTTGATTGTGAAGGGGGTTAGGGGGACGAGCAATCAGGACCATAGTTGTGAGCATCTTGGCAAGGGGCTTTTGAGAGCGAAGTATAATTTAAATGTGAATAAAGATGGCACGATTAGATATGACATGACGCAGATGCCCCTGACCCATTTCAAACCAAGGGAGATTGGAACATCAGTTGGCAAGCTACGCGAATTAGGCTATGAAAAAGATGTTTACGGAGAAAAATTGGAGAATGAAGAGCAAATCGTGGAGCTGTTTCCGCACGATATTGTGCTGCCGGCGAGCTCGGAGAGCGCAGATGAGAAATCGGATGACTTGCTGCTGAAAATATGCAGTTTTATTGATGAAGAGCTTGAGAGACTTTACAAGAAACCCAGGTTTTTTAATTTAAAATCGAAGGAAGAAATTCCAGGAGTGTTAGTCGGATGCATTGCACCCCATATTTGCACTGCAATTGTCGGAAGAGTTATCGGATTTTCCAAAACGCAGGCACTATTGGCGTCACCGTATATGCACGCGGCTATGAGAAGGGATTGTGACGGGGATGAGGCGGCGATAATAGTTCTTATGGATGTGCTGCTGAATTTTTCAAAAAAGTTTTTGCCGGCGCATAGAGGAGGAACGCAGGACGCGCCGCTAGTTTTAAGCGCAATGATAAAAGCAGGAGAGGTTGATGATATGATATTCGACGTAGATACAGGAAAAGAAATTCCTCTTGAGATGTATGAAGCCGCCGAAATGGAGAAAAATCCAGGCGAGATAAAAATGGAGCAGGTTAAACAAAGACTTGGGGGAGAGAAAGAGTTTGAGGAGCTGTATTATTCTTATGAGACAAGCGACATAAACAACGGGCCGTTGTGCTCCTCGTATAAGATATTGCCGACGATGCAGGAAAAGGTTGATGCGATGATGGTGCTTTGCGAGAAAATTAGGGCAGTAGACACTTCGGATGTTGCAAGGCTGATAATTGAGAGGCATTTTGTTCGAGACACCAGAGGAAACCTGAGAAAGTTTTCGCAGCAGGGTTTTAGATGCGTGGGGTGCAATGAGAAATTCAGGAGGCCGCCGTTAACCGGGAGATGCACAAAGTGTGGTGGGAAGATAATTTTTACAATTGCTGAGGGTTCTATATTGAAGTATATGCAGCCGGCTTTAGATTTAGCTAGAAAATATGGTGTTTCTGCGTATTTGCTTGAGAGTTTGGAGCTGACAGAGATGTATATTCAGTCAATATTCGGGCGCGAAAAAGAGAAGCAGGAAAGCATTGGAAAGTGGTTTTGATGAATAGACGAATAGAAGATTTTAATAAAGCATGGGAAGATTTAAGCGTGGAAATTAAAAATGAATTAAAACTTATTGGTGCAGAATTGGAAGAGCTGAAGGATAAAAAGAAAAAAATTGATGAAAAATTAAAGAAACAGATTGCTAAAATTTGTTTGAAACTTATTAATGAAACTCCTAATGATAAAACTTCGATAATGGAAACCTCCTTCATTATTACTGGAAATTTTGTTTGGTATATTTATGATGATGAATTGGATGAAGTTGTGGACATTGCAGGAGAGTTGGAATTGCCAGAAGAACACGTTTCTGGAAAGGTTTTGAAAATGTGGTTTGATATGAAGAGAAAATTGGAAAAATATTTAGAATAAGCCTCTGGAGAGACAGGAACTGAAAGGTTCGGTGCCCCAAACTTATCTCTTATACGCTTCGTCGTGATGCCCAAAAAAGATAAATCTTACAACGTTATTAATTTCGTCAATTTCAAACTTCAGAACAAAACTCTTCATAATATGAACTCGTCTTTCTCCTGCAAATTCGTGTTTCAGTGGCTTGTAATGCTGAGGATTTTCAACGATTTCATTCATTTTATTTCTTAACGCCTTTTCAAGAACAGGGTTTTTTCTACAAAGTTTCTCAATCTCCTCTTTGCATTTCGGATGAATCTCAATAAAGTAACTCATTTTTATCAAATGCTTAAAGAGAGATTAACGCTTAAATATTTCGTCTACAGATTTTACCCGAATATACTTTTCTTTTTTCCTTTTTTCAATTTCTTTCTTATATTCTTCTTTAATTGGAAGTTCATCAACAGGGTGCCAGTCTATCTTCTCACAAAAGTTCCATTCTTCGTCAGTTACTTCCCCAAGTTTCAAATAATTTTCAAATATTAGTTTTTTAGTTGCTTCTTCTCTCGCAACTTCGCTCCAATTAACCCACTGCAATTTTTTCAATTCATTTTTCAATTCTTCAGACACCGACAAGGTTATGCTGCTCACTTTAGCCTTCCTGAATTTTTCAACTCTTTAAATTTTTTCAGTTCTTTAACCCTCTCGACAAACTTCCGTTTCAGATACTCTGACCAGTTTATCTCTGGATGTGCATCTATCATTTCTTTCAATTCCTTGGGAACCGATATAGTGAATGTTGCCATTTTTGTTTTTACACGATATTTTATGTAAGAACTAATATTTGTGCATGTATTTAAATGTTATGAAGTTGGAGGCTGAAAGGTTCTGAGCCCAGAATTATGCTTTATGACGATTTGCGATGACGTATGCACTTCTGGTAACTTCACACTTAAGAAATTCCCCTCTTTCTAATGCCTCATAAATTTTTCTAGCATTATCTGGTCCGACTTTTATTGAAACGTATGCTTTCATATCATCAAGAAATACTCCAAACCCTGACGTTCTCAAGGGCTCTGTTCCCCCCAATTCGATACTAGGTTCTGTATAATCGGTCAAGGAGGCATTAGCCGTTCGATATTCTATCTGTGCCTTCAAACTAGAAGCAGGACTAATTCTACTTCTCGCAACTAAAAAAGCTTAGGGTAATTCGTTTTTCATGACTTTCCACAATTCTTTAGATAAATAAACCTTTCTATTTGTTACTACTCTAAAGAAACATAAGCCTCTAGAGGGATTCGAACCCCCGACCTTTGGTTGTTTTGAGTTGACCTTCGCTTCTTACTAAGCTTCAGGTACACACAGAAACTATCGATTCCGTACTGGTGTACTCGGGTTTACAAAACCACTGCTCTACCCCTGAGCTATAGAGGCACAAAATCTTTAACAAAAATACCTATTAAAAACCTTGCTATAATTGCTTGATGTGCTATCCACTGACATATGTCATACCCTAAAATAGACTTCTGAGGGAGACTT
>CAYZNI010000029.1:0-10422 GCA_964479755.1 Candidatus Woesearchaeota archaeon
CTTGCACTGACGTCTGGGATAATTCCAGAAATGCAATAAAACCTTTTATTGTGGACAGTATTTACCCTACGGTTAACTTTAGTTATCCGACTGAAAATAACGGAACTGTAATTGAGAGAAATTGGATATATGTTAATGTGACGGCAAATGACCTTAATGAGGCGAATATAACTTTTAAGTTGTTTAACTCATCCCAGGGAGTTGTCAATATTACAACGCTTGAAGTAGGCAACAGGACAATTAATTGGACGAATTTGCCAAGTGGGTTTTATTATTACAATGTTACATTAACTGATTTGGCGAATAATATGAATTCTACAGAGACTCGCACAATCAACCTTTCCAGAAATGCACCAATGGTTAATTTGCTTTATCCTAATAATTCGCAGAACTTTTCCAGTTACACAATCTCTCAGTTCAACTTTAGCGTTGCGGATGAAAACTCATTGATAAATTGCTCTCTTTATGGAAATTGGAGTGCAGCTGGCTGGCATCTTAATCAGACAATACTTAATCCGGCAAACGGAACAATTTTGAATTTTTCTTCTGTAACAACTCCGAGAGATGGTTTTTATAAATGGAATGTTTATTGCTACGACATTTTAGGAAACTTAGGGTTTAACTCAACTAATTACACTTTTGGTACTTTCTTGTACCCAGATTCCCCAATATTAATTAATATAATCCAAAATAGGACTGATGGAACTGGAAATATTACGATTTATTGGAATGCTTCAAATCACTCGACGCAGTACAATATTTATTATAATTCTAATTTTAGCAATGGTTTTAGTCTTTTAAATACAACAACTAATTTGAATTATAGTGACAGGACTTTTGCAGGAAATACGAGAAGGTTTTATTTGGTTTCGGGAGTGAATCCAATTGGAGAAAACTTTAGCACGCAGTATTTTGGTGCGCACGTATATACATTAAGGCATAGCGCAACAAATACAAAAAACTGGATTGCTTTTCCAACCAGACCATCATACCTGACAAATGCCAACGCGACTTTATATAATATCACGAACGCGACGGCATTCACTATGTGGAACGAGACTTTGCAAATCAGAACGACTTGCAACAAGTTCAGCTGTCCGACACCGCCTTCGTGCACGCCGACGACTTGCAATTTTAATTTCTCACTGCAGCAGGGAAGAGGATACGAAGTCAATATAAACCTATCTGCGCCTACTGCGATTAATTGGAGTTTGGTGGGTATTGTTTACAATACCACTATAATAAATCTAAATAAAAATACTACAAGTTTTGGAAAGAACTGGATAGCAATGTATGCAAATACGACAAGAACTGTTGCTTCTCAGCTTTTGCAAAATATTTCAAACTCTGATGCGATTTCGCGCTGGGATTCAGCGGCGCAGACTTCAAGAGGATTAGTGCCAAGCCCTTTTCCATTTGGACCTCCTTTTATAGGAACAAATTTTTCATTGAGCATTGAGGAAGGTTATGAGGTATCTATAAATACCTCCGGGAGCTGGACTCAGAATTAAGTTTAAAGAAATTTTTTTATTGGTGTAATTTGGGAATTGTTTTAGAAAAAAATGTTTTAAAATAAGCATTAATAATTCAAAAAGGAATTTTGATACTACAAATTATTAAGGTGATTAGGTAGAATTCGCACGAAACTGCCTCCTTACACAAATATTCACCAATAACTTATAAACATTATCATTTCAATGATTGAATCTAAACTCCATCTCTTTTAGATAGAATGGATAATTCTTTTTATTGATACCATGATACTTATGAAATCTCTCTTTAGCATATCTCCAGAAGCCCTCAATTCCATTTATGTGGTTCTTATCTTTTGCAAACTCATCATTATCATGTCTGATTACATTATGCTTTCCATATTGCTTTAAATCATTATAACTTCTGAATCCATCAGTGTAAAAAACAGATCCTTTCTTATTCTTTGATTCAATAGCATTCATTAGTGTTTTTGCATTAACATTTTCAACAATTATTGTGTGAACTTTGCCTTTTGTCTCGAGAATTCCAAAAACAATAGCTTTATTGTTAGCACCTCTACCCCTGTTTCCTTTTCTCTTTCCACCAAAATAAGACTCATCAAGTTCTAATTCTCCATTTAATTTTTTTGCTTCCTGATTGCAGTAACCTGCAATCTTCTTTCTGAAATGCATAAATCTGTCTTGTATTGTTTTATAATTCAAATCTAATTCATTAGCAGTCCTTCTTGCAGAGATTTCTAAGTAAAAATAATAAAGAACAATCATATCGGTCCTGAGCTTCTGTATTGAATAATAATTATTGCAGTTTTTACATTTAACTCTGTTATCTTTTAGTCTGTATAGCTTGTTATTATCACAAAATATGCACTTTCTGCCTAAAAAATACCTGTCTGACAGTACTCTTTTCATATGTATCGTCGTAGTTTAGCTAATTATTAAGCTTTTTTGGTGCGAAAAGTACTCAATCACCATTATTAATAATGACTATAATTTAGTTCATTTTCTAAAAAGTAGGATCAAAGGTATTTAAAAAACTAAAGTTAAGTTTTATGCGACACATAAGCATACTTTTCATTGATTGTATATACAGCTGAGACTTTTTTAGAGAAAAATTAATAATAGTTTTCCTCAATGGCTTGCAGAGTTTTTGTTTTGGTTTACTAAATCAATGGAGAAATAAATGTTTCAATTAGCGCTGCGATTACCAGAATAACTATTGATGAAACTATAAGAATAAAAAAGTCCAGAATTGTCCTGTTTAATCGTTCTTTTCTTAAGTCGCCTTTTATTATTGAGATAAACAGAATCCCGCCGGCGAGCGCGCCTATAAAGTAAGCCAGAATTTCTGGAATTCCGTGGACAAAGAATTTTAAGAATGCATAAGGCAATGAAACAATTCCAAGAACGTCTTTAGTTAAACTTCCGATTACAAAGCCCATTAAGCTAGCGTTCCAGGAGAGAATGAAAACTGCGCCGGCGCCGTAGAACAAAGCCATTAATGAAGACAGCAGCAAAACGCGAAGATTGTTTTCCAAGATTAGTGAGAAAGTTTGAGAATCTGTGGAAACTGCATTGCCTGAAACCGCGCGGACTTTGCTAAATGCCTCTTTTTGCAAGGAAAATAAATGTTCAACGGAAGATTCAGGAAGTACGATTGTCCAAAATGTGAAAGCGAGCAGGAAACCCAGAAAAAGAGACATAAGGACTTTGAGAGTGTGCGCGTGACCGCGGAGTATTTTTTTTTCTGAGTTGAGGTTTTTTTCTTTTCTTTCTTCAATGATTAAAATTCCCTCTATCAGGTAAAGGCAGGATATTACTGCAAGGAATACCATAACGATTGAGGCTTGATCCGGAAAAATCCAGTTGCTTAAAAAAATGGATAACGAAGTGTAAAAGAATGCAACTATTGCTATCTCAACAGGATGACGCCTTGCCCTTTTTGCCGAAAGAAGAATGTGAGAGAGTTTAAACATTAATTAACAAGGTGAACTAGACTTATAAATATTTTTAACGAAGATTTTATATAGTTCTTTTGGCTTTAATAAATATGAAAGAAAAAAATAAGGATTTGTTTTGGATGATATTGATTCTTGCACTTTTATCTATCGTAATTATTGTTTCAGGTTTTTTTTACGTTAGCCTTAGTTTGGGAAGTGCGACTGGGCATGTTGTTGTGGATGAAAAAGAAAATAATGCTGAAAAAAATGTAAATGAGAAGAACGCTCCTGCAAGGGCTGATTTTACCGGGTTTAGTGTTTCAATTAACTAACTTGAGAGTTTTTTTGTCAGTTTTAGCTTTTATTTTTGCGATCTATTAATTTATTATGCAAATCCTTGGGAATGTCCTTAGTTCAGGTTTTTTCTGTTATCAATATTTGAAATTTTTTAGGCGCCACGAATTTAGTCCGGGTTTTCCTGACAATTTTATAGCATTATGGGCTTGCTTGATTTTGAATTGACTTGGTGTAAAACATCATTTTTTAGCTCAATTTTTTTTAATAACAATCTATTTTCTAGGAATTTATGCTTAAGACAAGAACTTTAGAAGTATTAAGGTAGGCCTGGCGGCTTTTAGCTCATCTAGAATATTTATGAGTTTTTTACAACTTTATTATTTTATGTTTCTCAATATTATTAATGACTTGCAAATTATGTTAAAAACATTTAAATAGATTTTTTGTTTGAAATGCGAATGAGAAAGATAAATAACTTTTTGGCAATTGCTCGATTGAGCTTTGTACTTTTATTTTCAGTGGCTTTTTTTGATAAACTTGTTGTTTTGGTGTTAGGCGTTATAGCTGAAAAATCCTTGATTCCAGGAGGTGTTTGGATTAATTACTTGTTTATTATTGGAATTAAACCAATTGGAATTGCTTTAACTTCCAGAGCATCTTTAAGACCTGACAATTTAGATGGGGGAGGTTGTTTTTTATGATGCGGAATGCGACTTTTTCTGCACAGAACAATCAGTTAATTGATGAACAATTTTATTCCTCTTTTGCAATGATCTTTTTTTATTGTAGAAAAGCAGTAGACATTACCAGAGTTGGAAAATCCAGAGATAGATTAAGAAATATCGGGAAAGAGAAATTATTAAAATGAAATTCACAAAAAAATTATTTGTTTTGTTAAGTATAGTTCTTGCAATTGGAATGCTTATTTCTCTTTTTCTTGTTTATGAGCATTTCTCTCCAAGCGCAAGCAAATATTGCACATTTGGAGAAAACCTGGACTGCGGGATAGTTAATAAAAGCCCGTACGCGAATCTTGATGGAATTTTTTATTTGCTTGTGATTGATTTTGGAATGAACCTTCCGATTGTTGATTTTTCAGGAATTAACTGGGTTTTGGATTTAGCGAATTCAAATGCGTTTATGGGTTTTTTAACTCTTGTCTTGTTGTTTTTTCTGCTAAAGGCCAAATATAAAAATACTGATTTTTTATTTATAGATAAAAATAGTGTTGGAAACTGGCTGAGAGGAATAACTTTGTTTGGCGTGTTTTATGGAGCTTATTTATTGTTAATTCAGCATTATATTCTAAAGACATATTGCATTTTTTGTTTAGTGCTTGATTTTGTGCTCGCTATCATTATGATTTTAGTTTGGAGAATTAAATAAGCAGAAACAATTAAATGTGAGCGCAGAGAGAAAGAATTTTTTATTGTAATCTTTGTTTTTTATCATTTTCTAATTTTGTTTTGGTACCAAATTACTTTATCGATGGCTCTGATGGCGTTTTCTGGAAAAGTAAACACCGGGAGGCCTTTTTCTTCAAGTGACTTAGAGAGATTTTCAGTGAATTCTGAACCTGTGGAAATTACGATGATGGGCTTTTTTGTTTCATTGTGCGTTTCTGAAATGACTTGGACGACTTCAGTTGTGATTAGAGGGGTTTGGTATAAAACTATTAGAAGAATTGCATCTACGTTTTTGTCTTTTATTGTTGACTCGAGAGCGAGCTTGTATCTTTCAGTTGTGGCGTCACCAACTAAGTCTAGAGGATTGTGGATATTTACATTATTTGGAAGATTCTTTCTTAGAAAACTTGAGGTTAGTTTTGTGAACTCTGAGAGCTGGAGATTTTTAGATTGGGAAATTGAGTCTGTAGAAATTATTCCGTAGCCTCCGCCATTTGTTATGACGCAAATTTTATTGTTTTGAAACTGGACTCCTTTTTCTAAAAGTGCAGCAATTTCAAACATTTGCTCGAGTGACTCGGCGTGAATTATTCCAGTTTGCTTGAAAACCCCAAGAAAGACTTCTTTGTTTCCCGCGAGTGCGCCTGTGTGGGAGAGAGTTGCTTTCATTCCTTTTTCAGTAAGGCCTCCCTTGATTGCAATTATGGGCTTTTTCTTTGAAACTTGCATTGCCGTTTTAAAAAATTTATCGCCGTTCTTTACACCTTCAAGGTACAGGCAGATTACTTTTGTGTTCTCGTCTTCTCCAAGATATTTAAGCAGATCTGATTCGTCAATGTCTGTCGCATTACCGTAAGATATGAATTTAGAAAATTTGTGGTTTTTTTCTGTTGCAATATCCAGGATTGCGGCTCCAATCGCGCCGCTTTGGCATACGAAACTGATTTTCCCTTTTTCAGGGCGCTTTAGCCTGTATCTTGGAATAAACAGAGCGTCTAAATTCGAGTATGCGTCATAGATTCCGAGGCAGTTGACTCCAATGCAGTTCATTTTGTTTTTGTTAAGATACTCTTTGAGCTTTTTTTCCAAGTCTATTTTGCCAACTTCTGTGAATCCTGCGGAAATAATCAATAAATCCCTAACACCTTTTTCCTTGCATTCTTTAACGGAGCTAAGGACTTGTGCGGATGGGACAGCAATTATAGCCAAGTCGATTTTTTCAGGAATTTTCTTTATTGACGCAAAGCATTTTTTGCCAAGAACTTCTGACATTTCCGGATTTACTGCAAATAATTGTCCCTGGAATTTTCCTTCTATAATATTGCTGAAGAGAACGTGACCGATTTTAGAGGGATTTCTAGATACTCCGATTACTGCGATTGTTTTTGGGTTGAAGAAGTTGTGGAGGTTCATTTTATTTCATCTCAAGAAGAAGATGTTCAGGATCTTCAATGTAAGTTTTTAATTTTTCCAAGAATCTGGAGGCTTGAGCACCGTCTGTGATTCGATGGTCAAAGGTTAAAGATACAGGCATAATTTTAACTGATTTGAACTTGTCTTTAACTTGTACAACTTTGTCGTGAATTCTTCCAATTCCGAGAATTCCGGCTTCTCCTGAATTAAGCAGAGGAGTACCGTAAGTTCCGCCAATTGACCCGTAATTTGTGATGGTGAAAGTGCCGCCCTGAAGGTCCATAATATCTATTTTTCTAGTACGGCATTTTTCCGCAAGCTCTTGAATTTCCTTGGCGATTTGCGGAATTGTTTTGTTTTGTGCTATTTTTACAACCGGGACCATCAAGCCGACTTCGGTTTCAACGGCTACACCAATGTTAAAGTATTTTCTGATTAAAATCTCATTATCTTCAAGGGTTGAATTAAGTATTGGGACTTCAGACAAAGATGCGATAGTTGCTTTTATTATGAAGGGTAATAAAGTCAATTTGATTTTTTGCTTTTGCAACGACTGGGACTCTTTGTTTTTTATTCTTATTATTTCGTCAACAAAGATGTCTTCCATCATTGTTGCTTGGGGAATCTTTACCGAGAGGCCCATATTGTCTGCAATTGATTTTCTGATTCCTTTCAAGGGAACTCGGTCTAAGTAGCCATAGTCGTCGTATTTCTTTTTAACTACGATTTGTTGCTGAGGGATTTGATTATTTTCATCAAGGTCTGATTTTAGGATTCTACCATCTTCACCTGAGCCAGAGATTTTTGTTAGGTCTATTCCTTTTTCGCGTGCAATCTCGCGAATTGCTGGAGTCGTTTGAACTTTTCGCGATTGTGTTTGTCCGCGCATTATAAGTGATTGAGGTTTTACCTCGACTTCTTCCTCTGGAGCTTCTTCAAGTTGGCCGACTACCGATTGGCCTTTTTTTGGAATTATATTTGGCTTTTCCTCCAGAGTTTTTCTTACTTCTGTTGTTTTTTTTGGAGGAAACAAAGACGAGGGGCTTGTGTAAACTTTTTCGCCTTTTTCTCCGATTGTTGCGAGAACTTGACCTACTTGAATTTTATCTCCTTCCTTGAAATTAAGTTTTAGAATTATTCCAGATTTTGGAGAGGGGATGTCAACCACGGCTTTATCAGTTTCTATTTGTGCAATAGTTTGGTCTTCTTTAACTTGGTCTCCTTCTTTTACAAGAAATTTGACAATTTCTCCTTCAGTGATTCCTTCACCAACATCAGGGAATTTAAATTCAAATGGCATTTTGCATCACTCTTGCTATTGCGTTTTTTATTTTTTGCTTGTTTGGAAAGTAAAGATCTTCATATTTTGGCAATGGCACGATAACATCAGGAGCTGTGACTCGCTCAATTGGAGCTTGCAAACTGAGAAGCGCTTTTTCATTAATTCTTGAGATAATTTCTGCCGAGAAATTTGAAGTCTTTGGCGCTTCAGTGACTATGACTGCTTTTCCTGTTTTTTTCACACTTGAGATTATTGTTTCATCATCCAAAGGAGAAATAGTTCTTAAGTCAATTAACTCAATGTCAATATCTGAAATTTCTGCGATTGTTTCTCCGCAGGTTTTTGTAAGTGAGCCATAAGTTATTAGCGTCAAATCTTTGCCTTCTTTTATGATTTTTGCTTTACCTATTGGTATTGTATATTCGGATTCTGGGACTTCTTCTTTAATTGCACGATAGACTTTTTTTGGCTCGAAGAATATTACCGGGTCTGGGTCGCGGATTGCGGAAACTAGAAGACCTTTAGCATCATAAGGAGTAGAAGGTATAACGACTTTAATTCCAGGAATGTGGGCGAAAAAAGTTTCTGGAGATTCCGAGTGATGCTCAAGAGCTTTAATGCCTCCGCCAATAGGGCAGCGAATAACAATTGGGCAGGCAAACTTCCCGCGGGAACGGTTTCTAATTCTTGCCAAGTGGTTGAAAATTTGATCTAGCGCAGGAAAGATAAAACCTTCGAATTGGATTTCGGATATTGGTTTAAGTCCCACAGATGACATACCAATGCAAGTTCCAATTATTCCGGCTTCCGATAGCGGGGAGTCAATAACGCGGTCGTTGCCGAAAGTTTTTGCTAAACCTTCAGTGACGCGAAAGACCCCGCCATCTTCACCGACGTCTTCGCCAATGATAAGAACTTTTTTGTCTTTTTGCATTTCTTGCTTCAAAGCAAGATTGATTGCTTCAATAATATTGAGTTTCGCCATCTTTTTAATTGCACACAATAGTTATTGTGCTTTGTCTAAAAGAAAGGGATTTGAGTTATTTAAAGTTTGAGTATTCTATTAGAAAACATCGTCTAATGTGCCAAGTATTTTATCAGGACCAGAGCTTTTTATTACATATGACTGACCCTCAGGGGAAACGCTGTAATAAAATGGCTCTAAGAAATGGTCAGTAGGCCAAATTAAATAATTTTCTGAATTTTCTAAAACCGAGAGATTTTGAGGATAATGCCCGTTGTTTTTTTTGTAGAGTTCCAGCTGTCCTTTGTTTTCTAGAATCATCTCTTTGGTAGCCAGTATTCTTTGTTCATTAAAAGAGCTAGTTCCGTATTCTGAGTTGAAAAGGAGAAAGAATAGCACCCCGTATAAAATAACTGTAAATAGGGCTCCGCAAATCCCAAGAATGATGCCAGTAATTGCAAAACTTCTGCCTTCAAGTTTATATTTTTTTATTTTACTAAGAGAAATAAATCCAATTATAATGGCAAGTGCTCCAAGCAGAATACCTACAAGAGGAATAAAGGAAACTAATCCTAAAATAAAACTTGCTATCGCTAATCCTGATTTTTCTTTACCTCTTTGCATATTAAAATAGGTTATTATTAGTATTTAAAGTTTGGGAAAAACTAAAGGTAAAGCCAACTTAGCCACATTATTATAAATAAAATACTTATGAGGATATCTGCTATTGGTGTTAGCCAGAGAATCAATTTGCCTTGTTCTCTATTTCTAAAAATTAAAGATAAAAGGGTATCAGGAAAAATAAAAAGCAGGCGAAGTGAAGTAAACCAGAAAACCAAATAAATGCTGCGATGAAATCTCCTCTAAGCTCAGAATTTGTTAAATAAATCAATATAATAATTGTGAAATTTAGCAGAGTGAATATATTTAGATAAAATAAGGATCTTTTATTCTTCAATATTAGTTGTGAAAAATTATCTATAATCCTTTCTTCTTAATTTTTGATGGAAGGTAAAATTAGCAAGCTTGGGATTATTTTTTTTCTGTTAAAAGAAATCCTCTTAGGGGAAAAATTTATCCGATACAGGCTATTGTTCTCTTTTCTTATTAATTACATTTTGTTAGTTGTATTTTTTATTTTGGGACTTAGAAATATTGGAAGTCTCCTATAAATGTGAAAGATTTAATAATTAATTATATCTTGGTATTTTTATGAAAGCGAGATGTTTGATTTCAAAGACAAATGAGCCATTTTTGAATTTGGCGATTGAGGACTGGATATTTAATGATTTGAAAGGTGATGAACAGGTGTTATTTTTGTGGCAAAACTCACCGAGTGTGATAATTGGAAGGAATCAGAATCCTTGGAGTGAGTGCGATGTTGATAAATTGGAAAAAGAGGGCGTTAACTTAGTTCGCAGGCATAGCGGGGGCGGGGCGGTTTTTCAGGATTCAGGGAATATGAACTTTACATTTTTATCTTCTCGAGATGAATATGACAGAAAAAGAAATTTTGAGATAATTATTAGGGCTTTGAAAAGGTTTGATGTTACAGCTGAAGTTTCTGGAAGAAATGATATTTTAGTTTCAGGCAGGAAAATTTCAGGAAGTGCTTTTAAGGAAAAAATAG
>CAYZNI010000030.1:0-10059 GCA_964479755.1 Candidatus Woesearchaeota archaeon
TAAAAAGATGAACAACTTAAAACCACGAGGTAACATTAATAGAGGATATTACAATCCCCTTTTCTCTCGCAATTTATTTTTTTAATTTTCCTTTAATTAAAAATTAACCATTTCCAAACCGGAATCATTCTTATTTTCTTGCCTTGCACAATTTTCTCGGCCTCTTGTTCTTCCGTCAGCAAAAGCCCTTCTTTTAATTTGTGTTCTTCCATTGCCTCAATCAACCCATTAATCTCTCTTTTTTCATTGTCATCATCGAGTTTTTTCGTAACCTGAATTGCGCTGACAACTTTATTTTTCTCCACAACTAAAAAATCACATTCATAATTTTTTCTGAAGTAATAAACCTGCTTTCCCATTCTTTTCAGCTCGACAAAAACAAGATTTTCCAGAAGTTTTCCCGCGTCTTCAGAAAATTTAAAACTCACTGAATTTAACAGCCCATTATCGATGCAATAAACTTTTTTTATTGAGCCGAGCTGTTTTGCTATTGAATACTCGTATTTCAGATTCTGGAAAAACAAATAAGCCTCTTCAAAATAAGAAATATGGCTTATTACCGTGTTCTTGCCTATTTTAAATCCAATTGAATTTAATTTATTTGCAATCCTGTTATAAGACATTTCTTTTGACACAGACTCAAACAGCAAATTCGCAAGCGCGCGAAGTTTTTTTACATCTTCAATTTTGTATCTTTCAACAATATCCTTAAATATCATCGATTCATAATAGCTCTGCAGTATTGTTTCCTTTTGGAGGTTTTGCGCAATAATTGCAGGGTATCCCCCATTAAACAGGTAGGAAGAAAATTCTTTCTTTACTGCAGCTTTTTCTTTGCTGTAAGAAATTGTTTTTGGATTATAATTTATGCTTTTCCAAAGAAGAATCTCTCGAAAGCTTAACGGAAATATTTCTTTATTCAAAACCCTGCCCCTGAGTTTTGGGGATATTTCTTTGCTAAGAAGTTTTGAACTAGAACCTGTCAAAATTAATTTTATATCCTTCCTTGAATCGTAAATTTTTCTCGCCCAGGCATCCCAGTCTTTTACTATTTGAATTTCATCAAAAAAGAAATATATTTTTTGGTTTTTCTTAGGAGAACACAACTCAAAAAAGGCTTCTAACAGAGAGTCTAAATCTTTTGCTTCCGCTCCGAAAAGCACATTATCTTCAAAGTTTATGTAGAGTATATTGTCTTTTGAAACTCCCTCATTAATAAGCTTCTTTATCAGTTGAAAACAAAAATACGTTTTTCCCGCTCGCCTCGGCCCGCTTATCGTAAATAAAAAATCTATTCTTGTATCGAGATCCGTATTCCTTTCTAAGACTTCGGGAATCTCAAATTCCTTCCAAGAGACTACTATTTTTTTATGTTCCATGTGCTGAACAAATTTAGCCTAATTTGTATTTTCTATAGAACAAATAGTTTATAAACTTTTTCATCATTAGCCATATTTGCAAAAGGTAGTTTGCTTAATTTGTTATCTTTAAAAATCTAGAATAAATCATAAAAAAGAAAGAACAAACTTAACCGCCTTAATCAATTAGCTCTCTGCAGCGCCCAAAGCTTCTTTGTCAAAGCCCTTGAAGCAGAATGGTCTTTCTTGTTTTTATCAACATGTTTTTTCAGCATATCAATTTCAGCCTGTATTATCTCTTTCTCCGTCTTAAATTTAATACCGTTCTCTTTCAATATCTTAGTGACTTTCTTCCCCATTCCTTTCACCCTCGGAATTCCATGCTTGTCCCTTAGTATCATCCCAATCTTTGAAGGCGTCTCGCCTGCCTGCGCCAACTCAACAACTAATTTTTCAAGTTCTTTCTGGGAGATTTTCACCCAGCTCGGCTTCTCCGTCGTCTCTTCCTTAACTTCTGCTTTTTCCTCTACATCAGCATTTTCAGTATTTTCTTCAGCTTTCTTTCTCGCCATATTTTCACTTCGGAAAAGCCTTTTAAAAAACTTTCCATCTATGTTTTTTGCTCTACCCAAAGTCTTTTAAACCCTCAATCCCCACAAATAAAAAGCATACCCTTAAGCAATCTGGTAAGCTCAAGGCCAGCTTCACTTCCAGAATACAGCTCAAAAACTGTTTCGGGCCCACGAGGTTGGAGAACTTCAATAAAAATAGCAAACTCAGCACAACAACGATTGTGTCCTATTGAGTGCAAAAAAACAATGAAACTACCAAAGGAAACGCACAGATATTGTCCATACTGCAAAAAGCACACCACACAGACAGTTGGCACTGCAAAGCAGCGTGCAAGAAGCACTGCCAGGCCCTTATCAAGATGGTCAAATACAAGGACAAAAGCTCGAAGCTACCGATCTGGCTCAGGAAATCTGGGCAGATTCAGCAAACCTGCAGTAAAGTCATGGAAAAGAAAAACAAAAGTCACCAGAAGAATCACAGTCGCTTACACCTGCAAGGATTGCAAAAAAACTAAAATGATTTCCAAAGCTATAAGAGCTGGCAGAATAGAAATAGGAGAAAAAGTATCAAAATGAAAAATCAAAATAATCGACCCCTAATAAATAAACCTAAACACTCAGAAAATCTGCAGGATTTTCCGGAACATTATCATATAACTTCAAATTTCTTTAAATCCATATCCAACTTAAATAAACCAACAAACAAAAACTAAAATGGTAGAAAAAGAAATGAAGCAAAAGCAGAAAGCAAAGAAAAATATCAAAAAGAAATTCTTTGAAGTCTCGGCACCTTTAACTTCTACTCCAATTCAATTATACGCCGCATCTGAGGAAGAGCTAAATGGCCGTTCTGTAAAGCTTGACCTAACAAAAAACCTCAGAGGAAAATCAATTGAAATGACTATTCGTGTTCGTTTGGAAAACGGAAAACTCATTGGCTCACCGGAAAAAACTGAATTAGCACTTTCATACATTCGTAGAGTAATGCGCACCGGTGTTGACTACTGCGAAGATTCTTTCGAATCCGAAACTCGTGACTCTCAAGTTAGAGTCAAGCCGTTTATGATAACCCGCAAGCGCGTTCCAAACTCTGTCTTGAAAGCCCTAAGAAACGAGTCAAAAAGTTTCATCTCAAATTACATTAAAACCAGAACATCAAACGAAATCATCACTGAGATTATTACAAACAAACTGCAAAAACAGCTCTCTCTCAAGCTTAAAAAAGTCTATCCTCTCGCACTTTGTGAAATTCGGGTTTTTGAAATTCTAAAAGAAACACAATAAGATAGAAAATACTTCCTCGCCCAACCTGTAGTTTGTATAATATTTTGATTAAAAAAATAATCATAATTTTGCTTAAAATCTTATTCCAGCACTTAAAATAAGCATGTTTACCTCTCTTAATTGCCCAGACTTCATAACTAAAAAATAGCCCTGCGCGGATTCGAACCGCGGTCTCGGGCGCCAAAGGCCCGCATACTTGACCACTATACTACAGGGCTATACACATCACAAAAAAACCTCCTTTAAGAACTTTACCAAAATTTATAAATCTCCTTCTTTTTCCATTAAAATGTTCAAATTCCTTAAAGAAAAATTCAGCGGCTGGCTCAGCAAGAAAGAACCGAATATAGATAAACCAAAGGTAGAGGAAGCTAAAGTTAAAAAAGAAACGCCAAAGAAACAAACAAAACCCAAGAAACAGGAAAAATCAAAATCTGAAATAAAAGTTCAAAAAAAACCAGACAAAAAAGAGAAACTATCAAAAACAAAAAAACAGACAAAAGAAACTCCTAAGAAGCAACCACGAGAATTAATTGAAGAATCTCCTCAGGACATTGAAGAAACAGTAACTCCAGAAAAAAAGAAAATTATTGAAGAACCCGAAGTTGAATCCGCCAAAGAAACTCCAGAGGTAAAACAAGAACAACCAATAGAAAAACCTCAGGAAAAACCACTCGAAAAAAAATCCTTCTTTGCTAAATTAAAAGATAAATTCATCTCAGAAGAAATATCTCCTCAAGTTGAAGTTAAAGAAACTGCCCAGCAACTAATTGAACAAACTCCAGTTCAGGAAGAACAAGGCTTCTTCTCAAAGTTAAAACAGAAGTTAACAACCTCAATTCTCAAGCAGGAAGAATTTGACGAAATATTTTCAGAATTTGAAATCACATTGCTAGAAAACAATGTCGCTCTCCAAGTTGTAGACAAAATTCACGAGTCGCTTGCGAAAGACCTAGTCGGAGTTTCGGTAAAAAGCTCAGATGTTGAAACAAGAATTTTAAATGCTCTAAAAAACTCAATTCTCCAGGTTTTGATTGACGGCCAGGATCTTGTTGAAAAAATTAAAGCTAATGACAAACACTACGTTATTTTATTTTTCGGAATTAATGGCACTGGAAAAACAACCTCCATAGCAAAGCTTGCCTGGCTTCTTAAAAGTCAAGGAATCTCAGTCGTCCTCGGCGCAGCAGACACATTCCGCGCCGCCTCAATTGAACAGTTGGAAAAACATGCAATTAAAGTCGGCGTCCCAATAGTCAAGTCCCATTATAATGCCGATCCGGCATCAGTCGCATTTGACACTGTTCAATACGCAAGAAAGAACAACATTAAAGTCGCCCTCATTGACACTGCAGGAAGAATGTACACCCAAGGAAATTTAATGCGCGAAATGGAGAAAATCGTCAAAGTTTCCCAGCCTGACCTGAAAATTTTCGTCGGCGAGTCTATCACAGGCAACGACGCAACCGAGCAGGCAAAATCATTCAATGATTCCGTGGGAATTGACGGAATCATCCTAAGCAAAGCAGATGTTGACGACAAATCTGGCACAATTCTCAGCGTCAGTTACATCACAGGCAAGCCAATCTTCTATCTCGGCGTCGGACAGGAATACAAAGATCTCCAGTTGTTCAAAAAGTTCGATGTATTGAAGGGCCTGGGCTTGGAATAAAACTAAGCACCTTTTTGCACGGCAAACAATAATTTAATTACAAGGCCATGTAAAATAGTTGATTAATATATCACAGAACCAATTAATTAAACCTCTGAATAAAACTTTCCATAAAGTTTTTTCTTTTTTTAGTAAATTGATTACAGGCAAAATTAAGATTGATATTGATAAAAATTATATTGACAAAAAGAGGTTTATTGCCCGCAGAGGATGAAACTGCTTATTAATGGCAAAAAAGAGAAAAACGCACTAACAGAAATAAAGCTGATGATAATTATTTAACAACAAAAATAACAATAGACGCCCCATTCCTAATTAAAAGCTGTTTTATAACTACTTCGCCCTCCAATCTTCCTTCAAAACTTCATCACTGGGAATTATCTGCAACAATCTGATTTTTGTCAAACTCTCTTCCCGAAGTTCATCCCAAGCAATGCCTGCAAAAAAATCGTCCACTGCAAATATATGAGCTTTCAGCAAATCTATCAGTGTCCCAATTTCTTCTTTAATAACTTTTTTCACCGCCTCATCTTCCCCTAGCCTTATCGCCTCCAAAACTCCTTTTTTAGTTTCCTTCAGCTCGCCCTTATCAAACATTATTTTATCAACATCGGCTCGGTATCCTTCCTCTCCCAAAACCTCCAGAATTTTCTCTTCCATCCCCTCGTGTTTGTCCCAATATTCAACAATCTTTTTGAAAGACGTCGAAAAATCCCTAACATTCACCGCTGGCGAATAAGTCATTTCCTCAAGTTCAAACAAGTCTTTCTGCAATATATCGTTCCCTCTCAAGAATATCTCCAAAAGAACCGCCCCGGTGCCTGCCATGTTATTGGCAAGTCATTCAAAGTAATAAACTTACCGAATAGCCAACCCAAAATCTTATTAACCTTATTGTTGCTTCATTTTATATCACATGCTAGAAAAACTTTCAACAGCATTAAAAAGAACAACAGACAAAATAGCGAATGCTATTTTTCTTGACAAAGACCTTGTTGATTCTATAACAAGAGATCTTCAAAGAGCCCTAATAGAAGCCGACGTGAATGTCCAGCTTGTTCTTAAGTTAACACAAACCATCAAAAAAGCTGCTCTTGACGAGAGAATCAAGGGCATCGAGAAAAAAGAGCACATTATCAAGCTCTTGCACGATGAATTAATTAAAATTCTGGGTAAGTCTCGCGAACTCAAATTGGGAAAGAAAAACACTTTCATGCTAGTTGGCTTATATGGTGCCGGCAAAACTACAACTATTGGAAAGCTCGCTTCTTACTACAGCAAAAGGGGCCTTAAAGTCTGTGCTGTTGGTTTGGACGTTCACCGTCCTGCAGCGCCCGAACAGCTAAAACAAATCTGCGACAAGCTCAAAATCCAATGCTTTATTTCTCCGGAAGAAAAAAATCCTTCTAAAATATGGAAAAAATTTGAGTCCGAAATAAAAGATTACAATCTCGTCATCGTTGATACCGCTGGCCGTGACGCCCTTGATGATTCTTTAATTGAGGAAATTAAATCCATTACAAAACTAGTCAATCCTACAGAATCCTTTCTTGTCATTCAGGCCGACATAGGTCAAACAGCCAAAAAACAAGCCCAAGTTTTCAAGGACGCTGCGCAGGTTTCAGGGGTTATTATAACAAAAATGGACTCCACAGCAAAAGCGGGAGGCGCCCTAACAGCCTGCGCTGAAGTCGAATCTCCCGTAGTCTTTATAGGCAACGGTGAAAAACCAAGCGACTTGGAAACCTTTGATCCTGAATCTTTCTTATCTCGTCTCTTGGGTCTGGGTGATTTAAAGTCACTTATAGAAAAAATTCATTCAGTCATGGATGAAAAAGAAATTGCAAGACAGCAGCAAAAACTCCAGGAAGGAAAATTTACACTTAGAGACTTGCAAACTCAGTTAGAATCTATGTCTCAATTAGGCAGCATGGACAAGCTCTTGGGCATGATTCCGGGAATGGACAAAGTCAAGGACAAAATCTCCGAAAAAGATCTTTCAGAACAAGAACTCAAGCTTAAAAGATGGAAAAACGCAATCAACTCAATGACTCAGGAAGAAATCGAAAACCCGGAAATCTTAGAAAAACAAACCTCGAGAATGCAGCGCATCGCTCACGGCTCAGGCACAACAACCTCCGACATCAGAATGTTAATCAAGCAGTACAAAATCCTAAATGAAATGATAAAATCACAAAAATCTCTATCCGAAGGCAAAATGGACCAAAAAACTATGATGAAATTCGCCCGCAAATTCGGCAAAAAGATGAAATTTTAGACCATGGTCAAAACTTTATTCACGCAAGCCGCCGAAGCAAAAATCTTCCAAGATAGGAAAAATATTTACAAAGAGAGAATAAAAAAATCCTATCGCCTTCCAATATTGGACGAAAAACTCCGAAAACAAAGAACAAAAAAAGAAGCCAAACTGCTAGAGAAATTACAAGCGATTATTCCCGTTCCAAAAATATCCCATTCTTCAAATTATGAAATAGCTATGGAAAAGCTTGAAGGAAAAAAACTCTCCAAATCTCTAGATAAACTAAAAAATTCAAGTGAAATCTGCAAGCAAATTGGCCAAAACATAGCCAAACTCCACGACTTTGGAATAATCCACAGCGATCTGACAACTTCAAACATGATATTCAACGAAAAACAAAAAAAACTCTACTTTATCGACTTTGGGCTAAGTTTTCATTCATCTCGTGTTGAAGACAAAGCCGTCGACTTGCACTTAATCAAACAAGCTCTAGAAGCAAAACACTTCAAAAACTTCGAGCGATTCTTCTCTCATGTTCTTGAAGGCTACAAATCCTCAAAATCTTCCTCTCTTGTCCTCAAACAACTAGAAAAAGTAGAAAGGCGCGGTAGATACAAAGCGAATTACTAGCTTCTTCTTCAGGCAATTTCTCCTAATTCTTTTTTATGCCTTCCCAAGTCCAACCCTTTTTCTCATTCCTAATTCTTATCCCCTAACGTCTAGCTTCTCCTTCGATGGCATAATTAACCTGCGAAGCCAAAAGCGCTCGATAATCATCTATTTCTATCCAATTTATCTCAAATCCAAACTGATAATTTACCCAGATAGAAAAAGTACTAACACTTTTTTCATTGTGCAGTATTACCAAGGCTGTCAACAACGACACCATCTAAAGAATTAAAATTTAAACTTTATTAGTCTTTATGAACTAAGACACTAAAGTTTCCTTCACGCTTAGGTAATTAAAATATTCTCATAAAACCTCTGCGCTATTAATAATTGGCTCAAAATCTCAAACCTTTATCTCATACTCATAATAATCATCATACGGAATTATCCACTTCGTCGTTTCCTCAACACTTGCTTTCTCCATTATCTTTCTAAACAATCTTATAGAGTTCCCATGCGCCGAAATTGCTACATCGCACTTCGTAACCTTAATTAATTTTTTTAAGTCAACAATAAAATCCTTAACTCTTTTCTCAACCATCGCAAAACTCTCACCTTTCGGCGGCGGCACATAAAAACCTCTGTGTATTAGGTTAAACTCTTCCTCTCCAAGGTACTTCTCAACTTCTTTTCTGCCTTTTTTATCAAGAGCAGTTATCAAGTCTCCTTCAACCTCCAATCTGTAAAGTTTCTTTCCAATCTTTTTTATAAATTCATTATGTGAAGTCCCATTTAAATTTCCATAATTCCTCTCAATCATCCTGTCGTCAACAAAAACTCTTTTGCACTCGGGATGATACTTCAGCACAATCTTCAGGGTTTCTTTCGACCTCCTCAAAGAAGTTGAAAAAGCCACTCCAAATTTCTTTTTCTTCAGCTTCAGCGCAACTTTCCGAGCCTGCTTCTCTCCAAGTTTTGTAATCCGAGGGTCCATCCAGCCTGTAAACCTTCCATCTCTATTAAATGAAGTCTGCCCGTGCCTAAATAAAAACACCTTGTATTTTTTCATAAGCTAACTTACAAAGCAAGAAATATAAACCTTGCCAAATGTAAATATCAATTTGCAATACCTCCTAGAAATTAATATAGGCAACTTTGAATAACCTGTATAATAAAGAATCAATCAAGAAACCAAATTAAATCCTATTTTTTAAATATTAACTTTATCCTCGATAATAATTATTAAATCAAATTGTAGCTATTTATTTTTGGACATTGATAATATTAAAGCAGGGTTTTTCATAACCCTCAATATAATAATAAATAATAATTATAAAAATTGAAAAAGCAACACTAGGAATTAATTAAATTAATTCTAAATAAAAAAAGACGTTCCACTTAAGTTTCCTCTCAAGTTACACAAATAATTAAATATCCAATTCGCAAAGAATTTTTATGCTCGGCTACAACGACCTTTACGAAATCCTTAGAAAAGAAAAATTCTCGGAAAACCTCCAGTCTCTTCCAAAAAAATTCATCCAGGACTTCAACGAGCTGTTAAAAGAAAAAAAAGAAGCCAGTTCTGTAAACGCAGACCTTTTTTCTGACTCAGTCCTAAAGTCAAAAAAACAGCTTGAAAACTCCATTTCTATTTTCAAAGAAATAATTCTCCGCAGAAAGAAAAAGCTCCTCACCCTTGCTTTTATTGCCACCGAAACAGGTATTATGAAGCGCGACTTTGAAAATATGCTTGAAATTGAAAAGGAAACTTTTGAGAAACTAGTCAAGGCATTTGAAGAAGAAGACAAACAAATCACCTCTTCTTTGAATAATCACGAGCAAAAACTTGAGCTCAATCGCATGATTCTTATAAAAAAGCCTCTGGAACAGTTCGTTGATCATCTTGGAAATACTCTAGGACCCTTCAAAGCCGGAGAGTTAGCCAATTTAAATAGCGAAATCTCAAAAATCCTAGTCGAAGAAGAAAAGGCAACTTTTGTAGATGAAAATTAAACTTGCCCTGTCTGAGAGAATTTTTTCATCGCTTGTTCAAGAACAACTTGCGGCGCATATCCCTTTCTGCTGCAAGCTTTGATAAATTCATCATAAACTGCTTGCGAAACATTATAATCCAACTTTCTTTTCTTTGCATCTGGTGGTGTTGCTGCCATAACTCTTTAAGAAATCTAGGACTTTTATATTCTTCTAAAACTAAATTCAAGCAATTATAGTGTGTAAGCCATAGACAAATGTCGTAGGACATATGGTCTCAATCACATAAATCTAGTTGGGGAATAAACATAT
>CAYZNI010000031.1:0-9832 GCA_964479755.1 Candidatus Woesearchaeota archaeon
AATCTTCCTTCATCACAACAACATTCGTCATCCCGCGCCGTTTTCTCTCTACAAAACCTTTCCCCTCTAATCTATCTATGATGCGCGTCATCTTCACTTTCCCTATTCCACTCTTCTCAATCAAATCCGCCTGGAAAACAGCCTTGTTTTCCTGAACCAATGAAAACACTGTCTTTTCTTCAGGAGTCAATTCAGACAAGTCATAAACCTTTTTGGCTTTTGGAGTTTCAACTTTTTTCACAACAATCTTTTCAGTTTGTTTCGTGTAAATAAGAAAGACTCCAATTATTACAATTATCGCCCAAATCGACAAAGCCAAGTATGTTTGTTGAGTAATCGTATCATACATCGGACAGTTCAAATGGCCTTCCATCCCGCATCCCTGATTTACAATCTCTTTCAGCGCAGAGTTGAAAATAAATATCACGGCCAAGACTACAACTGAAAGTCCCAAGACTAAAAATCCAACATTTCGATTTTCCATTTTTTCCGTTTATAAAAATGTAAAGCTAGAGATCGCAATCTCTTTGTTTTCCATAAATTTATCTAATTCCTGGCTTTTTAAATATTCAGAATTATTAGGCTGAAAATAGTTTTATTTTGGACTGATGGATTAAGTTATAATTACTCTCACACTTTTCTGAACAAAAGTCATCCATATCATTTTCCAGAGGCATTCCGCATAATTTGCAGCCTTTACTAATTTCACTGAAAAGTTCTTGCTGACAAATCGGGCATTCTTTATGGACCATTAATTTCACGTTAGAAACCTCCGCAGCCGCAACCACTGCCCTTAGCTCCGCAAGTGTGTCCTCCTGTTTGCTGCTGTTCAACATAATTTGACTTGCTCCCATCTGGCTGCAAAATTGTAAAACTACCGCGATACATATTCATCGAACAGGCAATGTTAAAAGTTCCAGCTTTGTTTGGAACAAAATCTATGACATTATCCCTTTCAGTTAATGTTTTTCTAATATTAAATGCAGGAACAACAATTGACTTTGAGCATCCAGGCAACTGCGAAATATCCGCCTCTATTCTTACATTAGTTCCAACTTTAAACTCTGAAGGTTCGATAATATAATTTCCATTCACCACTCTCATTTTAGCAACTTGCGCATCTCCTGCAACCTTTGCGCTATTACCCTCTAAAGCAATTCCCTCTCCAGAACTAGCAGACACTCCTGCTTTTGAGAAATTGTTGAAAAGCACTAGAACCGCAACAACAAATAACGCAAAACCGCAGACTTTGTAAAGGCTGCTATACTTAATTTTTATAACGTTTTCCATAAAAAGTAAATTGTTTCTAAATATATAATCTCTTTTATGAAACTAGTTTCATAATAAGTTATATAAAACTTCATTTCTAAAAATAAACATGTCAGACAAGGAAAAATCAGAAGAAGGCTCTGAAAGTGAGATAGTCAAATCAATATTCATCTCTTTAGTCGCCTCAGCAATAACCCTAGCGCTCTTATATTTCCTGAGATTAAACTCAGTTCCTAATTTAGTTTCAAAGTTCGGATTCGCAATTTTCTTTTCGGTATTGAGCGTTGCCGTAATATTGCCCTCAATAAATCAAGTCCGTTCATACAAGGAATTCCCTTGCATGTCGGGAATGATGGTCGGCATGACAATTGGAATGATTTCAGGTTTTCTCCCGGGATTTTACATCGGCTCAACAAACGGAATGTTCTGGGGCAGCGTCGTAGGAATGGCTATCGGAATCTACCTTGGAATTATAAACGGAAAATGCTGCGGAATTATGGGCATTATGGAAGGCATTATGGCAGGCTTTATGGGTGGCTTAATGGGCGCGATGACTGCGGTAATGGTACTCAATGACAACTTGAAATACTTAGGAATAATGGTATTTTTAATAGGAGCAATAATTATGTTCGGTCTCAACTTTATGATTCACAAAGAATCAAAACAACTTGAAAGAAACTCAAAGCAAGGCCAGCTTTACCCGATTGCAATTTCATTTGTTTTGACAACAATTATCACCTGGTTCATAGTTTACGGTCCTAGGAGCGCGTTGTTCCAATGAAAGTAAGTAAATCAACTCTTTATTTTGTAGGAATTTTAATTCTTATAGCAATTGCCTCTTATATCGTATTCGCAAAGCCATCTTATTCAACGGACAATTTCCAAGGTAGCCAGCCAGTCCAAGGAGAAGTTCAGAAAGTCGTCTTGGGAGTTAAAGACTTTAATTACTATCCAAACACTGTTAGAGTAAAAGCAAATCAGCCAGTCGAAATTTCACTCGATTCTTCAGTCACAGGCTGTTACCGGAGTTTCACTATCCGCGACTTCGGCATTTCAAAAAATCTCCCAACTCCACAGGATAAAATAACCTTCACGCCAACCAAAAAAGGAACATACAAGTTCTCCTGCTCAATGGGCATGGGCTTCGGGAATTTAATCATAGAATAATGGAAGACAAAAATACTATTTTAACAGTAGCAATTGTTCTTGCAGTACTAATCTTGTTTTCAGTGAGTCTTTTCCCGTCTATTATATTTTCCCAATTTGGCGGAATGCACTACGGCTCTCCATATATGTGCAGAATGATGGGCGGAATATGGTGCTACTGGCCTTCTTATGGCATTTCTTCTCTAATCTCAATTTTAGTTTTGATAGTCCTAATACTACTTATAATCTTAATTGCAAAACAACTTAATTCGCAAAATAAAAGGAGGAAAAAATGAAAACTAAATTAACAATCGAAGGCATGCACTGCGCGTCCTGTAGCTCAAACATCGAAAGAAGCCTAAAAAAGATTCCAGGCATCAAGGAAGTCACAGCAAGCGTAATGACAAAAAAGGCTTTTCTAGAAACTGAAAAAGAAATTCCGCAGCAAGAATTAGAAAAAGCAGTTTCTCGCGCCGGCAGCTACAAGTTATTGAAAGTGGAGAAGGGATAATGAAAGTAACTTTCTTTTACTCTCCTGAGATAGAGATTAGTAGAATAAAATACACTCTAAAAAAGGCAGATTGGTATAAAGACAAAGGTATTAATGTGTTTATTCCAGAAAAATTTTCCGAAGAAAAAGTCAAGTCAGAGTTTGATGATGAAGAGTATGTAATTGCAAAAAATAAACTGCAAAAAGAGTTTGAAGAAATTAAAGATGACTTTCTGAAAAGTCTAGTTAGTCATTTTTCAAAATTGCCAAATGAGATAAAATGTCATTTAACAAAATACGGAACTGGAGGCTCTTACGAGCTCCCAAATAAAATAATTATTAATATAAAAGTAAACCAATTAAAAAAACCTCTCATTGAAATTATGAAACACGAAATATTGCATCTTTTATCAGAAGACTATGTAAAGAAAAATAATCTTACACACAAAGAAAAAGAGGACTATGTTAATTCATTATCTAAAAAGATTTTCGGCAAAAAATGAACCACGACCACTCGCACTCAGGAATCAAAGAAGAGTCAGTTGAAGAGCTAGAGATAAAATCCTGGGGGCGCAAACTTTTTTGGAGCTGGATTTTAACAATTCCTATTGCATTACTTATGCTCTCAGAAAGAATTTTCGGGATGTCCCTAATTCCAGAAATGTATATGATGCCACTCTCTCTTATTCTTGCTTTCCCGGTAATCTTTATATTCGGATGGCCGACAATAAAATCAGGCATGCGCGGTTTGTTTACATTCTATTTCAATATGGACTCTTTAATAGCTTTAGGTACTATTATAGCTTATATCACTGGTTTTCTCGCATTTTTCAATTTCGTCCAAGACTATTCTGGCGTATCTGCAATGATTATGGCTTTCTTTACTACAGGAAAATATGTGGAGGCAAAAGCTCGCGGCCGCGCTTCGCAAGAGATTAAAAAACTTCTTGAATTGGGAGCAAAAAACGCTCTCGTCTTAAGAAACAAGCAGGAAGTTCAAATTCCAATCTCGGAAGTTCAAGTTGGAGACATTATAATCGTTAAGCCAGGAGAGAAAATTCCAACTGATGGCATTGTTGTAAAAGGAGAAAGTTCTGTCGATGAGTCAATGGTTACAGGCGAGTCTCTCCCTGTTGAAAAATATCCAAAATCCCACATAATAGGTGCAACAATTAATCAAGACGGCATACTCTATGCCAAAGCAACAAAAGTCGGAAGCGATACTTTTCTTGCTCACATAATCGCGTTAGTTGAAGAAGCCCAGGGCACAAAAGTTCCAATACAAAAAATGGCTGATAAAATCACAAGTGTTTTCGTCCCTGTAATTCTTTCTCTCGCGGTTTTGACTTTTCTAAATTGGTGGTTCTTCACACAAGACTTAAGTCGTTCTATTGGAGTTGCTGTTGCAGTTTTAGTCATCGCCTGTCCTTGTGCTCTTGGCCTAGCAACTCCAACAGCCTTAATGGTTGGCTCGGGAATGGGGGCTAGGCGTGGAATTTTAATTAGAAAAGGAGAAGCAATTCAGACAATGAAAGAAGTCAAAATCGTCGTGTTTGACAAAACTGGCACAATAACAAAAGGCAAGCCAGAGGTCACTGATCTCTATGTAACTAAAAAAATTTCGCAGGAAAAACTTTTGGAGCTAGCCGCAAGTCTGGAAAAGCTTTCGGAGCATCCTATTGCTAAGGCTATTGTCGCTAAGGCCAATTTAACAAAATTCAAACCCGTCAAGAAGTTCAAAATTCTTAGAGGCAGAGGCGTAGAAGGAGTCATAGGCGGCAAAAATGTCCTTATTGGAAATCAAACTTTGTTCAACGAAAGAAAAATTTCTCTAAAATCAATTTCAAATGTAATTGAAAAATTCGAATCCGATGGAAAAACATCTATGATTATAGCTGTTTCATATTCTCCAGTGGGTGCTATCGCAGTTGCAGACGCAATCAAGGAAGATTCAATTCATGCTATTAGAAAACTAAATCGCGATGGCTACAAAACGGTCATGATTACTGGCGACAATCAGCGCACAGCAGAAGCAATCGCTCGCCAAGTTGGAATCACTTCAGTAATCGCAAATGTCCTTCCTGAAGAAAAAGCAAAGCAAGTTGAAAACCTTCAAGTTAAAGGAATGGTTGCTTTTGTAGGAGACGGAATTAATGATGCACCTGCATTAAAGCAAAGCAATGTAGGAATTGCAATCGGCACAGGCACAGATATCGCAATTGAAGCAGGAGACATCGTTCTTGCCAAAGGCTCTTTAGTCGGAGTCGTGCAGGCAATAAACTTAAGCAAAGCAACTTTCAAAAAAATCAAGCAAAATCTATTCTGGGCTTTTGCTTATAACGTTATCGCAATTCCATTTGCAGTCGCGGGCGTCTTGCATCCAATAGTTGCAGAAATCGCCATGGCTCTTTCATCAATAACTGTCGTCACAAACGCGAACCTTCTTCGGAATAAAAAAATTTAAATATATATTTTTATTTAACGCGTCATGGAAAAGCAGCCAAACTATTTATTGAGATACATTTTTTTCATTTTAATTGTTTTAAATATCTTCTTAATAATTAATTTTTTGTATAAACCCAGTCAGTTAAAATTTGAGCCCAATGCACAACCGGAAAAAAATACCTTCTCTATTAGCAGCACTTGTAAAAAGATCGATATAACCACTTGGAATGTTGATAAAGAAATTAATGGAGAAGTTTATAAAATATATCTTTTTTATAATACTGCTCCATCCCTATGCGAAAATTTTTGCAGATTTAATTTGCCTTTTAATGACAGAGAAGAATTGATTGAACGTGCTTCTAACTTGGCTCGAGGAAGATGTGAAACGGCGGTTGAAAATCTTTACAACCAATGTAAAGATATGCCTTGTGAAAATAATCAAATACCGGAATGTTCTATATCAAATTGTTTTACAATGTTTTGGGAATTCACTGGCGAATTATTTAATTGTAATCCAGATACAGGAAATTGTTTGTGTAAATGCATTCCAAAGGTTTTTTCAACCGGAGAGGTAAAAAAAGAATGTCGGACTCCTTTATGTGCACAACCAATTGCAGATTCAAATAAATTGAAATAGTTTTAGTTCATTGCACTCACAAACGCAATTTCTTCCTCGCTGAATTTCAGTTTCTTCTGAACATCCTCCTGTTTTATTATCGGCTTAATCACCTCAAAATCACGAAGAACTTCTTTTGATGAGCAGTGCACATATTTGGCATATTTCTTTGCAATAGTTTTTTTCTTCGCGTACCTCTGATTTGAAAGATAAATTTTCAATATCCTTCCGGGCTTTTCATATTTTGTGAATCCCGCCAAAGGATTTTTCTTCGCATAAGAAACTCCTGCGCTCTGAAATGCATTCTGATAAATCAAAAACCTCCAGGATTGATTCCTGTATATTCTTCCTCTGAATAAATCGGCATTTCCAAGCGCGATAAACGCCCGCGCCAGCGCCTCATTCTTGTACTCTTTCGGAATATTTTCTTCAATCCAAAGCAATATTTGATCCAGAGATAAGTCGCTCTTGTCAAACAAATTCAAAAAGTCATCTCTTTCTTTGAACAATCTTCTCAAAATATTGAATATATTTTCCTGAATGTCTCTTTTCTCGCTCAAGTCAACACTAAGCTCTTCTGCCAATGAGTAAGATTCCAAATCGTTTATCGCTGCCCGCAGGTCTCCCTGAGATTTAATTGCAAGTTGCCTCAAAAAAAATGGCGTTCTATGAATAAACTCTTTTTCTGCAATTTTAGTTAAGATATTAACAATATTATCTAAAGAAATTGATTTCATTTCAACAAGTTTTGCTCTTTCGCGGACAGGTGACAATTTTGAATTCCAAACGTCATTGCACGTCATTACAATTGGAAATTGCGTCCCATTTATCAGCTTTACAAGCTCCGGAATTCCGCCAATGTCGGTTCCAGTCACTCCATCAACTTCATCCATCAATAAAACCTTGCCTTTCTTAAATAGCGCCTGCTGTTCAGTCGCAGGCTTTAATCTGTCTTCTAATTGTTGCCTGTTTCTCAAGTCACTCGAGTTGAGCTCCAAAACTTCCAAGTCATTCTCTTGTGCAGCCGCAATCGCCAATGAAGTCTTTCCGCTTCCAGGCGGCCCGTACAGCACCAAAGCTTTTTTTTTCGGAAACTCTTTCAGGAACTTTTTAATCTCCAAAACAGCAGTATCCTGCCCAACAAACTCACTATAATTCTTAACTCGGTATTTTTCAGCTAAGAACATTGCAATACCTCCTTGTTAAATCTTCCAGGTTTTTAGCTAAAGAATCATACTTAAACAATTTTCCCAGATCTATATACCATGGATTTGAAATGCGGTATTTTTTTCTCATTTCTTCAAGCACTTCTGCATTTATTGCGAGGCCTTTAGTATTGTCTATTCTGTCAGCCAATTTGACCAAAATTACTCTTTTGTCACTCTCAGCATATTTTTCAACTTTTTCAAACGTAGCATCTTTGTTGTCTAATTTTGTCACGCCGTCAACGATAAAAGAAATTTCTTCTCCAAATCTGACCTTAATTGTATCAAGATTAACTTCTGTATCCTCAGGAACATCGTGCAAAAGGCAGGCGCATATAGTAGCATCATCAGCACCGTTTTTTCTCGCGATTTCAGCAACTGCAATTGGATGAATAATGTATGGCTCCCCTGTTTTCCTTTTTTGTTTTGAATGCGCTTTTCTTGCAAGGTCATACGCCAAAAAAATTTCATTTAAGCTCATTATCTGAAAAAAGTATTTGTTTATTTAAACTTGCGCGACTCTTTTTTAGTGAAATCTTTTTGTTACTGGATTTTAGAATCTTTTTCTCTTCTTTTAAAATGTCTGGTACTATAATAAACAGCAGAAGCAGCGCCAACTCCAGCAACACCAAGAGCAAACACGCAAGGCAATAGGTAAAGATTTTCAGGCCTGAGGAATTTTTCCTCAGAAACGGGGGCAGTTCTTATAACTTCACTATACATACTGCAATAAAATACACCAATGGTGCCCATACAGGCAGTTAAAATAAAGCTCAATCCAGCGTTGGTTAAATTTCTCTCGGACATTAAACTTTCCGGCCAAGCGATTTAATTAATCCTATTGCTCTTGCATTAAAATCCATCTTAGCTTGATTCATTTGTCTTCCCACTTCAATAATTCCGGAAAATTTTATTTCTGGAATTTCAACCTCTCTCCTATAATTTCCAGTTTTGATTGCTTTAGCCGCTTCCTTTAAAAATCCTGGATCTTCATTAAAAAAATCAACTCTGTCATCATATCTCCACCCAATGACGCACCTTTCTGGAAAATACAGGCAATATTGTTCTCGACCTCCATCTTGAAAGTCACTGGTTTCATCAATAACCTTTCTAACGTACAAATGTGCTTTCATTTTAGCTCTTCCCCATTCCTGCCAGAACAAACGACGCTAAAAGTGATTGCAGCTGCACAAACTCATCAGAGCCTTCAATCATTCTGAACTCAACTTCTCCGGTCTTCTCAGTCAGTCGAACTTTAATCTCTGGCTCAACTTGAAGGTTCCAAATTTCTTTTTGTATTGACTTGATTATATCCACTCCTGAAATGCTCTCACGAAGCATCACGTCAAGTAATTTATTTCTCGCGCTCACAAAGTCGCCTGCTAAAGCATAATCCAAAACAACCTTGATGTCTTTTGGTTTCGCTGATGATGCAATCATTCGCACCATCTCAAAATTCACGTCGGGAGAAATTGAAGCAGTCGCCTGCATCAAGTTTATTGCCCTCCTGCAGTCCCCTTCTGAAGTCTCATAGAGCAGGTCAACCGCATCATCCGCAAGTTTTAACTTTTCCCTTTCAGCAATTGTCTTAATGACTTTTAAAATATCTTTTTTCTCCAATAACTTAAATCTAAAAACAACGCACCTAGATTGTATCGGATCAATTATCCTAGAGGAATAATTGCACGAAAGTATAAACCTGCACGTTCCTGAATAATTTTCCATTGTTCTTCTTAGGGCGTTTTGCGCCTCATTTGTCAGCGCATCCGCTTCATCCAAGAAAATCACTTTGAACGGCAAATTCTCAAGAGCCTTAGTACGGGCAAAATCTTTAACTTTTTGTCTTACAACATCAATCCCTCTTTCATCAGAGGCATTCAGTTCAAGGTAATTCTCCCTCCATTTTTCCTTGAACAGCTCCTTAACGATTATCAGAGCCAGCGTCGACTTCCCGGTTCCAGCCGGCCCTGCGAAAAGCAGGTGCGGAATGTTTAGCGCTTGCACTAGAGATTTTACTCTTTTGATTATTTCCTGCTGCCCAACCATGTCGTCAAATCTAACAGGTCGGTACTTTTCAGTCCAAATATTCGCGCTCATTTTTTAACAAACCTAATTGAGATAAATAGGTTATAAAGATTTGTATGCTTTTCTTGGAGTCTAAGC
This sequence comes from Candidatus Woesearchaeota archaeon, assembly GCA_964479755.1. Taxonomy (GTDB): domain Archaea; phylum Nanobdellota; class Nanobdellia; order Pacearchaeales; family GW2011-AR1; genus UBA73. The sequence continues at coordinate 9,335 of CAYZNI010000031.1, forward strand.
CTACCTTTTTCGCCTGCGATAATTATCAATTGCTCTTTCAACACACGCAGCAACAATTCCCTCATATGCAGCTCTTAAAAAATACTCCCTGTCAGCAGAAATTTCACTTGCAAGAGACATCGCCAAAGTTCTGGCTTCATCTAGAGACAATTTTAAATTTCTAGTTTGCAGCTCGCCTGCAATGTCTCTGACTAGGTGCACTTCATTGATATCGATTTCCAACTTAAAATCCATTTTTTTAAAATTTTTATGAGTTTAATTAACTTCACTGGAGATTACTTGCTTCTCTCCCTATGCATTCTTCTCTTTCGCTTTTCCTTTTTGATTCTCTTTCTCTGCCATTTCCAGCGCATCTGGTTCTTTTTCTTCCACCTTCGTGAACTTCTTTTCATCTTTTAGTTAGAAAAAATTGGTTTTTAATACTTTCTCTGCTCTATTTTTCCTGTAATATCCTCTATTAATGTTACCTCGTGGTTTTAAGTTGTTCATCTTTTTATT
>CAYZNI010000032.1:0-8770 GCA_964479755.1 Candidatus Woesearchaeota archaeon
AGTGCCTCCGGATGAAGTTGTGATTGTGTGAGAGGCAAAAGCAGAATACAAAAACAATAAAAAAACAAATCCCCCTGAAATCAATAAGCTATTTCTAACAATCAATCTGGCTTTTTTGTTGAAAAGAAAATTAGTTTGTGTCACCATCTTTCTAGTCTCCTACAAAGAAAATACAATTTTATAAACCTTGTTATTTTCTCGTTAATAGGCCTCTATAGCTCAGCTGGTTAGAGTACGAGTTTCGTATTAAGATTTATTTATTCGGAAAAACTCGGGGTCGGGGGTTCAAGTCCCCCTAGAGGCTTATTTCAATTTAAAAATTGTCTGTTGACTTGTTTGTCCATCGGTCCAAATAGGCCCAATACAATCTCGAAGTTCTCCCGTTCTATACATCCCATTTTCTTGTTGAATTCTGCAAAGTTCTCCATTATGAGAAAGGCAAGCCTCTCCATCAAACGGAATATCCATCCCACCAACGCCAATCCCCTCTCCAGTATCAGTAGCAATGCAAAAACAATTACAAATTCGTGTTGCGATTCTATCGATTCTATCCTTTGGTGCGGTTTCACTCGGCATTAATCTTATGTTATCTATAGTATAGGCTGCATATCCCAAAGATATCGCAAGAATTATGCCAAAAATAATGCTACCAAATCTCCAGTTAACTCGAATCTTTTTCATAAGCAGCACAGGTTTAATATATATATATATATATATATTTCGATTAAAAAAGTCGATCCGGCTTTTCAATAATTTTATTAACATTGTTCTCAACTTAATTATATGAAAAACCAAATTGCAAAACTCTTGGCAAAGGCTCTCTCCCTGACAGACAAAGAAATCTTAATGTTAATCGAAACTCCTCCTTCTCCAGACTTGGGTGATTTCGCTTTTCCATGTTTCACACTTGCTAAGGTTTTAAAAAAATCGCCTCAACTAATTGCTCAAGACCTTGCAAAATCTCTTCCTTCAAATGGTTTTGAAAAAATAGAAGCCAGAGGCCCATATGTCAATTTTTTTCTGGACAGAAAAGCACTCGCTGAAGAAACTCTCAAAAAAATCTTGAAAGAAAAAGATAAATACGGATTTTCTGCAGAAGAAAAATCAGACAAAATAGTTATCGATATGTCCTCTCCAAACATCGCAAAACCTTTCGGCGTTGGTCATTTGCGCTCAACAATTATCGGAAACGCAATCGCCAATCTTGCAGAATCGCAGGGTGCGAAAATCATTCGGCTAAACTATCTGGGAGATTGGGGAACACCGTTCGGAAAAATTATTGCCGGCTACAAAAATTTTGGCTCTGAGCAAGAATTAAAAAAATCTCCCATAAAACACCTGTATGAGATTTACACGAAAGTTTCTGGTTTAGAAGAATACGAGTCTATTGGTAGAGAGGAATTCAAAAAACTCGAGCAGGGAGACAAAGAATCTCTCAAGCTCTGGAAAACTTTCCGAGACCTCAGCATAAACGACTTCAACAAAATTTACGAGCTTTTAGGAATCAATTTCGACGTTATTTCAGGAGAGTCTGAATATAATAAAAAAATGTCTGGCACAATTCTTGAATTAAGAAGCAAAAATCTTTTGGAAGAAAGCGAGGGAGCGCAAGTCGTTAACTTGGAAAAGTACAACCTGGGAGTTTGCTTAATTCAAAAGTCTGACGGCACAACGCTTTACGCAACGCGCGACATCACTGCCGCAATTGACAGAGTAAAGAAATTCAAGGCAACTCATCTCTTTTACGAAGTCGGCTCTGAACAGCAGCTCCACTTCAAACAGCTGTTCAAAGTGCTTCAATTAATGAACTATCCATTTGCAAACAACTGCATCCACATCTCGCACGGCCTTTATCTGGGCAAGGACGGAAAAAAACTCGCCACACGAAAAGGTAAAACAATTTTTATGGAGGAAGTTCTTCAGGAGACTATTGAGTTAGCAAAAAAAGAAATCTCAAAGCGTGAAAATCTTTCTGAAAAAGACCTGAACGATAGGGCATTAAAAATTGCTAGAGCAGCAATATTCTATGGTGATTTAAAAAATCACAGAACAAACGATGTCATCTTCGACATTGAGCGTTTCTTGGAATTCGAGGGAAATACAGGACCATATTTGCTGTACACTTATGCCAGGGCTCAAAGCATTTTAAAAAAATCAGAAAAAAAATCCTCAAAAATAAAAATCTCGTCCTTGAACGACCAGGAAAAATCTCTTGCAATGGAACTTGCAAAATTCCCAGAAGAAACTAAAAACGCATTCAGCACTTTAGCCCCAAATTTAATAGCTAATTATGTTTACAGTCTATCTCAAAAGTTCAACGAGTTTTATCACTCTAACAAAGTAATCGGATCAGAAAATGAATCTTTCAGGCTATCTCTAGTTGCAGCAACAGCTCAAGTCATAAAGAACGCACTTTCCATTCTAGGAATTCAAACTATTGAAAGAATGTAGTGGTTTTGAAAAGGTTAGCTTCTTAAAAGTAAGTGCCCGATAATAAACAGCCTCAATTTGATCTAATAATTACTCTCTAAGGCAAATTACCACAGCAGAGTTAAAGTGGGTTTTAATTCGTTTGCAGATTCTTAAAAAACCAAGTTATTTCAATTCACTTATAGTGCAAAACACAAAAATATTAAAACTCTCCAAAGTTTTCTCAAAAGATGGTGATATTATTTCTATTCCTTTCTGAAGTTGTTCTAGTGTTAGCTTCAATTTTGCTTCTCATAGTTTACATTAAAAAACAAAGCTCTCCAAGGCTTCAAGTTTCTGAAGACCTGCAAAAAATCAAGGAGCAGATTTCAAGTCGTTAATCTTATAAACTCTCTAAATATCTTTGAGCAGGTTTTCAGCGATTTTTCGACGTGACAATAATCTGCGTATTGGCTCTCTTTACCCAGATGCAAAGATTTATATACTACTGAACAGTTAATACAATATGGATAGATATAATGAATTAAGGAGAGAAAAGAGAGATGTTCTGGACAGATTCCTCTCTGAATGGAAAGGGAGGTTTTCAGGCGAAACTGAAGAGGGCAGGAAAAGGCAGCTCAGCAATTTTTATGCAGCGCTGATGGAAATGCCGACAAACTACTGTCTGAATGGTGAAGCCTACAATATTTTTAGCGCAAAAGCGTTAATAGAAATAGGCCGCCTTTTCGATTCAACGCCCTGCGAGGATTCAAAAGCCTATCACAAGGCATTTCTTGAGGGTTTTAAAGGGGCGGCAAACGCACTTTGCAGGTCAAGAGAAGGACAGCCAATCAGCTTCGGAAGAACGCTTGCCTTTTACGCTGGGCAGTACCGAGAGCAAAGAGGAAATCAGGGCTCTTTAGGATAAATATATGCGATGTATCGATGATTTGGCGGCACAGCGACAATCTTATATGGTATAGAGGACATCATCATTCTGATTTTTCTAATAGCCATTTCCAAACAGGTATTGCTTTTATTTTCATTCCTTCATAGCGAAACTCTTCCTCTTGGTCAAATGTTATAATGCGCCCCTCTTCAAGTTTAAATTTCTTTAAAGCTTCTGCCAATCCTTTGACTTCTCTCTCTTTGTTGTCTTTATTAAGGTTATAACATACCTGAATAGCTTGTGAGATTATTGCGCCCTCTTTTATTACAAAATCGCACTCTCCTTTTTCTGCAAAATAATACACTTCTTTTTTTCTTCTCTTTAATTCTATAAAAACAATATTTTCAAGATGTTTGCCGGTATTTGCAGAGAAGTTAAATCCTGCTACTTGATTAAAGGCATTATCAATTAAGTAAATTTTCTTAGGTGCTGCCAAGGATTTTCTTAAAGAATAATCAAATTTAGGCAACTCAAAAAAGAAATACGAGTTAGACAAATATGAAATGTACTCTTTCGCAGTTATTGAGTTCCCTAGACCCAGGGTATTTTTTATTGAATTATAAGTAAAAGTTGAAGAAATATTGGTTGCTAAAATGCTAATTAACTCTTTTATCTCTTTCTGCTTTTTAATTGAGTATCTTGCTATTACATCTTTATAGAGAATGTTTTCAAATAAATTTTTGATATACTCTTTATCATTTGTCTTCAGATATTCAGGAATTCCTCCTAATTCAAGAAATTCATTAAATGCTTTTTTTATCTCCACTCTCTTTTGCGTTTTATGGCTCCAATCTTTTTCAATATTTATATTTTTGAATTTAAGATACTCTGAGAAGGAAAAGGGAAAAATCTCAAATGGTTTGTATCTGCCCGTTAGCCTCGTTCCAAATTCTTTGCTTAAAAAAGATGCATTGCTCCCAGTTATAAAAACTTTTTTCCCCTCATCCTGAAGTCTTCTGACAAAAGTCTCAAATTTCTCTATATTTTGGACTTCGTCAAAAAAATAAATCTTAGGATTGCCATAAAGTTCAATTAGAATTTCATTCAATGATTCAAAATCCTGAGCTTTAAAATCTAAAAACCTCTCATCCTCAAAATTAACATAACAATAATTTTCTTTCTCCTTCATTATCTGTCTTAATATCGTGGATTTTCCGCACCGTCTTATTCCGGTTAAAATTATGACTCTATTGTCATCAAGCCAGCTCAATATCTCTCTAAGAATATCTCTTTTTATAGTTCCATCTAGCCTTTGTATTTCCTCCTTTTGCTTTAGCACAATTCTTCGCAAATCATCTATGTTTATCATGCTCATTAGTAATGAGCATTTATATATAAATCTTTGCACTAAAGATTAGCATACTTTTTTCTGTTCCCAATAGATATCTTTCCTAGTGCGCACCAAAGGGCAATAATCGACACCTGCAAAAAATTAAAGAGCAGATTTCAAATAGTTATTAATTCTAATCTTAACAATAGTTCCCAGCAATTTCAAAGCAATAATCCCGTAGCCAGCCCAACTCTAATATCATAATATCACTAAAAAGATATATTTATATATCTAAATAGTTATTCTTTAAAATGTTTACAAAAACGGAAGGGGAAATAATGAAAATATTTGTTTCAAAAATCAATCAGAGATTTAGCATAAAGGAGATCTCGGACTCATTGAAAAAGCCCTACCCCTTGATTCATAGGTCAGCAAAGAGTTTATTATTCGATAGATTTCTCACAAAAGATGAAAAAGGGCTTCTTTCATTAAACTATAAGGAAAATCACTCCGAAATTGCGTACATAGAATCCTTGCGTTCCAAAGCTATTTTGAACAATGATAAATCTCTCTTTTTATTCATAAAAGATGTATTTGAAAAAGTAGGAATGGATTTCTTCATTATGTTGATATTTGGCTCTTATGTTGTGAAGTCAAACCCTCGGGATATAGACATATTATTTGTATTAGATGACCAAGATAAAACCTTCCAAGTAGAAAAAATTCTTGTGAATATCGCCTCGCAGTTTTCAAAGAAGTTCGACTTTCAGGTTATCTCAACAAAAAGTGCTTACGAAATGCTTTCTAAAAGGGACAAAATTAATATACTGAATGAATCGTTGAATAAGCACGTCCTCTTGTATGGAGCAGAAAACTTTTACAGGATGCTAAAGAATGCTAGATGAAAAAAGAGTTAGGGAATGTAGGAACAGGGTTGAAAAGATGCTTCAATACGGCCAGATTGTCAAAGAAAAGAAAGGAAGATTCGTCGAATTTTTCATTTCAAATTCTATAAATTCTTTCAGCTCGGCAAATCTTCTTTATGATGTTTCGACAAAAGAAGACTTGAAAAAGCAGGTTGGTCGCCCAGATTTTAACGGATTTCTTTGGGTGGTCAACTCAAGCTATTATTCAATGTTTTATATGGCGAGAGCTTTGCTTGAATCAATTGGAGTCAAATTAAAATCAGACCAATCAATCCACTCTGCCGCATTCGACTCCCTCATTTATTATTTTTATTCAAGCGGAAAAATAGAAAAGTCTATAATTGAAGAGTTTCAGGAGGCAGGTTCTGACGCCCTCGAGGTTCTGGGCAGGCAGAAGGCGAAAGAGCTGATGGAGGACTATTCTTATGAAAAAGATAAGCGAAGCAGATTCACCTATGAAATGGGTGAAACAGCACTGCGAAACAAAGCTCAAACTTCAATTCAAAGGGCAAGGCGTTTCAATGAAACAATTAGAAAAATGATTGATTAGACGGGCAATCTTCAAGGAACAGATTTCAAACAGTTAAAAAGTCTAATCTTAACAATAGTTCCCAGCAATTTCAAAGCAATAATCCCGTAGCCAGCCGTCTAATTTTCTTTTTCATTGTCTCTAAGTGTAGAGCTGAATTGCACATCCTCTCGAATTAAGAAAATTCCTGCATGATGTAGGTATTTGTTCTAAGCCAAACGGCAGTTTGTCCCAATTTTCATTAACATTATCAATGCAACCAGATTCTCTATGCTGGTCGCATAGGTATTGACCCGTACCACTACTTGACTTTTGCTGTTTCCAAAACGCAGTTATGCAAGCACTAGTACCATAATTATTATTAGGTCCAGTTTCACTAGGTTCTATAAACAAATCATTACCGTTAATAGCACAGCCATTATCGTGTAATTGTTGATTATCAATAGCAGACCAAGAAGCCGTCCCACATAATATTTTGAGTACCACAGTTTTTTGAACTTGACGAGTGCAAGTTTTGGTGTAAGGATTGCACCAACACTCCCCCTTTCCGCAAGAGTCACCAGCCATAGTTTGCTCGCTTATTTCAATTCTAGACCTAAAATAATGTCTTTGAAAACTAAAAGGAGTGCAGGTCCAATACTCAGAACAAGTATACTGGACACGTCTTTTATCGAACATTCCGCCTTCTCCACCTTGAGGGCATTTATCAGATTTCTTTCCATCACAAGGCCTAGGGTATCTTTCAGGAGGAGGATTACTACAATGAGAACTATAAAGAGTACCCCAAATATCATCAAATTCAACTGGAGGATATGTAGGAGATTCCATGACAATCGAATTTTTATTTTTAGCAAGACGATCGTCAGGCAAGCAAATCAAGGGATGTGAATTCAAGTTACATCTCATTTCCTCCGTCCCAACCTCTGGCAAAATTCCAGGCGTGTCGCCTGTCCCGTCCGAAGGATAAGGTGAAGACCTTACATCTGAATTAACACCCTGATAAATCAAAAAGCACACAAGAAAAACAATCACCGCACTAATGGCAAAATTGGCAATTATCCAACCTCTGTTTTCATCTCTCATCACCTATCTAAAAATCATATATATATATCTTTCGGTAAATAATTTTTAAAATTTTCCCGAGGGAATTTTTCGCAGACCAAAGGAATTATCTGTCTATTGTCATAATTATACTTTTAGCGAATGGATCTTTTCTCTTAGCAATATTAGCAATTCTAATCTTTGTCTTGCAAAAAAACGGCTTCACAAAAAAGAAAAACTCACAAATTCAGGACATCTTCCAAGGATAAAATAACAGATGGATTTTAATGACGATTAAAGAGCTTACAGCAAAAATTATAAACTCTCTATCTCTCGAATTTCTGGACGAGTCGGCGCGCCAGCCCTGCGCCATTTGCAAACGGGCTTCACGGCAGACTTAAAGGAGCGCGTGACGCTGAGGACAAAAAGTCTCTCTTCCAACGTTGAGGTTTTGTCCTGCTCGATCGTGCTCTTATGAACCGGGTCAGGCCTTGATCGGAGCAGCCCTAAGTAGGAAGCGCGGTGCTAGCAGGGTAGCAAAACTGAGAAGGTCGAGAGGTCGCTTTTCGCCCGACGCCGAGCCAACTCCCCGTCCTTATTTTATCTCAACATAAGTTCATTAACTGAAAAATATCTTATAAAAAAATACCTGACAAAATGCTCCTCTTCCTTTGCCAAAGCTTTGTGCCTTACTAACTTCAAACTTACTCTTTTCCTGTTCAAAACCAATAAAAACCCTCTTGACTTCTTTTATTCATGAAAAAAAGAGCCCAATTCTATCTTGTTGCTGTCATACTCCTCCTTGCTGTAATCGCTTCAGTTTACACAATATACAACAAAATAATAACAAAGCCAGAAGACAAGTTCACTTACAACCAAGCCAAAGAAATTGAGTTTGAAATTTCAAAGATACTTGAAAGAGGAGTTTATCAAGCGCTGTCAGATGTTCAGGTTTCTCAAGAAGTGAAAAACATTACAGACTTTTACGCAAACTCAAATCCCAATCAAGACCTCATAGTCGTTTTCGGCACCGACCAAACTATTTATTACTACTTCTACAACAACACGCAATCCGGAGAAGTAAGTTTTTCAAATATTGTGGCTGCCCCCGTTCCAGGAACAAACTTTCAATCTGCCTCCCAACCCAGGATATCATTAAGCACAATATCTATAAACATCACCAGCGAAGTTACTTACACTTTCGACCTTCGCAAGGGCCCGTTTGTTTACGCGATACTAAAAAAAGAGCAAAATGGTGAAAGGTATATCACGCCTCAGGAATAAAAAGGCAGACAGTTTGATGGTAACTTATGTAATCATAATAGTGATCGCTGTAGCGCTAAGTGCTTTCGTTTACAACTACTTGAAATTGCAAATCCCAAAAAATCAGAGGGAGTGCGAGGTAGAAGTCAAGATTATAGTCAAAAATGTTTCTTGCATTAGCAACTATTGTGGAACCCCTGGCGGAGATCTGGCTCTAACTATAGAAAATCGCGGGCTATTTGATGTTTCAGGGCTGTTCGTTAGATTTGAAAAAAAATCTATGAAAGTAAAAAAACTTCTTAACGCAAATAACACTTTTCTTATGAATTACTCTACTCGCCGTCCTGACCCTTTGCCTCCAGGCGGTGAACGTAGCTACAACT
>CAYZNI010000033.1:0-8205 GCA_964479755.1 Candidatus Woesearchaeota archaeon
CAAGCTCTGGAAAGTGATTATTGCTTGATATTGCAAAGCTTATAGCGTCATTGTCTGCATCGCTCACATTTGCGCTGAAGTTATGGCTAAAAATCACTTCTTCAGTTATTCCAAAACCTGTTTGCATTGAAGGGTCCCAAACCGGTGGATAATTGATTATAACTTCTATAGTAAACAAATCAGAGCCAATTGAGAAGTTATTCGAGTCTCTTACTGAAATATTAATTGTGTAATTTCCTGCTGATGGAAAGAGACTTGGATTAACAAATATCGTTGCCTGAGTTTTGTTGGTTCCAGAGATATAATTCGTTTGAGTAATATTAACTCGAGAGTCATTTGAACTGAAAGACAGGCTTTCGTTGTAAACGCTTTTGTCAGGAATTAGCAAGTCATCATCAGAAGCATTCACATAAATAGTGTAATTATTTGTTGTGTAGGCAGTCAAGTTTGCGATGTCTCCAATAGCTAAAGAGTCATTCACGTTTGAAATGAAAAAACTGATAATAGTGTAGTTTGTTTTTATTGGCAGGTCGGAATTGTCAGTCAGGTTTATTTTGATGCTCCAGTTCCCAACAGCGGAATCTGTTGCACTGAAATTCACAACCGCAGAGCCATTATAATTTGAAGTAGAGTTGACAGGAATCACCGCAGTATTCGTGCCAGATTCATTAAACCTGAAAAAAGAGTAGTTAGCACTAATAGTTATGTTATTAATTTCATCAATATCTGTAAAATTTATTCTGCAATTAAAAAGAGTATCTTCGGTAGTGTTCCTTTCATTATCGCACAAGTAAGTGAAATAAGGCTGGACATTTTGGTTTAATACCTGAAATGTAACTACTTGGCTTCTTGTAGCGTTATAAGGCTGAACACTGTCATTCAGATCTGTAACGCTGAAATTTATCGAGTAGTTTCCAACGTCATTTCTGTCAGGGGTAAAGCTTATGTTTATCCATGCAGCCGTGTTGTTAGTCGTATATTGCGATGATGCAAAAAGTTCCCTGCCAGTTGCATTGCTGCAGTTTCGAGTTGACCAAGAAGCAACAGTGCAGTTTAGGAAAGTAATATTGAAAGTTACCGGAAAATCATTTTCTTCATCACTCACATTTATTCTGTAATTAAACAATTGGGTTATGTTAAAACTCTGCTCTTGCAAATTTAAAAACTGGGGTGCATCGTTGACTTGTGAAACGCTGAAATTAAAATAAGATGTAGCTGCGCCTCCTGAATGGGTAATTTTCAACGGCAAGATGAAGTTTCCAGTCTGGTTTGTCAAGCTCGCGTTAATGACCAAAAATTCCGCAGATGAGCTATCAACAAAAATCCATGAAGAAATTGTGGAATAGTTTATAATATTTCCATTCCAGGTTATGTTTGTTTGGATTGTGTCAATCGCGTATGTCATCCCGCTTTCAGGGCTTGAAATATTGTTGGTTAAATTATGATGGTAGGTTGTGTCTTCTGTTGCCGAGTAAATAACATTATTCCCAGTCCAGCTAGGCGCTGCTTCGGCGAGAGATATTAAAAAATAAGCAATCACTGCCGCAAAAATAATCTTTCTACTTTTTTCCATTTCTCACCACCCCTATAAAAGCAAGAAAAGAAAAAACTCCAAACAATACCCAGGAAGATAGTAAGATTGTCGTACTCGAATCCTCTTTTTCCTCTCTGCACTTTTTGCACTTTCCGCCGCAATCAATATTTTCCTCACCGTTATCCTTGACCGCATTAAAGCAGGCAGAGCAGTACTCTGAATTGTCAGCAAAAGAAATATCCAGCTTTTTTTCTTTCCACGAGTCAATATTAATCTTTCCAATGGTCTTCCCTGAAGCATCTTCTTTAATTAAAAGAAAATTGCTTCCGCACTCATTAATTTTTTCAGTTTCAAAGGTGTGGCTGTCAGCGCAGCTATTTTCTTCAATAAAACTTTCAAGACAACCAGTTGCGTCGCTGCAGGTTCTTGTTTTGTATCCTCCAAATTTTATTTCTCCCTTGAGAACATTGTCTGTCTTGTCAGTGTAAATGCATTCACTCCAAGGTGCGCATTTTATCTGTGGAGAACATCCTTTGTTTTTGTCGCAAAGCTGCCTTTCAGTAATGTCTTTCATTCTGCATTTGCTGTCGCTGCAAGTCCGCGATTGAAACCCCTCAGTGCATTTTCCCCAGTCGCTGCACGCATAGCTGGGTGTACAATCTGAAGCACTTACAAAAGAAATGAAAACTATTGCTACAAATATTAACGCTAATTTACTTGGCATATTTTGAAAGCTCCCTCTCAAATCTTAAGACTTTAAACGCCTTGTACAAAATTAATATTATGAGAATTGCCACAATTCCTATTGCAACATCAATTATCAGTTTTTTCCTTTTCAGGTACTCTTCTGTAGGACAAATATTCGCGCATATTCCTCCGCAGTCTATTCCGTCCTCATTTTGGTTTTTTATTCCATCAGAACAACTGGCGCACTTTCCACAGTTCCCGCCGCAATCTATCCCTATTTCACAACTTCCATCGTGGCAGTTCTTAATATTATCGGAGCAACTTGGATTTAGACCGAAAGTGCATGCCTGAATTTCACTTGGTGCTGAATCTGCCTTATTGCAAGAATTTACGTCAATACATTTCCTAATTTGAAATCCGCAAATTTCCTGGCTCAGTCCCTGCGAGTTGCAGCTTAATATTATTTTCTGGTATTCCGAATTAGGCAGTGATCCAAATTGCATTGATTGCGCTGCATGCTGGCAGACGTTCCAGTCTTCGCAGCCCCACTTAGGCTCGCATTTAGGAATAACTCTTAGTGCTTCCTTGCACTCATTGTTTCCTTTGGCTAGAATTTTCCAGGAAACAGAATCCTTCAAGAGACCATCAGTAACTTCTGCCCTTACTGTGTGTTCTCCTGCATCATTGCATTGAATGTTGAAAAAAAAACTCTTTTCAAGAGATTCCAAGCCCGAGTCAAATTCGCTAAGATTTCCGTCGACATACCAATAAACATCGCCTGCGCTGCCGTCAGGGTCGAAAGTTGTTATCTTGAAGACCAATTTATCTCCAACCGTCGCATTTACATCTCCTGATGGGTTTTTAGACACTATTGTTGGCGGCCTGTCAATTTCTGTCACACTAAGTTGAAAGTCATCACACGCTGTTTTAGGTGTTCCATCTTCTCCACACTCCGAATAGTTCTCTCCATTCAGTGCCAGACCTGAATCTCTAACACAAACCTCCACTAGGTAAACACCCGCTTCAGTTTTGTCCGTGCTAAAATTGATTTCTCCGCCGTTTGAAATTGAGAAAATTGGCTGTCCGGCCTTGAACTTAACGTCAAACTTCAGTTTTCCAGAATCTTGATTTCCATCTTCAATATCCAGGGCAAAGATTTTTTTGGAAAACTGAGCTTCTCTGTCCAAAGAAATTGTTTGAACCCTTACATCTTCAATTGTCGGAGCTTCATTCTTTTCAAGAACCTTGATTATTATATCTTCATAACTTAGCCCTGCTTCATTTGATGTGAAAATAGTTCTCGCATATTCTCTTCCAGTCTGGGACTTTGTCAAATTAACAGAAAAAATTTCAAATTTATTTTCGCCGGTTTTTCTTGCAAAGAAAATGTCTTTAGGTGAAATATCTGTTTGGATAATCTCCGAATCAGAAACAACCTGAAACTCGTGCGAAAATTGAGTGTTTTCACACGCTATTAGCTTCTTTGGCAATGATGAGAGCTCTGCAATCTGCACCGCTGAAATCGAGCTTATTACAGTCACGACTAAAAGTATGATTATTGCCTCTTTTCTCATCTTAGAAACAGGGAATATTGATATATAAAGATTCTCAGTCCTAGAAATCAATTCTTTTTCTTTGCCTTCTCAGTAACTTCGCCTTTAAGTCTAACTTTCTCTTTCTCAATTTCTTTCTCCAACTTATCCAGATTTTCAATTTGTTTGTCATAATCTTCCTTCTTTTCAGGAGTTTTCATTCCCCCAAGTTTATTCATCGGAATCTGTTGCATTATATCCATCAAAGACTGCTTTTCAATTTTCAATACAGTTTGCGAGTCATCCTCAACGTGGGACTTAAGAATTTCCATTCCGCTTAATACGCAATTCAAGTTCCAAATTCTTTTTCCATTGATATTCTGTATTATTGCAATTATTTTCTTTATCTTTTCCGACATGCCTCTGTTATGCATTTCATCTGACAAAATTCCTTCCAGCGCATCCAAGTCTGTTTTTGTGTCAAGAGCAAGTTTCTCAGGAACTTTTGCATTCAGCATCTCCAAAAGTTGCATATTCACTCCTTCATCCAGGGTGAACGCAGCGACTTTCTTTTCTTTCGGAACATAAAAATCAATTTGATGGACATTCTTTCCTGCTTCAAAGTCGAGAATGAAAAAACCGGCAATCATAAAAGAATCAGGATACTTGCTGATAAAACTCTTATATTCTTTCGACTTTTCAAGCTTCTGGACGTACGGACCAATTTTCATTTTGATTTCTTTTTTATTGAACTAATTAGGGTAAGGGGTTTATAAGTTTTTATGTTTAGAAATTGAGACTAAATTAAAGTCAGGCATTTTCGCGTTTCATTCAATTTAGAAACCAATCTTAACACAATGTCTTTTCTAAACTCATCACTATTTTGGCGTAGTTACCTGATAAATTGAATATCTTGAATCGATTTCATTAGCTGAACTTTCCCTAGCCCATCTCTCAAGCTCGTTCAAGAAAACTAAATTTCCTTTCCCAACTTCGATGTATGGCCTTTGCGAGTCATCACGGCTTTGCACGACAACCCCTCGGGCATTTCCGATTTTAGATTGGGTCGCATTACCAGCACGCGCATCATTACATCCTCTCCAATAACCTAATGATTCTTTCAAACTTTAGATAAGGAATTGAAATTGTGAAATAAAGATTTAAACAAATTTAGAAAGAGATATAATCATTTTAGACCTCATTCCAGGTTAAATGGTAAATTTCCAGCAAACATTTGCTTCGCGTTTTATAAATTTTTTAAGCTTACGACATATGCCAGTGGCTTATACATTTCCGCAGGAAAAACAAATGCTTAAATAACCCTAAATTTTGCTCATTCAATGGAACAAAACAACCGAAGCGTCACTAGCTCGCTTTGGACATATGGCGAGCTGGTTGAAAAATTAAACCGCGATAGGTCCAAGATTAAGAATTTCATTAACTCTTGTGTTATTAAACAAAAAGATACCCTTCTTGTCGCCAAAAGTAATTTAAGTGTCTCTCCTTTTGAGTTTTATTTGGATTTTTTAAGGTTAAAGCCAGAAGAAAAAATAGTTTATTTTGGTGCTTATTATGAAAGAAAAGAGCCGGAAAGAAAACTCCAAATTGGACAGACATACATCATCAAGGAGTTCACGCGCTCACAAATAACGCCCGTCTTCTCCCCGATCACCGGCGACATTATTCTTTCAATTTCTAAAGGCGATGAAAGCCAGAGAATCACTTCTTACAAGAATTTCGTTCCCGACCTGCCAAGGTACGCTAGATTGATCAAGTCCGCTTAGCAATTTTCTCGCTAATCTCTGCAATAAACTCTTTCTCCTTGACTCCAAACTTCGGCTTCTTTCCGCGCTCGCGCACAGCTAAAGTCTTCGCTTCCTCTTCCTTGTCTCCAATTACAATAATATAAGGAATTCTTTGGATTTCTGCTGCGCGAACTTTGTCAGAAACAGTCGTGCTTTCCAAGTCTGCGTCGATTCTCAATTGCGGAATTGCCGACTTCATGTCTTTTACAAGTTTCTCAACTGCTTTTGTATTTCTGTCTGTGAAGTTTATTGCTCGAACCTGAATTGGAGAGAGCCATAGGGGAAGAGCTCCGTTTGTGTGTTCCAACAATATTGCTATGAATCTTTCAAATGACCCGAAAATCGCACGATGCAGCATAATCGGCTGGTGTTTCTTGTTGTCTTTTCCCACATATTCTAAATCAAATCTTTGCGGCATTGAGAAATCAAGTTGTATTGTTCCTAACTGCCAGGTTCTTCCTAAAGAGTCTTTGACATGGAAATCTATTTTTGGGCCGTAAAATGCGCCGTCGCCTTTATTCAATTTGTATTTTACTTTCTTTTTCTTTAAGGCGTTTTCTAAAATATTTTCTGATTTGTCCCATATTTCTTCGCTGCCGATTCTTTTTTCTGGGCGAGTTGAAAACTCCATATGGTAAGGTAATCCAAAAGTCTTGTAATAAGATTCAATTAAATCCATTACTTTTAATATTTCGTCTTCCAACTGTTCTTCTGTGCAGAAAATGTGTGCATCGTCTTGTGTGAATTTGATTACTCTGAACAAGCCGGCGAGAACGCCCGATAATTCTTGTCGATGCACGACGCCCATTTCTGCGACACGCAGAGGCAGGTCTTTATAAGATTTTGTTGAAGCTTTGTAAACTAGCATTCCGGCAGGGCAGTTCATTGGCTTTGCAGCAAAACCCCTGTCTTCGTATTCTGTCAGGAAAATATTTTCTTTGTATTTATCCCAGTGTCCTGAAATTTTCCAGAGGCGATTATCCAAAATTTGTGGCGTTGAAATTTCTTTGTAGCCTGCCTTTTCATTGACCTCTCGGGCAAATTTTATCAGCTCATTATAAATAATCAGGCCGTTATTGTGAAAAAAGACGGCTCCAGGGGCGACTTCATTAAAACTAAATAAGTCTAATTTCTGCCCCAAAATGCGGTGGTCGTTTTCTTTCAATTTTGAGGTGTCAAGTTTTGTTCGCGAGATTTCTTTAAGCAACTGCGAGGGATCACTTGATGACTCTTTAACTGATTTTTTTGGAATTTCTTGATTCTGAGAACTGAAAGTTTTTGAAAGCTCAGAAAGCGGATGTCCTTTTACTTTAAGCTCAAATGTTTTGTAGTACCCAAAAGGTGCTCTTGAAACCTCAAATCCTTTTTCCTTTTTCAAACTCTCTTCCGCCTTTAGTAAAAATTCTTGAGCTATTTCAGGAGCCGACAAATTAGAGGACAAATGCGCATAAGGATAAATAACTAAGTTCTGAGTTTTTACTTCCCCAGCAGTTTTTTTAACAGCCTCAATCATCTGGCTCAACTCCAAATCCGTATCTCCATTTTCAACCGCAGTCAGGACAACGAGACATTCTTTTACTTCTTTCTCTTTGTCGTCTTTAATCTCTTCAGGATTTTTCAGCGCTTTTTTCAGAGGCTTGAAGCGTATATAGTCGCAATGCAATGTCAGTATTTTCATAATCAAATAAGAACTAACCGTTATATAAAGATTGTCTAGATTATAATTCCCAGTGCATAACTTAACGATAACCTTAGCAATTCTTCTTAACTTAAGCTCCATTTAATAATATTTTTTGTATAATTTTTTAATTGAGCAGAAGTGGTTGCAAAAATAAGTCTAAATGTTGAGTTAGAAATTTTAACTAACAATCAATTCAAAATCAAAAGCCAGACCAAGTCTGACTTTATAGACGCCAATAGAATTAACGGTAGTTTCCTCAAACTTTCTGCCTTCAAGAAAGCTCCCATTTCTGGAACAAATATCTTTTAATTCCACTTTATCATTGCCAACGACAACCCCCAAATGTTTGCCGCTAATATAACTGCCCCCGTTACTGGCGTCTGCAATTATTCTGCCTTGCTCGTATCCGGGTCCTTTGATAAATACAGGTGCGAAAATAGGTGCAGCATTTGGCCCTCTAAAAATTTCATATTCTCCCTGACGCAAAGGCAGTTCGTCTTTATTATCTTTGATTCTAATTAAAACTTCCATGCAATTTATATATTTTCAGCAATTATAAACTTTACTATTGTTCTTACTTTAAAGTTACATAATAGAAAGATTAATAAAGCAAGAATTAAAAGTTAAATGATGAGCGACAAAAAAGGATTACTCCAAATTGTAAAAGAAGGAATCGCATATTCTATTCTGAGAGAAATATCTGAGAAGCCAAACGTGAGTTAATTAATAGAAGCACTTTCAAGGATTGAAGAGGATAACCATAGAGTTGTTGATTTTCTTGCTGAGTATTACAGACAAATGAAAGACCCTCATATTTTAACTGCCGGAGTTTTAGTTTACAAACTGCCAGAAAGTCAAGCAGAGGCAGATAGGATGACAAGTGAGTTGGAAGGAAAATTGTGAAATCCCTAGTGTGTAAGCCATAGACATATGTCGTAGGACATATGGTCTCAATCACATAAATCT
>CAYZNI010000034.1:0-8058 GCA_964479755.1 Candidatus Woesearchaeota archaeon
GATTTATGTGATTGAGACCATATGTCCTACGACATATGTCTATGGCTTACACATTAAAATTTAAAAACCTATATCGTCCTTATTTATAATGAATTACAAGGTCGTAGTCTATAGGTTTGACGGTTGGACACTCGCCGAAGGGCTTAATTTTAATTATTTTCATGTTTCAGGAACTATGGAAGAGGTTATTGCAGACATTCCAGAATCAATAAGTGAAGACTTACAGCTAAATGGATTTAAGTCATCACAGACTTCTATTTCCGACAGATTGGAGAGAATGCTGCCATTAATGAATTTAAAAAGGCCATCTCAATCTTGAGGTTATGGAAGGTCGGATCGCATACAAATATTTGATCAAAGACATCTCAGAAATCATCAAATTTGAATTTCACAAGATCAACCTTCCCATCAACAACCACAACTCCTTCTTGCCTCAGCATCTTAATTTTTTTGTCAACCCCAGAGGCAAAGCCTGTCATGCTTCCATCAGCACCCACAACTCTGTGGCATGGTACTTCCGGCGAATAAGGGCTTTTGTTCACCTTAAACTCTTTCTTGTTTTGCGAGAGAAGGCGAGCAGAAGAGTTTGAGGTTGTCAGAAATCCGTAAGGATTTTTGTTCATCGCATTCCCGACAGCTCTGTAGGCTTTAGTACCAAGTTTTTCAGCGAGGGCTTTGTAAGTGGTTACCTTGCCTCGCGGGACTTTTCTCAATAAAGAGTAACATTTCTCGTTGAAATTTTTTTTCATTAAAATAACAGCAGTATCTAGTTAATAAATCTCTCCAATTAGAATCGAACTGAAATATATCAGGCTAAGGTCGAACGCTTCTCATTGAACTATGAGAAGCAGTATAAAAATTTCAGAATCAATAATAAATTTAATTCAATCAAAGAAAATCATTATTTCCCATACGCGTGTTGAATGTTTCATCCATATTTTGAGTTAATTAATCACTTAATCATATCGGCGTTCTACATCCTCTCCAAAATATTAATCCTCTCATTTATATCGGGGTGAGTTGAGAAAATCGTTTGAATCTTTTTCTTGAAAGGATCAGAAATAAATAGGGGCGCAACCGCCTTTGGAACTCTCTGACTTCCCTCTGGAGAATGTTGCTTTTTTATTTTAATCAACGCATTTCTAAGTCCTGTAGGCGACCTAGTGAACTTGACACCTGTTGCATCAGCCGTAAATTCTCTCTTTCTCGAAATAGCTAAAGAAACTATATTTGCCAAAAGCGGCGCAAGAATAGCAAATAATATTCCAAATATAATTAAAATAGTTCCTCCTTTTTTATCATCCTCTCCTCCTCTGGCTCCACCCAGCCACAAGCTCCTTAGGAAAATCTCTGAAGCAATGGAAATCATCCCTATTAGCACCGCAGCTAAAGTCATGAATCGTATGTCATAATTTGCTATATGGGACATCTCATGAGCAATCACTCCTTCAAGCTCTCTTTTCTCTAGCTTTTCCAAAGCCCCTGTTGTGCAGCAAATCACAGAGTTTTGAGGGTTTCTTCCTGAAGCAAAAGCGTTGATTTCAGGGGATTCCATAACATAAAGTTTTGGCATTGGCAATCCTGAAGCAAGAGACATATTTTCAGCAGCGTCAAACAAAACTCTATGCTGGGTTCTTGATGCAGGCTTAGCTCTTACACTTGCTAAAGCAATCTTGTCTGAATTATAATAGCTAACCAAAATATAAATCAAAGAAACAATTATTGAAAGAATCATAATCACAAAGAACAAAGAAGGATCCAAAACAAAAGAGATTACTGCTCCTAAACCAAGAAAGAAAATGAAAATAATCACGATTAGGAAGAAGGACTTTATCTTATTGTTTCTAATTTGATCATAAAAAGATACTCTATCAGTCATATTTTTCCTAAGTATTAATATTATTTAAGCTTGGTGATTCTTACCAATCCAGATTATTTTATCATAAATTAAGTTTAATAAACGCATCCCCTTATAATTTTATGAAAAAAACATTTCTGATAATATCAGCAATTGTAGCATTAATTTTATTTACTTTGCTATATCTATATCCAAATAAAAAAGTGGAAACAATGAAAATATCAAGTAGCTCATTTCAAAATAATGAAAGAATTCCATCCAAATACACTTGTGACGGTGAAAATCTCTCTCCGGCATTAGATATTGAAGGAATTCCAGCAAACGCAAAATCTCTCGTTTTAATATTGGACGACCCAGATTCACCTTCGGGCACCTGGGACCACTGGATTCTGTTCAATACTCCTATTACTGGCAAAATCCTAGAAGATTCCATTCCTCAAGGAGCAATTCAAGGCAAAAACACTTGGGGAAAGTCAGAATACGGAGGCCCATGTCCTGGCTCAGGAACGCATCACTATAAATTTAAGCTCTATGCCCTAGACACCACTCTAAACTTAGACGAAAAAGCCACAAAGTCCCAAGTGGAAAGTGCGATGAAGTCGCATATTCTCGCCCAGGCCAGTTTGACTGGATTTTACAAAAGAGGTTAAATTTTTTAACCCCTAAACCTTCAGTTTTCAATGAACGAAAAAGAAACCATTGAAAAACTCTCTCCTCTCGAGTTAAAAGTAATCCCTTATCTTAATCTTCCAATTAATGAAATAGTTTCTGAATCAGGATTAGATAAAACTTCAGTTCTTCGAGCTCTCAAGTTTCTAGAGTGCAAGAGCCTTCTTAAAATTAGTGCTGAAAAAACAAGAACGATTGATTTGGGCATAAACGGGGTCTTTTACAAGAAAAATCACCTCCCAGAAAGAGTTCTCCTTAACGTTTTGGAAAAATCTAATCGCGTTTCTCTGGAGGAAGCAAAAAAATTCTCAAAACTCTCAGACAACGAATTCAAAGTTTCTCTTGGCGTCTTGAAAAGCAAGGCTTTCATTGAATTGAAGGACGGAAAAATAATCCTATCAGCCAAAAAAGAAGAGTTAGTGAAAAAAATGCTAGAAGAATCATTTCTCGAGGTCCTTCCAATTGCCGAGTCAGGACTATCGCCAGAGCAAAAACTTGCCTTTCAAAACTTGCAAAAGAGAAAAAATATAATTGAACTAAAAGAGGAATCTGAAATTTCTTTTTCTCTGACAGATTTAGGAAAAAAACTCGCTGGAAGGAAAATCGAGTCCGACCTAGTAGAAGAGCTCACTCCAGAGCTAATCAAGGAATGGAAAAAAGATAAGAAATTCAGAAAATACGATATTTCAAGTCCTGTTCCGCAAATAAATGGCGGGAAAAAGCACTTTGTCACAGAGGCGATAGAGCAAGGCAAGCGAATCTGGCTCGATTTAGGTTTCGAAGAAATGCAAGGTTCTTTAGCACAAACTTCATTCTGGAACTTTGACGCACTTTTCACCTCGCAGGATCATCCAGTAAGAGAAATGCATGATACTTTTTTTATCGATAAGGTTGAAGGCAAGCTTCCTGATAAAAAAATTGTTGAAAAAGTCAAGCAAGCTCACGAGTCTGGAGTCTCCGGTAGCAAAGGCTGGGATTACTCTTGGAGCGAAGATGAAGCAAAAAGGGTAGTCCTTAGAACTCACACAACCTGTCTATCTGCAACTACTTTATCAAAAATTAAATCTTCAGAATTGCCTAAAAAATATTTCGCAATCGGCAAGTGCTTTAGAAATGAAACAATAGATTGGAGTCATGGCTTTGAGTTTAATCAATCGGAGGGCATAGTTGTAGACAAAAATGCTAACTTTCGCCACCTGCTTGGCTACTTGAAAGAATTCTACAATAAAATGGGCTTCAAAAACATTAAGTTTACACCCTCATTCTTTCCATACACCGAGCCAAGCTTGGAAATTTACGCGTTCCATGAGGAAAAACAAAAATGGATAGAGTTGGGTGGCGCAGGAATCTTCCGCCCAGAGGTGACTATTCCTTTTCTCGGAGAAGCTATTCCAGTCCTTGCATGGGGCCCAGGCTTCGACAGATTGATGATAATGGCTTACAAAATTGCCGATCTCCGTGAAGTCTACAAAAACGATCTTAAGTTTTTAAGAGATAGGATGGTTAAGGTAGAATGACCTCAGTAAAATTTTCCAGAAAAGAATTTGAAAAGCATATTAAAATTACAGATGAAGTAAGGAAAAAAATTCCTCTGTTTGGAACACCATTGGAAAATCTTACAGACGAAGAAATTGAAATAGAAATCTTTCCAAATCGCCCAGACTTAATTTCACTTCAGGGCTACTTGAGAAGTTTTAAACAGTTTATTTCTCAAGGTGAAATTAACAGCTATCAAGCTGCTAAACCGAAAGAAAACTACAAAGTTAAAATCTCTCCTAGCGTAAAATCTGTGCGGCCTTTTACTGCTTGCGCAATAGTTTCAAATCTTTCATTTGACGATGAAAAAATCAAGGAAATAATTGAAATGCAA
Organism: Candidatus Woesearchaeota archaeon; assembly: GCA_964479755.1. GTDB lineage: Archaea > Nanobdellota > Nanobdellia > Pacearchaeales > GW2011-AR1 > UBA73. The sequence goes on from CAYZNI010000034.1 coordinate 4,398, forward strand.
GAGAAGTTACACATAACTCTTGGAAGAAACAGAAAAAAAGTAGCTGTAGGAATTTATCCTCTGGAAAAAATAACACTGCCGATTACATATGAAGCTAGAGATCCTGAAAAAATAAAGTTCATTCCGCTTGAGTATGATAAAGAAATCACAGGAAAGCAGATACTAACAAGACATCCAACTGGAAAAGATTATGCCCATTTGATAGAAGACTTTGACAAATTCCCAGTTTTCGTTGACGCAAATGGGAAAATTCTTTCTATGCCGCCAATTATAAACTCGCACGAAACCGGTAAAATAACTGAGCAAACAAATTCTGTCTTTATAGAATGTTCAGGCAACCACTTTCCAACACTCTCAAAAACATTAAACATTATCGTTACAACTTTAGCGGATATGGGCGGAAAAATTTATCAAATGAATCTTGAATATAGCGAAAGCAACAAAACCACGCCCGACCTTAAGCCAAAAAAAATAAAAATATCGTTGGACAATGTAAACAAATTGCTCGGCCTTGAATTGAAAGAAAAAGACATTGAGAAGCTGCTTGCAAAAATGGGAATAGAATACAAAAACAAAGTTGCACTAATCCCCCCTTACCGGACTGATATTTTGCACGAAGTCGATATAATTGAAGACATTGCGATAGCTTATGGCTATGAATCTTTAGTTCCTCAAATTCCAAATGTATCAACTGTTGGCTCAGAGTCTCGCCAGGAAAAATTCAAAACAAAAATCCGAGAGGCCTTAATTGGCCTTGGAATTATGGAAATCTCTTCTTATCATTTAATCAAGGATGAAGAAGCAAAATTATTTTCCCTAAAAGAAAAAATCGAACTTGAGAACTCAAAAACAGAGTATAAAATTCTTCGCCCTAACTTGTTTATTCCGACTCTCCGAATTTTCTCCGAAAACAAGGACCACGATTACCCTCAGGAAGTTTTCGAGCTTGGCAGAGTATTCTCACTAGATAAAGATGGTGAAACTGAAACTGGAATCATAGAAAATGAAAATCTAATCGTTGCTATCTCGCCTGCCAACTTCACTAAAATTAAACAAATTCTTGATAACTTGGCAAGCACATTCGATTTTAAAATATCTTTAGTGGAGTCAAAAGTTCCAAGTTTAATTGAGGGTCGTTCAGCCAAAATCTCACACAACGGCACAGAAATCGGCAACATCGGAGAAGTTCATCCCGAGACTTTGAGAGATTTCGGTATCAAGATGCCTCTGGCGGTTTTTGAGATTTCGTTAGATAGTATAATAAAATGAACCGCGTTCTTAAAATTGCAAGTTTTATAGTTTTCGGGATAATTTTCATATTATCCTTTTACAAGCTCTTCTCAATCGGTTGGAAACCCGTTTCAAGTTATCTTGTCTGGTCAGTAATCGGAGGAATTTCTTTAGTTATATGTTTACTTTCTTATTCTTCTATTGTCAAATCCAAAGCATTAAAATCCAAATTGTCTAATAAATAACATGAAAATCTTTGAAAGAGGCGAGCTCAAGATACTCTGGCCATTTTATTTGGATCATCTTATAAGCCCAATGCTTTTCTTCTTTCCTGCCTTTTTTATTTTGTATTTAAAAGAACTAAGTTTCACAATTTTCCAGATCTCAATTTTGATCTCGATTATTCCTCTCTTCTCTCTGCTTAGCGAAATACCCACAGGAGCTGTAGCAGACCTTTACGGCAGAAAATTTTCTGTGCTCATAAGTCTAATTTCCAGTTTTTTCATCATGCTAGCTCTTTATTTTGCCCAAACTTTTTACACTATTGCGTTTTTATTTGCTCTAGAGGGCATTTCAATTTCATTTTCATCAGGAGCTAAAGAAGCCTGGACGGTTGATTTAATTAAGAAAAACAAAAAAATTACCAAAAGTTACTTTACAAAAGCTTCAAGCCTTGATAGTCTCGGTTTAATAATTTCTGGAATTTTAGGTGCAATAATAGTCGGAAAATTAGGCTTAAGAATCATCTGGCTATTCGCAGCCTCATCTTTTTTAGTTGCCTTGTTGTTCTTATTTTTTGCTAAGGAAAATCACACTAGAAAAAAGTACTCGATTAAGAATTCTTTTCTAAAAGTTAAATCTCAAACAAGGTCCTCTCTGTCCTATAGTTATAATCATCACGTGGTCTTCTGGTTTTTTGCAGCCTCCGCATTCTTGGTTGTCGCCGGATATCTCGGAGGCATGATTTCTTGGACAATCCTCTTGCAAAAAAACGGAATGTCAGATGCTTCTTTTGGTTATCTCTGGTCTGCTATGAGCGCCGCAGGAGTGTTAGGCCCAATTGTTACTCAACTTTTTATGAAACCAGGAAAAGAAAGAAAGTTTATCTTACTTTTCGTTATATTAAGCGCATTATTTACTTTAGCTTTACTTTTTTCGCCAAAGTTAATTTTTAGTGTTTCCATTTTACTTGCAATATCTTTTATTAGCTTCTGTCAAAGACCTGCAGAAAGAATTTTCTTTCATAGATTCCTCCCTTCCAAAATGCGAGCTACAATTGGCTCGATAGAAGGAATGCTTTTCTCATTGTTGGAGGTTCTTGTAGTTCCATTTACAGGATTATTAATCGAAGCAATTGGAGCTAGAAGCACGATATTGCTTGGAATAATTTTCATAATTCCCGCAGCAATTATTTATTACACTATCAAGGAACCCCTCCCAAAACATTAAAAACCTAAATTTCAGATTAAAAAATGAAAAATCTGCGAAATTTATACAAATGACCTACAGATGCAAGTGCGATAGAAAAATAACAGAATCAAGAATCAATGCACTGGCAGGTATTTTATACTTTCCAAATGTTCAGCTTCCAGAAAAAATGCTCCCACTCAAAGCGCACATAAAAACGTGTCCAGAATGCGAGCTAAGATATGTTTTTTGTGCTGTAAAAGTCGCTCTAAAAAATAGCGGTTTATCTTCTCTTCTTTGACTTGATCTTGTGAATTCCCATTTCTGAGAATACAAAAATATAAAGAATTTCCAAAAGCCCAAGAGCATTAACAAGAAGCAGAACAACAAACCAAATTGGCTGGTTTCTTCTTCCCGCTTTCCAAAGAGCAAATCCTTTCCAAACCAAGCTCCAGACCACAATTAAAGCCAATAGCCAAGGATTAATTCCAAGAATATTCGCGTAATCTTGCATTATCACAATCTAAAAAAGCAAAATAAGTTTATAATACTTCCGAAATACTAAAACTTCAAATAACAAAAAGTTCTTTTAATAAAAACCTCAGATTCATCACTCAAAAAAGATTAAAAAAATTTCTGTATATCTTTACGTCGGTAAAAATAATTGTATAGAAATCTTTAAATATGCATTTTATTAAATTTAAAAGTAACACAATAAATTGTGCCTCATTGAGGAATAAACACAACATCTTGTGCTTCTCTAAGGAAGCCCAAGCCCTTCAACTTTAACAATTTGAAGTTATTGTGGTTAAAAAAGAGGATATGCAATGCCCTTACTGTCTCCATAAAGATACCAAAGTAGTTGACAAGAGAGACATTGAAGGATTCGTCCGCCGCAGGAGAGAATGCCTAAAGTGCGAAAAACGTTTCAGCACTCGCGAACAAGTCGAAAGAGCGGAATTGAGGGTGATAAAAAAAGATGGTCGAAGAGAGCCTTTCGACTTTAATAAAATAAAAAAAGGCG
>CAYZNI010000035.1:0-7910 GCA_964479755.1 Candidatus Woesearchaeota archaeon
ATTTGAAAGACAACCCAAAAGGTTATTGGTTTAAGCGGAAAGTTTACGGCTGGGGCTGGACACCTGCGAGATGGCAGGGCTGGCTATTCTTAATGATTTGGCTTGGATTATTTTATGAGTTCTTTATTTTAGTGGATAAAAACTCTCATTCGGTGAGCGATAGCTTGATTGGGATGGCTGTCCCCTTTGCACTATTAATTATTTTGATGTTTTTGGTTTGCTATGGGACTGGCGAGAAACCGAGATGGAGCTGGGGGAGATAACAGGATTTTAAAAATCTTGATTATCCAAAAACTTGATGAAAATTGAGGATTACTAATAATTAATTTTTTTGAAAATATCAATGATAAAACTAATATAAAAAATTAGAAGTTAATTACTTCTAAAAAGATTCTTGAAAATTTTGGTTATTTCAAGTGCTCTAAAATTAATAATATTTTTATATTCGATAAATTAGGGAAAATTATATTGAACAATTATTATCTAGAAATTGGATGGTTCAAATAAAAGCTAGCAAGGAAAGTTTTTTTCTTTTCAAGAAATTTATTCCTTTTTGGGCATTTTTTCTTCTATTGATTTGAGCTCCGCTGAAACTTCTTCGTGAACTTTTTTTATTTTGTAAAAATCTTCTTTTTTTGCGGTGGCGTTGAAAAGCTTGATTTTTTGGGCAATGTTTAGAGATTTAAGGTCCTCGATAAAAACATCTGCGCCTTTTTTTCTTAGTTCAGAGACTTTTTGGCGGATTTTGTCTTGTGAGTCTTTAAGAGATTCTAATAATTCTGATTTTATGCTGTTTACCAGCTCGAGCTTGTTCTTTGAGTTTTTTACGATTGTGTCTACCTTTGCGTCGGGCGATGGGGGTATTTCTGATTTTTTATAATGTTGGAGGAAGATTTCAATTTGCTTGTCATTAAGGAGATTAACAAGAAAAAAAAGTTCTTCGAGATGCTGAACATCTAACAGAGTCTTTATTTTTGCTTCCGTTAGTTTTATTTCAGAGGGCTCTTCCGGTTTTTTTGCAGGTATTTCAGAGGATTTCTTGGGAGGAGAATTGTTTTCTGGCTTGATTATTAATGAGGATGGTAGTTCCTTTTCATCTTTAGGTAATTGCTGAGGAACTTGTGAGATTTTTTCCAGGGCTGTCGTTGTATCTTGAGATTTTATTTCTGTTGGAATGGCTTCTTGATTGGCTTTGGCGTCATTTAAGTTAATTGGTGTTTTTTGTGTTGGTTTGGAGATATTTTCTTGTTTTATTTTTGCAGAAGGATTTTCTTCATTATCTGGAAATGTCTGTTTTGTTTTAAAAATTTGTTTTCTTCTTTTAGGTTTTTTGATTGTGACTTCCGATTTTACTGATTTCTTTTTAGAGCTTATTGTGATTTTCTTTGTGCGGGATAGTTTATTCTTAGTCATTTTTTATCTTCAGATTTTGTTTCTTCTGCAGGTTTGTTTTCCTGGGATTTAGACTTTTCTTTTTCAGCTTTTTCGAATTCGGCAATCGCTGCCGCCATAGCAGATTTTTCTTTTATTGACTTTAGTTTCGCGCCAAGTTCAGGAGAAACTTCTTTTTCAACCCAAGTGGCTAAATCGTTTTTTTTGCCGTTGACGTGGGTTTTGAAAACTTCGTCATCCAGCTTTGGCAGTGTGTCGCGCAATTCTGCAAGAGAGGAAATCATCGCTCCGTTGTCCAAAGTCACAGCGTTGACGATTTTATCCGTGAGGGCAACTTGAGCCTGGACTTGCTGTTTTGTTGCATTTGGATTTTGCTTCTCAAATTCTTCGCGGCCTTTTTGCGCTTGTGCCAGAGAAGCTTCGATTATGCTAGTGTCAACAAGTTCTATTTCGAGTTTTTTAGGTTTTTTTCCTAGATTTGACCATTGCTTTTCAATTCTCGGCTTGAGCCCTTCAAGATAGATGTCAACTACGGAGAAATTGCCAGTCATTAATTTATCCTTTACAAGTTTGAGCTCCATTTTTAAGTCAAATGTGTCAACTTTTTCCTGTTCCAACTGTTCGATTTGATATTCCAAGTCTTCTATGGTTTCAGTGTAGGAGTTGTATTTTTCGAGAATGTCGTCGGATAGACGGCGAGTGCTGTGCAATATCGGGCGGAAATTTATGAAATAGGGCTTTCCTTTGTTGTATCGAGGATTAACGAACATTCCAACACCGACAGAAGCTTTGATTAAAGACTGGAGAAATTCCTCGCCGTATTTTGTCTTAAGCCTGTTCAGGTCGGATTCATCCCTTGTTCGCATCTGGATTTCAGTGTTGATGTTTGCTTTTATTTCACCCACGAAGTCAGACAAAACCTGAGAAACAAGGAGAACACCGAAGCCCCACTTTCTGAATTCTCTGCAAGCTCTTTCAATTTGCAGGAAGCCCTTTCCGGAGCCGCCGAATTTTGGAAGGAGACGATGGACTTCGTCAAACACAAGAAGGACACGAAGGTTTGGAAATTCTTTAGGGTCAGATTTGAAAATAGATGCAATGACTGTTGCGACAAATGTATCAATTTGCGGAGGAGTCAGCTTGTTCATAGTGAAGACCTGGATTTGCCCAGGGTTCATGTACTTGCTTATGTTGATTGCCTGCCTCTCGTTTTTTATCTGCTTAATATTTCCGGGAAAAGCGCGCGCGGCTTCTGGCTTCATGCCGAATCTTTGATAGAATCCAAGCATTTTTTTGTCCTCGCATTTTCTTAACATTCCAGACCATTGAGCAGTTGGGTCAAATACAATAACTGCTGTGTTGCTTATAAGGGCTTCTTCAATAATGACTTGCGCAGCGATGCTTTTGCCTCCTCCTGTTGCTCCTGCAACGACCCCGTGTGTAGTCATAGCATCTAGTTCATAATAAGCTTCAAGATTGGACTCCGCTACTTTTCCGAGCCAAAGAGTTCTCTCACCTTTTTTTGGCAAAGTCTTGGTGTAGAGCTGCATTTTGTATTTTTTTCCTTTTTCTATTGCCTTTCTTATCATCAAGAAAATGATTATTGCTATTATTAGAAATGCGATGATTATTAAAAGAAGCCACATAGGGAGAAAGCCGAAGAATGTGATTTGCCAGAATGGAGTTGTGACCTCAATCGTAGTTGAGAAAATTGAAGTCTGGTTGTTGTATTCGGATTTTCCTTCAATTATATAAAATCCTTTTTTTGTTTCTGGAGGAAAACTGAAGATTTTTCTCACTTCGAGCGAACCTGGTAGATTAAGAGATTCATTGCCGAGGAAGTATGTTTTGTTATCTAATGGATTTTTCAAATTATAGATTATAGAGAGGTTTTCAATTTCGGCTTTTGTTGTTTTGGTAATTTTTGCCTTGAAGTCAAGCTTTTCTTTATAGGTGAATGACTTGCTGGCGGGCTCGATTTCAAGGAAAAATTTCTCTTTTTTTGTCTGGTTTATTATCGTTACGTTAATGGGGATTTTTTCTGTAAGGTCACCTGATAGAGTCAATTCTGACTGGTAATTTTTTAACTCTTTTCCTTTTATTGTGAAAAAGAATTCAGAAGAATTTTTTGGAGCGATGATTCCTCCGACTTCTTCCATTTCCAGGATGCCTGAAAGAGATTCAGGGACAAAAAAATTGACTTTTGTCCCGGATTCTTTGAGATTTTTTATCGTTATAGAGTCTCTAAAGATTTCACCAATGGGAATTTCACGACTGATTTTTTCGCGGGATATCTCATAGCCCTCTTTTATTATCGGTTTTCCGTATGCCGATTCTTCCTGTGCTGATGTGAAAGCCAAGATAATAACTATCAGGATTAAAATGCTAATTTTTTTTGTCATCTTTTTTCTCCTCTTGCTTTATTGTCTCTCCAACTGTTTTTTTGTCTTCTGTCTCTTTTTTGTCATCTTTTTTTTGTTCTGGTGAGGGGTCTTTTTTAATCTCAGTGCCAGCTTTTTCAAAAATTTTAAGGTTCAATTCTTGGGAGAGATTTTCCATTTCTTTTTTCAGCTCGGAGCGGTTTTTAATTGCGGTTTTTGAAAGAGGCTCGCCGTAAGCGGATTTTATTCTTACAAAGAGGTCTATAGCTTCTTCTATCTTTCCGTCTTTCATTAGCTTGTTCAATTCTGTTATCATCATGTACAAGTTCAAGAGCCTCATTCTCTCTCTGTTTTTGCGGCGTTTTAACATCAGAAGGGCGATAATCGCAGAGAGAATTGCAATTGAAATCAGTATCAGGTTCGATTTAATCAGGCTTGAGAGATTAAACTTTTCTCCAATTGTAAAAGTGTCCGAGTCAAGAGCTATTTCTTCACCTGAAACGGCGCGTGCGAAAAAGATATATTCTCCGATTTTAGTTTCTGGAGGAATTTCCAGTTCTTTATTGAGAATGATTTTTTGAGCAGTCATAGAGAATTGTTCGTGGGCTGAATTAATTACTACTCCCCCAAAGCTATTTATTGCATAATATAAGGTAATGTTTCTTGTTTTGAAGTCCTGCAGGTTTTCAATTGTGATGTTTGCTCGGATTTTTCCCCCTGTTTTAATGTTTTTAAACTCTTGTGGTATTTCGACAGCAACTTGCAAGTTCGTAATGAATTTTTTTACTGTGACTGCGATGCTTATTTCTTTTACTTCAAGCCTTGTTTTTATCTTAATTTTTCCGAAATAAATGTCAGGAGTCAATTTTTCTCCGGCAGTAAACTGCGCTGTAATTGTTTTCGATTCTCCCGCGGTGAGATTGAACTCGTAAATGTTTAGCTGTTTACTTAACTCTTCCAAACTAAAAAAAGTCAGATTGAAAGACAAATCAGTGTTTCCGGTGTTGGTTATTTTAAATGAAATTGTTCCTGATTCACTCTGCCTTATTTCTAAAATGAAGGGGCCTTCAGGTTCTATTATATAACTTGATTTTTTTTGCACTGTTGTTTTCGGCTCTGTTGTTTGAGAGGTGTCCTCTTCACTCCGGTCCCGTTCCGATGTTGTCCCGGTTTGGGTTGTATTGGAACCACTGCCCTGGGTTTGATTGGATGAGCTAGACTGAGTTTGATTAACGGTGTAGTTTTGAATGCTGGTCTCGTTCATATTGCCGAGTGCGTCAAATGCGACAAATTTCCATTGAACTGTCGATCCTCCCGGGGCGCTGTTTTGCAATTGAAATGTCGAGATGTTCTGCCTTCCTGAAAATGTGATGTTTGGGTAATCGACCCAGGAGCCAAGCTGATTTGCTGAGAAATAGTATTTTCCAAGGTTGAAATTATCCTCCCAGACCGTTGCAAAGTTAATTATAGTGTTTTGGAAAATTGTAGTGACGTCTTTTGAAGGCGAGTTCCAGGTGGGAGGCTCTGTGTCTGGCGTGACGTTTAAGTAAACCAAGTTGCTGTTTGTGGTAGTGAAAGAGTCGTAGGCAGTAAAGGTTATGTTTCTTATCCCGGAGAAATTAAAGTCCGGGTAGAACGAAATGATATTAGTTGTAGTGTTTATAATGACGGAAATGTTTTCCACAGAGGTGAAGTTATAAGTCAGAGTATCGTTGTCTATAAAATAATCGTCAAGGTCAAATGCGTCTGTAAGATTTGCGTTCATCGCCCAGGTTTGATTTGGGATTTGAGATATGAGCATTGGAGGGACGTTATTGTAGATTACATTGAGAGTTGTTGGAACTTCCTGTGACTCGAGTTTTGCTGCAAGTGAAACTGCTATAAATACGATTAGGGATATTATCACTTCTCTTTTCATTTTCAATTAAAGAAACCTGTGTTTATAACGTTTTCAGTCAGGGATAAATAATGATTAGATTGATTGTTGCAATTATAACGGCAATCCAAATTGAGTAGACTATCGTGACTGCCTTGTTTTTGTAGTAAATTCCGTAGGTTAGCCACATTGCGGCGACGACAAGATAACCAATCCAGTAGTAGTATGACACTCCAAGAGCAGTTTTAAGATAGAAAATTTTTCCGAGCTGAAAGAGAGATAAAGCCCAGCCGATAATTCCAGTAAGGTAAATGTACTTTGTCAAGTCTTGATGAGACTGGTCTTCACGGGCTATAGTTTCCGAGACTAATCCCGAAGTTTTTTCTGCCAAATTCACTCTAATGTTTCTTTTTGTTTCGCTTGAGAGTTGAGATTTCATTTTTTAGGTTTGAAAAGGGAGATAAGCAGTATGATCAGATTTAAAACCAAAAGAAATATTGGAATGAGCAATGAATACAAGAAGTTTAACGGCTCTCCGGGTTCAAAGAAGATTGCTCCAGGGGCAAATGTGAGAAAAATCGCGCCGATTGTGAAGGCTATTAGTCCTGTGAATGGCAGAAAGAAATTTGATTTAGTCTTTTTCATAAGGCTGTTAGTCAATAAGGATTTATAATTATTACGGCGGACTTTTTCAACAGAGCCCGGTTGATGAAAAAGTTTTTAATTTTTGAAACTGCCAATATTAAAGAATTAAAACTAACTAAAACACTCTTAGGGTTCATTTTTTGCAGATAATTGTCTTATTATTAGGTAATTTTTATTTTGGAGAAATTTTTTGTTTAGGAGAATAGGAGCAATTTGCTACTTGGGGCTTGTTGAATTTTTTTAGTTGCTATTGGATATTGGCAAATCAGACATTTTGACTTTCTAGAAAAAATAGTAATTTTAGCTGCCGGATTATATCACTTAGCCAGAGAAAAAGTAATTGCGCTTGCCATTGCAGTGTAAGAGCCAGCTATTATAATTTTTACTAAGGTTGCTGTGGAATCAAATTGAACGGCGAAAAGAAATATTGAGATAATCTCGATTAGAACTGATACAAAGTAGATAAAGAAAAGTCTTTGGAACAAGACAGCAGTGCCCTTTGATTTAATATTTTCTCTTTCGTCTTTGTAAATCAACAGTGCGGAGATTCCCAATATGAAAAATAAGATAGCAAGGGCATTTATCCAGGAAAGGTTTTTTGCGACGTTGTCCAATCCTATCAAGCCACGTCCAATTCCCACACCAAGAAACGCGCCGGCGCTTGCACGGATTAATTCAAGGAGATGTTTTTTTCTGACGCTGATTTTTCCAAACTTGAGAACTATTTTTTCAATGCTCTTTTCTTCTTTTGCAATTTTATCCAGTTTTCTTTCAACCTGTTTTTCTTCATACTCAATTCTTGATTCTTCTTTTTGTATTTTTTTAAGTTTGGCATTTATGGAACTAAGCTGTTTTTGCACGCTCTTTTTCTTATGCATGATGACTTGAAGATTTTGGGATTAATAAATTTTGGGATTATTCAAAGATTATAAGAGAAAATAAAATAATGATGTTTGTATTAATAATTTGGATTAACGAACAGTTTTCTCAAAAGATTACATGGAAAAGAGGATCTAAAGGGATAATTGACTTGGTTTGGTTTCCAAGAGAAAAGGTTGCGAATGATTTTGCAGAAAATTTTTTCGAAAGATATATATATATATAATATTTTTAGTTCCTAAATGAAAAAAAGAGAGGGTGGCAAGCCGAATTATTTTATGAGGTTTGTTTTTCTTGTGATAATTTTGTTTGGGCTGATTGTTATTGGCGATAATTTGATAAATCAAGAGAATTATTCCCCTTATGGAACGGTGGTTGGTGGAGGAAGTAACCCCTCTTCAACTACTCAACCTGCAACTCCACCAACAACACAACCCGCAGAGAAACCTAATAACTGCCCTAATGGTGGTTCCTTTAGTGCTTCTGGTTCTGGAGAGGTGAGTTTTACTTTTCCTGTTTCCGACCAATCAAAATGTAATCCCTGGGCGTGTATGGCATATGCAAGTGACCCGTCACATGCACTTACATTTGAGGCTGGGCCTTTGGCAGTTGCTCAATGCAATGTAAATATGGGGGTAGCATACGCGAGTAAAACATGTAAATCATGCGTTAAAGTGCAAAATCTAATTAATCCTAACAATAAAGCTTGCGCGGTTAATACGGAGGGTTGGCAGCCC
>CAYZNI010000036.1:0-7771 GCA_964479755.1 Candidatus Woesearchaeota archaeon
CCTATTCTCTGATTGGAGTTTTTTTAAGTTTTCCTCTAATAATTTATTTCTTTCATGCACTTCCTCTAATTTTTCTGTTTTGAACTTTTCAACTACTGCCTTTCTATTTACTCCTGCCCTTTGAATGTAAACGTCTGGCATATCAGAACTAAAGCCCCAGCCATATTTAATACAAAGTTGAGAATGAGACATAGTTGCCGCGTCATAAGTTGCGGCGCTATGACGCAATAAGTGTGGAGCCACGCTTTTTCCAAGTGCCCTTTCTCCGGTCTTCTTAAGGGTTTTCAAAACTCCAGGATAACTTGAGTCAAATAATGCATCTGAAAGTTTTTTTTCTTTGTGAAGTTTAATCCATTCTCTTAAAACCTCATTAGACTCTTTCCAAGTTAAATCTACATCTCTTCCGGCAGTTTTTGAGTATTCTTCTCTTAATGTAATAACAAAATAAGAAACATCCCCTTTAACTCCTCTAACATCTCTAAATCTTATATTGAGGAACTCTTCGATTCTACATCCAAGGGTAAATAACATTACAACAAGAAATTTTTGATGAAGAGTATGACAAGAATTAATCATTTTCAATACTTCTTCTTCGCTTAAAGCATTTGGAGATTTTTTCTTAAATCTTGTATCAATCCATTTTGTTAACCCAAAATATTTTGGACTTTCTTTGTGAAGCCATCGCAATAACATTCTCAAAGTTTTCTTGATGTTAGCTTTTGTTTGTTCTGAATATGGGTCGCCTTCTTCTTTACAGATTGTATCACTCTTCAAGTCACGAACAAAATCTTTCATATCATCAATGTCTAATTTGTCAAAACTTTTCTTGAAATATCTTCCAGGAACTTTTAGCAAGTAAAGATTTTTTAGTCTTGCTCTTGGTCCAACTTCTTTTATCCGCGCATTAATAGTTGCTGTTAAACCTATTGCAGAATCGTTTAGAAAATCTATGATGTATTTCTTATTTTTTTCATTAATATCATCTTCAACAAGCAATTTTTTTATTGATTGCTTTAGCTGTGCGTCTGTTTCATGAATGTCTATCTTTGCATACTCTGTGCTCATAAAAACGAGAAATACAATTGATATTTAAATTCTCTTATATTACCATAAGTATTAATGGGCACGGAGGGAATCGAACCCCCGACTAACGGGTTCTCCATTGCGGAGCAATGTTCTCCGCGAAGTTCTGGAGCCGTTTATTATACCATTTAACTACGCACCCTGAGTATCCCAATTTAATTGATGTTTTAAGCTTTACTGCGTAATCTTTAAACTCGAAGTTTTTTAAAAACGAAAGTCAAAAAGACAAAAAAACTTTCATAAAAAATTCATATTAATAAATTCTAAAAGACAATTATCTCCTAATAATAATAGTAAGTAGAGTTTAACATAAATTTTCCCTTTTTATTGATAGCACAACTCTTAACTTTCCATTTGGGGAGATGCCAATTGTTTCGTAATCTTTAAATATCTACTCAAACTAAATAAACCATGGCAAAGAGAGTTAGTAAGATTTCTGATAGTTCTAAAAGCAAGCAAGAAACAAAGACAGACTTGAACAGAGCTTTGCTTGAAAACTTAATTGCTCTTCAAAAAATTAACGTCGACTTAACAGATAAATTTGACAAGCTCGCAAGCGAAATCGGTCAGCTTCTCGCACTCTTTGAAACCGCGGCCCGAAACTTTGCAAAAAATGCGCCAATTGGTGAATACGAAAAAGACAAAGATTTCCTGGAAAAAATAGACAAGTTATTGGACCAAAATAAAGTTCTTGCCAAGGGATTAACATTAATGGAGGAACGCCTAAGAGAAAGAATGTACGGCCCTCAACCACAGGCTCGCCCTCAATTAGCGCCGCAGGCATCGCAAAGTTTCTCTCAACAAATGCAGCCTTCAATGTCAATAAAAGAAGAGCCAGAAAAACTTCCAGCAGTAGGAAAGCCGCTGCCTAAATTCTAATGAGAGAAGAATTCATCCAATCTTTTGTCGGAGAATTGATAAGACTAGCCTACAAGCCCATTCCTGAACTCGAAGTTACTCAAGAGCCTTTACAACTTGAGCTAACTGAACAGTTTACCCAGCCTCTTCCGGCTTTTTTAAATATGATTCCGTCAATGATGCACAATTTCCAGCTTCCAGAGCAATACGCTTTGCCTTTGCCAAAGCAGCAGCACTTCCCAAATGTTCCTCTGCCTCCAATGAAGCCTCCTCGAACTTACTCTCCAAATCCACAGGCACCGCAAAATCTAAACATCGGCAAAATGACTAAAATACTTTACGACCCTTCTGTTTGGTCAGTCGAGTGCCCAGGCCCAGGAAAGGGTATTTTAGTAAATCGCGCAGGTTCAATTTTAACATCTTCTATAACTTTAACTCCTGAAGAAATCCAGCAAGTTTTAAATGAATTTTCAGAAAGAACGCGAATACCTTTAATTCAAGGAGTTTTCAAGGCAGTTTATCAAGATCTTCTTATAACAGCCGTAATCTCAGAATTCGTTGGCACCCGCTTCGTTCTTCAAAAGCGCCTGCCTTTTGCCGCAACAAGATACTAATATTTTTATAATTGTTTTTTCTAAAAATCATATGCAAACTCTCCAATATCTCTATCAAGTAAAAAAATCTCAAATTCAAAAAAGACTTCAGGATTTCAAAAATCTTCCAGAGGAACAAAGAATTAAAGAATTCGTCTTCTGTCTTTTGACTCCGCAAAGCAACGCGCAAAGATGCTGGCAAGCTGTTGAAGAAATTTTCTCTATTCCTAAAGGAAATTTCACAGAACAAAATTTAGTTAAAATACTAAGCAAAAAAACCCGCTTTCATAATACAAAAGCCAAGCGCGTCTTATCAAACTTGGAAAAATGGCCTGAAATAAAAAAAAGACTCTCGAATGGAGATTCTCTAGCACTAAGAAACTTCCTCGCCGAAGAAATCAATGGCTATGGCTTAAAAGAATCTGGCCACTTCTTGAGGAATATCGGCTTGTCAAACAACCAAATTGCGATTCTAGACCGCCATATTCTCAGAAATCTCAAAGCTCTTCAAGTCATCCAAGACGAAAGAATAAAGTCAAAGAAAAATTACCTAGAAGTTGAAAACGCATTCATCGAGTTTTCAAAAAAAGTACAAATTCCAATTGACGAACTAGACTTATTATGGTGGAGCCAAGAAAATGGAGAGATTTTCAAGTGATTAACTATTTTTTAGCCAGTTCGTGAATTGGCGTTATAATCTCGACGTTAATCAGCCTAAAAAGTTTGTCTGATAAACCTCCTTCTTTTCCAGTAGGAATTTTCTTAATTCTGGCTGCAACTTTTGTTCCCACATAATTAGCGCCGCCAAACTGAATTTCTCCTGCCAAAACTGTTAAACTTTTGTTATCAATAATTTTTTTGTAATCTCTTGCTTTTAAATCTTCAATTTTTCCTGTAAAATCTTCGGTTCTTTCTTGAACTTCAACGAGCAATTTGTTAATTCTCCCAGTTAAAATATCTTTAATACCTGTAGGATTATCATATCCAGAAACCAAAACAAACAAGCCGTCTGCTCTTTCAGGACCTCTTTCACCGGTAAATCCGATTACATACTCAATTGAATCCTTTGTAAGCTGTACAAGATTATTTCTTCTATCAACTGAATTGTGTTTAAAATAGTCCGTTCCTTTTCCAACATCAGATTGATATACTCTCCTACTAAGCCAATTAGAATATTCTATTGCCATTTCGGCTGGACTTTTTCTAGCCCCTTCATATGCCATATTAATTTTCAAATTACTTTATTAAAAACCCTTTCTATACTCCAAAGCAAGTTTAATTTCACTACTTTATCCAATAACTTTTTAACCTACTAAATCCTAAAATAAAAATGAAAAAAGTTGTCGTGGTAAGCCTAGGAGGCTCGCTTATTGTTCCAGAGAATATAAATTTCCATTTTTTGGATAATTTCAAGAAAACCTTAGAGAGAAACTACAAAAATTATAAGTTTGTTGTTGTATGCGGCGGCGGAACTATCGCAAGAAAATACATAGATGCATTAAAAAAGGAGGGCAAGTCCGCCCGCGAGCTCGCAGAAGCCGGAATCCGAGCTACAAGAATGAATGCGTTGTTCATGACTCAATTCTTTGGCAATGATGCCAATGAAAAATTGCCTCTAGATATGATAGAAGTAAAAAACATGCTCCTAAAAAACCAATTAGTAATCTGCGGCGCTCTTCGCTATGAAGATAAATCAACATCAGACTCAACTGCAGCGAAACTCGCGCATTTTCTCAAGGCAGATTTCGTAAACATGACAAACGTCAAAGGTCTTTACACCGATAATCCAAGGAAACATCCGAAAGCAAAATTCATCCCAAAAATTTCCTGGAAGGAATTTGAGTCTATAGCATTAAAAATTAAATATCACGCCGGCCAAAACTTCGTCCTAGACCAAAACGCCGCGACAATGATTAGAAAAAACAAAACAAAAACCTACATCCTAGGTTCAAACGCTGAGTTGGACAAATTGCTAAAAAGTAAAAAGTTCGTTGGAACGGCCATTAGCGAATAATGCCCTACATAAATTTCTACACAGCATCAGACGGAACTCAATTCTTGTTTAACACATTAGGAATTATTTTCCTTTTGGCGATTCTAGTCATAAACTTAATTTTTTTTGATATGATGAAAAAGCGCAAAAAGAAAACCGCAATTATCGTCTGGCAAATTATCATCTCGATCATTTTGCTAGTTTTAACCTTATTTTTCGGAATTGTTATGAGGTTCACTCCTTCAAGTTAGTAGTAATCTTTAAACCTGAAACTTCGTATGAAGTGAAGGTTAAAGATTTGCAGTGCAAATCTTTTTAAGTAAGAAATACTTGGTTAATTTGAAAAAAGAGGTTTTATGGCAGTCAAAAAGAAGTCATCTTTAAAAAAATCTGAATCTGAGAAATTTGAACAAGTTGTTGAGAAACCGAGAGTTCCTATAACGGAAAAAGAAATCGCAATGGATTTTGCAGTCAAAGTTCAGCAAAAATTCGATAGAATTATCAAGGCTTCAGTTTTATTCGGCTCTCAATCAACTGCAAAAAATAATCCAACTGAAGGCTCGGATATTGATATAATCTTAATTGTTGATGATTCAGCAGTTAAATGGGACCTTGAGTTGGTTGCTTGGTATCGCGAGGAGCTTGCGAGGCTAGTTTCCGCTCAAAATTACGGGGAAGAACTTCACATTAACACTGTCCGTTTAACAACTTGGTGGAATGACTTGCTTCATGGTGATCCAGTCGTTATTAATATTCTTCGATACGGAGAAGCGCTTATTGACGTTGGAGGATTTTTCAATCCTCTCAAGGCTCTTTTAGTGGAAGGTTTAATTAAATCGACTCCTGAAGCAGTTCACGCTGCCCTCAGTCGCGCCCCAACACATTTGGCAAGAAGTCGCCTTTCAGTCCTCAATGCAATCGAGGGCTCTTACTGGACAATGGTCGATTCCGCTCAAGCTGCGCTAATGACTGCAGGAAAGCTCCCCCCTTCCCCAGAACAAATTCCAGAAATGCTAAAAGAGGCATTTGTCGATACAGGTATGCTAAGAATGAATTTCGTTAAAGGCTTTGGCGAGCTGTTTTCAATTCACAAGGCAATCGCCCACGGCCATATAGCCCAAATTAAAGGCACTGAAGTGGAACAATGGCAGATTCTTGCAGAAAATTTCATGAAAGAAATGACTCGAATTATTGACTTAATGCTTGAAGGCAAAAAAGCTTAGGAAAAAATTTTTAAACCCTCTCGCAATAAATTTTTATGAACTTATGTGTAAGTTGTCCTATTAAAGACAAAACCTACGAATGTTGCGCCAGGCATCCCGAGACTGATGAATCGGTAAGATTGCGTCTTTCCAATCGGAGAATTGTTTTTGCATGTCCGAACTTAAGTCCAGATGGGCGCTGTACTAATTATGAATCTCGCCCAGATATTTGTAGAGAATATCTTTGCTGGAAATTTGCAGAAACTGAGCTTTAGATAATTATATATACATAATCTTATTTTGAAATTGATGAGGCTAGAAGTTCCTTATTGGCTGCAGACAACAAAATTTAATTGTGCCCCTGCAGCTTTACGCATGGTATTGGCTTATTTTGACAAAGATTACGAGATTGAATTATTAGAAGAAAAATCAGAATTAAAAGAAGGCTTAGGTGCCTCCACAATTCAAATTGCAATTGCTGCAGCTAAACTAGGGTACGGAGCAGAATTTTTCTCGAAAAACATTAATTTCGACGAATCTAACATGCAGCAAGAATTTTATAAAAAGTATTCCGACCTCTCAATTTTACAGAAAAAATTTATCGAGGAAGCAAAAAGACTTAATGTAAAAATCGAGGAAAAAAGTCTCACTATTAATGAAGTTTTGGAAAAATTGACGGAAAATTCAATCCCAATAATACTCTTGGATTGGAATATCATTAAAGGTATGAAAGTAAAAGGATATCACGGCCATTTTGTTCCTATTGTTGGTTATAATAAAAGCAAAATCATAGTACATAACCATGGCTTAAACAATCCTAAGCCTTTCACTGAAATAGATAAAAATTTGTTTGAAGAAGCGAGAAAAGCTAAAGGCACAGATGAAGATGTTGTAGTAATTTTCAGAAAAATCAGTTAACTATAAAAACCTGTTTTATCTAAAACAAAAATGGAAGTAAAAGAATTAAAAAAACTTGTTGAAACCTTAGAAAAGAAATACAAGCTGCCTTCATTCACTGAGCTGGACCAAAATTTCGAGATTTTCAAAATTGACAGGGAAAGCGACACACTTCTGAGGTCAATTAGGAAACAAATGATGGAAAAAATAGTTAACTCAGTTGGTTTCGTCGAAATGCTCCTTAATCCTGTAAATGCTCCTAGAATGTACTTTGCCTACATGAAAACCATAACAGTCGATGACAAAAAAACCCTTGAGGAAATTTACAAAAAGTTTTCTGAATTAATTATCTCCTCGCTTCAGGCCGAAGTTGAATACAACGAAAAAACTGAAGCTGATCTAGTAAAAGAAATAAACAAAGTTTGGAAGGAAAATGCCAAAGGCTTTTCTAGGATTCTGGAAAACATCAGGAAACCAAACAACTCTGTTAACTTAACAAAAAAAGAAAGAAGTTATTTTGGTTAAGATTTCTAGGATTGGTTTAAATCTAAAATCCGGTTATTAACAATATCAAACAGGCATATTATTATTTTGAGGGTTATGAAAAACCTTGTTTCAAAACAAATCATTACAAAAAAATATCAAAAAATATTTCTTAATAATTATCAAAGACAAAATTAATATATTAAAATAACATGTAACTAAATTCCTTCTCAAACTTTTGAAAAAGGAAGTTATTTAAATTCTTCAATTTTTCAAATTTGGAGTTCAATCAGATAATAATAAAAACTTAATCGTATTCTAAAAATAATGCAAACCAAATTCAAGCGCCATCAAAAAGTAAGGCTTCTTATCAATCCAAACACCGAATACATTGAATATTATTCTGAGGATGAAATTCCAATAACAAAAGGAATGACTGGCAAAATAAACATTCTTCTTCCCAATGGGCAATATCACGTTGAGATAATAGATGAAAAGACTGGGGAAATAATTGCCTATGTTCCAATGGATGAGGAAAACCTCGAGGCGATTTGATTCATTTTTTTAGCCACAAATTGTTTTTTCATAAATTGCCTCATTTTTGTTTATGTGTTATCCGAAAAATAGTTCTCAAGGACAATAATAACGAATTCATGAAATTC
>CAYZNI010000037.1:0-7691 GCA_964479755.1 Candidatus Woesearchaeota archaeon
TTGAGGCTTTTCACGTTTTTTAACTGTTGCTATTCAGCAAGGTGTTGTGCTCCCAGCAGTCACACAACCCAGTCCGCCAAAACTGCAAGCCCTCCCTCAATCTGCAAATTACCAATAAGTTTATATTTGTAGGTGTGTTAAGCAATGTAACAGGTAAAACCTGCTGGTCAGTGCACCGTGAGGTGCGCGCTTTAGTACTTGCAGGTGCTGTTACTCAAATTTTTTCCATATTTGATAAATTTCCTGTTGCATCTTTATCTTTCATCGCTCCAGCAGATTTATCTCAAAGCCCTTTCCAGCAATTCCAAGTTCCGTCCCGCTCAAGTTCACCCCAGTTCACCACATTTCAGTCAGAAGCTTGAAGTCAGCAATGTTTTTTCGCAAGTATATTCCAGCTAAGGCTATGAGAGATGCAAGTATCAGGAGCAAAGTTATTGACAGGAGTTTTTTATTGGATGGTTTCATTCTTGGAATTTCTAGAGGACAATGAAACTTTGAATAAATTGGCAAATCCCTCAACCTCTGAAAAAGCCAAACCCCTCTTTTCTAATAAAGGAATGTATTTAGAGTTAATTGAATCCTTTAAATAGTAAACAGATTCATCTTCTAATATCAAGTTTTTTGTTAAATTAGCAATTATTTCATCCGAAAAGAATTTATCCGATTCTGTAACTCTCGTTCCTCCCCACCAAGTAATTGGGGTAGCCAAATCGTAGAAATATTTGTCTTTTTGTGCAGTTATGAGATAAGAATCAGGCTCAATAATTGAAGACAGTATTTTTATATCATTAGAGACTCTACTAATCAGAGATGTTCTTTGATACAACCCTAATTCTGAATCTGCGTAAAAAGATAATGAAAATATAAAGAAATAAAAAATTACGAAAGCCTTTAATTTTTTATTTTTTACTTTCTGTAAGGCAACCGCAAAAGCAATCATAAAGAAGAAAATAATTGGAATCCAATATCTAAAAATTGCTTTATCTAGAGAAACCTGGTAAAAGTCCGATCCATATACATTTAGTGTTCCATAGTAAAAAATAAAAAATAAGAAAATAAGAAAATATGGAAAAAAGATTTTAAGAAATATTTTTCTGTCTTTAATAATTATATAATACGTTAATAAAAAGAAAACTGGTGACACTAAGAAGAAAACTTCCTTAACATTCTTAAATAATAACATAAGATTTAAGGACCTTGATGGAAAAATAATACTAATTAATGAAGATGACGCACTCCCGGTTCTTTCATCTCCATAATATGCTTTGTTGAAAAGTTGATATCCATAAGTAAAAGGTGATCCGTACAGTCGATTATTTAATATTCCTAAAGGAAGAGCAAAAAAAATTATTGAAATAAAAACTATTGTGAAAAAAATTTTCTTTTTATTGGAAGAATATGCCTCTTTGTTAGCAATAAAATTTACCAGATATACTGAAAAAGCAAAAAGAGCAAAATCATATCGCATCCAAATAGCGACCAAAGAAAAAATGAAAGAAAGATAAAGCATATTTAGGTCTTTCAATTTATTAAACCTGGCGATATAATAGATGAAAGGAATTATAAAAGCAATTAAAGGAATTATGTTTATGTAAACAAATCCAAAATAAATTACCAAAGGCAAGGAAAAGATAAAAGAACATAAAACGTAAGAGAACTTAATTTTTTCAGGGTAAAACAAATTAATTAACAAGTAAGAATAAATAATAAAGATAACAAAAAATAATATATTGATATATTTTAGATTTTCATTTAGAATTGAATAGAGGGGACCGTAAAAAAATGGAACTCCGAGAAAATTAAAAGGTACTATTTTTCCATTAACTGTTAGAAAACCTCTTTGGTGAAGATTATTTCCATAATCAATACCGCTATATTTTTCTTCCCAAGAAAGTTCTCCAGAAGATCCGTAATACTTTGTAATTCTATAGGCTGGAGCATCATCACCACTATAAATATTAGCAGAATTATAGTTAGGAACGTATCCAATTAAAATAAAAATAAAGACTATCAGCAAAAATATTGTTAGCAACTCAACTCTTTTCATGTTTCTTAAGAACAAACACATTAGTTTGCGACATAAAATTTATTTTTTTCAGCAAAAATAAGGGGAGAAGTCTAAAAATTGGAACAGAGAACCCGAATTTTTCAGGGTACTTAATTATTTTATGAGTATATTCATTAATTTCAAAATATTTTCGTAATAATTTTTTTAATTCTGGATAAGTAAGAATGTAAATGTCTTCTTCGTACTTCCCGAGCGTTTTCAAAATCTTATGATACCGGCTTAAAGGTAAATAATGGATAAAAATTAACTTGTAATGTGTTTCCCAAGGAAATAATCGGTTCGGAGTTGCAAGATAACATATTCCTCCGTTCTTTAGAACTCTTTTTATCTCTGCCAAGTGCAATTCTTGATTTTTCACATGTTCGATTACATGATTTGTGATAATAATATCGAAAAAATTATCTTTGAAAGGAAGTTTTCCCGAATTAATCAACTTAAATTTAACTTTAGAATTTTTGTTTTTTCTCTGGTCCAAAACATCAACGCTATATGAATAGTTCTTTTTCCCAAAATACTCAATCACTTCACCATTTCCGGAGCCTATGTCCAAAATCTTCATCCCCTTTAGTTCGCTTTTCAAATAATCTTCCAGCACAGATTCTATCTTTCTCGCTTTTTCTTCTCTATTCTTAATTACAACAAACTTCATTCAATCCTCGCTTTCGTATCCCAAAATGGATACTTCAATCTATTTTCTTCTAGAATTATGATTTCAGCATTCTTTGTAAATGGACTTGTTCTTGTAAGATTCGTTCCCTTGGAAAAAACTGTGACTGGAACACCCATCGCAACTGCAATATGCATCAAACCAGTATCATTAGACACAAAATGTTTGCATTTTTTTATGAGCGCAGCAGTATTTTTCAAATTCTCATTAACGATAATTGAATTCTCCACCATTTCTTTAAGTTTTTTCTTAATTTCTGTTTCTTCTTCGCCTCCAAATATCAGTACAAACTTATTTTTGTTCTTAATTTGCTCAACTTTTTCAACAAACTTTTTTTCCGGATCTCTTTTGAACTCAAGCGGACCACTTCCAGGATGTATTCCAATCAAATACTTCCCTTTAAGGTTATTATTTTTAATAAAATCGATTGCAAAGTCATTATTTTTCGCATCGACATGAAACAGAAGCTCCTTTTTTAACGGCATTTTTACGTCGAGTAGAGATAAGAGGTTCAAATTCTGCTCAACATCGTGTAGGTTTTCATTCGCTAAGACTTTTCTGTTCTGCAAAAAGCTTAAAGTTTTTAATTTCCCAACTTTGTACGAATGAGTTGCGCGAATTTTTGCTCCGGTCAAATAAGAAAATAAATTAAATTGCCATTTATTTGAAGGAAAAGAAGTCACGCAAATATCATATCTGTTTTTTCTAAGCCGATAAAGTGTTCTCAAGTCTTTCTGAACATAAACATTGTTAATCAGAGGGCTGTTCTTGAACGGTTCAGCAAAACTTTCTTTGTAAGCATACAAATCAATCTCAGATAGAGGATATTTTTTTCTTAATTCTCTCAAAGTTGGACTGAAAAGAATCGAGTTGCCAATTCCTGAAGCAAGAATTATAAGAATTCTCATCTTCAAAGGACTCCATCGGAAATCATTCCAAATTTAAGCC
The DNA here is from genome assembly GCA_964479755.1 of Candidatus Woesearchaeota archaeon. Taxonomy (GTDB): domain Archaea; phylum Nanobdellota; class Nanobdellia; order Pacearchaeales; family GW2011-AR1; genus UBA73. The sequence continues at coordinate 3,684 of CAYZNI010000037.1, forward strand.
TAGGATCTTTAAAGTTCACAATTCTCTTTATTGCTTCTTCACTATTAGTTGTTTTGTCAAAATTTAAAGGATGGAGAATTACTTCTATTCTTTTTTGGGTCTTTGTCAATTCAGTTAGTATTTTTTTATAGTTTTCTAAATCCTTATCTGAAAGATTTTCTCTAATATTAATAGGGAGGAACTCTTTAGAAACAATAAGTGTTTCATCCAAATACTCATAGTTTCCACCCGGCACAAATAATTGAGTCATAATTCTATATCCTTGATCTTTTGCTATCTTTATTGTATTTTGATCACCTGAACTCCAAGGCAGAATGAAAATTTTTTCTCCCCATTTTAAATTATTTTTCTCAAATATTTTTTTCATTTCTTTAATATGTTCTTCCTGAATTGAGTAAGGTATCGATTTATTACCGCTTAGGTCATAAAACTCCCCTTGACCACTTTTATTTAAAGGATTAACATGCGTCCACCCGTGCGCCACCACCTCAAAAACATCCTGGTTGTCCTGATAAATCTTGAAGACTTCGGGGTCTGCCTTTTCATCAAAAGGCTTTGCAATAACGGCGAGGTCAAAAGTTATATTGTACTTTCTTGCGAGGTAAAGCGCGTTTTCTAAAACTTGTTTCTGCTTGGTTTTAAAAGTTATATCGTCATACCTGAATGAAACAAGTATATCATCATCAGAAAGATTTACTGGAATATGCTTCTTTGCTGGAATAACTTTTTCTGGCAATGTTTCTTTCAAGTTTAGCAGAGTCGCGTTTTTTCCATTAGGAGATATTTTTCCAACTGCGACTGCGTTTCCAGAAATTCCTTCTCCGCCTCCGGAGTTGAAATAGACTAGAGCACCAACTACTAGAATTAAAGCCAGTATCAGCCCGAGGTTAATTATCTTGTCTTTGGATATCATTTCTCTTTCTCTCTAGCAGACTTGCCAGCAAGTTGGTTAACAGAAAGCTTAAATAATTCACTCGTTTATGTAATCTTACAGGTAAATCCTGTATGTCAGAGTGCCATATGGTGCTCGCTTTTAGTACATGCAGGTTCTGGTTTTTTCTTATTTCCATACTGAGTAAAACTCCTGCCCTCCAAGAATATCCTCAATTTTCATAAAAAAGTTACCCCTTGGAATATTATAAACATTATTGTAAACAAGAATCAAAAATATTTTTGTTAACATCATTTTGATTCAACAATCTATAATTGTATTTATGACTTGACTTCGCCAGTTGAACAAAATCTTAACCATAGTTTCCACTGAAGATACTCAAGATTACTCAACTTGAATTGACAGATAATTCTCGCCTATTCCCTGTGTAAAATCTATTTCGTAACTAAAAAAAATTGCAAGAGTTTGGCAGATAATTCAATTATTTATGATATTGATTATTCCTACCTTAATTTATACTGGAAAAGAACAATTTTTAGGTAAATTTATCAGAAATATTCTATATTTTAACTTAGAAAACGCTAAAAATCTTAGAAAAATGCCCAACTGTCAAAACCTCATGAGTAAAGAATTTCTAATTTTCCTTATCTAGCGAAGTCAAGTTATGATGTAATTTCAAAGGCGTACGAATTGTTTAATAAATTGTATTTTTTATAAAATAAGATGAACCGCAGAAACCTGAAAGCAAGAGAGTTTCTTAAGGCGTTGAAAAAATATGGGGCATAGAAATAAGAAGCACAGACCATGGAGTTATTGTAGAAAATCCAAAAAATAAAAAATCAACAAATGTTCCAATGCACAGGCCAGAAATAGCTGTTTGGATTTATCACAACATTCTAAGGCAACTGGAAATTGACAAAGAAGAATTTGAAAAACTTTTCTAAAGAGAAGTTTGAATAATCGCCTTTTTAAAGAAATATCCTAGAAACCAAGACGGGTTTTTGTTCTCTAGCTAGCAGTTTTTTCTTGTCAGGGTAAGCTTCCAAGTAAAGAGTTACTGATTTTTTGAAGTTGCTGATAGCTTCATCTAGAGTATCTCCAAAATCAGCTACACCTAGCTCTTCATTATTGACTATGAAAACCTTCTTTCCATCTTCATTTTCTTCTCTTACAACAATATTCAATCCGAATTCCTTTTCCATATTTTATCATGGCCTCCAAACTTTATAAATTTTTATTAAATAAGTCCTCCGCCAAACTCCGCCCTTTTCATCCTGTACAATATCTCATCCTGGTTTTTCTTCAATGTCTTTAGCATGTCAGCCAATAGCCCTAAAACACCAAGAAGAAAACCGATTATCATCAAGAATACAGACACGTTAAATAATGTTCTTATTGGTGTAGTAACTTTCCATATCAGCCAGAAAGCAAATGAAAACGCCCCTCCTAAAAATCCAATAAGAAAAATAAATAAAGCAGGCAGTCCAAAAAACGTCAATGGCTGGGTGTCTCTTGTCGCTTTCGCGATAATCCCCAAAGACTTAAGCCCGTATCGGCGCAAGTTTCCAGAAACTGCTGACTTTCTTTCCTTGAAATATCTGACTTCAATCGGAACTTCTTTAATTCGCAGGCCTTTTTCAACAAGGTCAATAAAAACTTCCTGCGTGTAAGTAAACTTTCCATGTAAGTTCAGTCTCAAAGCCGCCTCGCGCGAGTAAGCCCTAAAGCCGCATTGCGTGTCTGTAAAGTTCTTTCCCGTTATTCTGCTAATCAGTCTTGTAAATCCTTTATTTCCAATTCTTCTCGCATTCGGCATACCTCTTGTTACACTTGAAGGCAGGAATCTTGAGCCAGTCACCATTTCAGCCCCATTACTAATAATAGGAGCAACAAGTTTTGGGATTTCTCCCGGATTGAATTGTCCATCCCCATCAATATTGACTATCACGTCAGCCCCAAGTTTAAGCGCATGTTCTATTCCGTTCTTGAAATTTACTCCAAGCCCTTGGCGCTTGATATTCCTATAAATATAATCCGCACCTGCTTTTCTTGCTACTTCAGCAGTTTTATCAGAAGAACAATCATCAAGAACAATTATTTCAACTATATCCACACCTAAAATCTCGCGAGGAATTTTATCTATTACTTGCGCGATGTTATTCTCCTCGTTAAACGCGGGAATCATAACCACCACTTTCTTCTTCATCAAAATCCCACAAATCGCTCATATAAATTAATTTCTGAAATGAAACATATTGTTCAGAAGAGAAAAAAATCTTTCATCTGGTTTTTTATCGTCACTTATGGTTAATAACGTAAGTATAAATATAAGTGAAGCATAATAAAAACATAAAAAAAGAGAAAATGAGAGTGAAAATATTCGCCTGGCTTATTACTTTATTTATAATTTCAATCCTTATTCTCTCAGGACCTGCAAGCGCGCTCTTTCTCGGAATCTCAATTACAGACAAGTCTATTTTCAAGGGCGAGACAACAAATTTCATAATCTCTGTAGAAACTCAAAACGAATTTGAGACGATTGAGTCTTTAACTCTCGAGCTCAATGGAAAAAGCTCCGTTTACACCTGCAAGTTTAATTCAAACGGCACAATTCTGCAGGGCTGCATCGGGATGAACATTTCAGTTTCCGATGAAGAATTCGGTTACGGATACAACAACCTGGATAAGATTAAATTCAACATTGCTCTTGACACTTCCTATATAGATATTGGCAAGTACAAGTCTCGTATAAGGGTTCTAGGCAGCAGGCCAAGAAACAAGCCAGGCCCTTCATTCGAAGTTAGGCCTTCGCAGATTCAGGAATGCTCCATCAGGGGAAACAAGGGCTCTCTTGTCGTTGAAGGCTTAAACTTCGGCTCTAAAAACAAAATCAATTTCTACATTCCAAATATAAACGCTGTTCCGGGAGAAGGAGTATTGGAAGGCAAAAAAGGCAAAGACTCATTTAGTTACTCTTTTCATGTTGACAGCGTCTTGAATGACTCCAGTAATAATATAGTTCTTCAGGTCTCCGGCGCTTACAAAGTTGGCAGAGAAAAGGCAATTAAGCAAGAGGCAATAATTAATATTATTGACCTTGAAAAGATTCAGCTCAC
>CAYZNI010000038.1:0-7657 GCA_964479755.1 Candidatus Woesearchaeota archaeon
CTGACAGCCTACCTTATCGGAGAAGGCCAGTCCCTCTCATTCTTACTTTTCAATTCAACAAAACACTCAGTTTATTTCGCTGTTGGCTTCTGGCTAATCCAGGCCTTCCTATCTTTATTTGGACTGCGCTCTATGAAAAAAACAGAAAAACTTGGAATCTCTCTTGTACTTATGCTTATTGCTCTAATCATCATATTATTTGCGCCCAAAATTCAATTAGAAAATCTCACTCAATCCTCTCCAAAATTTTTTTTCGTACCCTTCGGTGTTATTCTCTTTGCCTTTTTGGGATTTGACTCAATTCCAGAGGTTGAACGTGCTCTTTGTAAAAATAAAAAACTAGTAAAGAGTTCAATTGTAATATCAATTATCTTAACAGCGATAATTTACATTATTTTTACAGCAATTGTTGTCGGCACTAGAGGCTCCTCGACTCCTGAAATTGCAACTTTCTCTCTCGGAAAAATCTTTGTACTCTTAGGAGTAATAACCATGTTCAACGTATATCTTTCACTTTCAAATGTTCTAATAGACGCATTTAGATTTGACTACGAAAAACCAAAAAGGTCAGCGTGGCTCTCAGTTGCAATTCCCCCTATTTTAATCTTCCTTTTCCTCAGCTTAATAAAAAAAGCCTCATTCATAAATATTCTCAGCATTGGTGGCACAATTACAGGAACTCTCACCACAATCTTAATCCTTGCGATAATTAAAAAAGCGAAAAAACACCCACAAAAAAAGCCCGAATATTCAATCTATTATACAAACACTCTAGCAGTCATCATTTCCTTAATATTAATCCTAACTGCAGTTCTGCAAATCTGGAATTTCTTTAACTAGCTAACAAATTTTAAATTTAACACCGGTATTCTCAAAATGCTTTTTATCTCTCGTAATCAAAATCATGTCATTCGCTTTAACAATTGATGCAATCATTAAATCAAAATCTTTTATAGTAAGCCCCATTTTTTCCAAATCAGCATAAGTCTCTCCAAAATTCCTGCAGGATTCAACATTATGTTCTAAAACATTCAGTTCCCCAACAAAATTTTCCAATATTTCACTTTCTTTTTCCGCCTTTGAAGACTGGTAAACTCCTTTGTAAAGTTCACACAATGAAATGGTTGTAATAAAAACTTCGCCTTCTTCGATTAGTTTGCTGACGCCCTCAACAATTTCCTTTTTACCACGCAAAAAGTCCACGACAACACTCGTCTCTAAACAAAACATTATAATTTGACCTCCTTCAACTTAGCCTTTGCTCTATCCGAATAAATCTTTTTCTTTATTCTCTCCCACTCATCAGCATTGCCTGCAAACGCACCAGCAAATTTCATTATATTTCCCTTTCTCATGTTCAATCTATCTAACTCTATCACAACTTCCGAAAAAGACTTGTTTCCCTTTCTTGCTTTCAGTCTTCTGTACGCCTCATTCGACAAAGATATTACCTTAACCATGCATATGCATATGCATACGCATATATAAACTTTTCTTAACTCAACATTTTTTCCATCAATTCTCTAACAATTTTAAAATCCGCCCTTTTCGCTGTCTTCTTCATAACTTCTCCAACTAAATAATTCAAAAGTTTCTTATCTCCCGCCTTATATCTTGAAACTACGTCTTTTTCTTTTCCAATTATTTCTAAGCAAACCTTCTCTAATTCCCCAGAGTCTGAAATCTTCCCTTCAACCCCTCGCTCCTTTAACGAGTAACTTATAGGATAAAATTCATTAAGAATTTGTTTGCCTTGCAATTCAGTAATTTTTCCGCTCTTAACAGCACTAAGCAATTCCACAAAATGCTCCACCTTCATATTAACTTCTTCAAGTTTCTTCTTATTATAATTCAAAAACCTCAACAATTCTATAGTAATCCAATGTAATGCAAATCCCGCATCTACACCGCCTGCAACAACGCCCTCAAAGAATTCAACAACATCCAAGTTCTTCGCCAAAACTTCCGCGTCATCTTTTCCGATCTTATACTTTTTAATAAGCTTCTCCAATTTAATCTCTGGAGATTCAGGCAATCTAAACTTCTGCATTTCGACAAAATCCCTTTTCAAAACAATTTCCTGCAAATCCGGGTCAAAAATAAATCGATAATCCTCTGCTTGTTCTTTGCTTCGCATCACAATTGTCTTACCTTTCTCAGCATCGAATCTTCTTGTCTCGAGCACACTTCCCTCGCGCGCCTGTCTTTCCAGCTCAAACTCTATAGCAATCCCAACATTTTCAATTGAATTGACATTTTTAATTTCAACTCTTTCCGTCTTTCCTGGAATATTGACATTAACATCTGCCTTTATTCCGGAATCAGCCGCCACTGCTTTCAGATACTCCAAATTTTTAAGCAAAATTTTCAGCCAGTCCATAACTTCTTCCGAACTGGAAAAGTCCGGCTCGGTCACAATTTCAACCAGCGGAAACCCTGAGCGATTGTAATCTACCTCGCCCGTTTCAGGATTCCAAGCTGCGGGGTCTTCCTCAAGATGCATCTCATTTATTCTGATCCCGTAAAAATTTCCTTTCACACCCACAGGAAACGCTCGGGGTCCCGAAAGCGTATTCTGATAACCTTTCGGCAAGTCGGGCCACGAATAATGTTTCCTCTGCCACCTTAATTTTTCATTGATTTTACATCCGAGCATCAAAGCAACTTGTACAGCTTTCTCGACAGCAATTCTATTAGGCAGCATTGGCTTCGCTCCGGGTTGTCCTGTGCATATTGGGCAAATTAAACTATTAGGTATAACCCCTTTCTCTCGAACAGCTCGGCACTTGCAAAACAATTTTTCCTTAGTAACAAGATAAACATGAATCTCGAGTCCGATCATACCCTCTACAATTTCCTTTTGTTTCATTTTCCAACAAGTAATAAGGCATTTTTATAATTTCTTGTTTGAAGCAAAACTTTCAGCCACCAAAATCGGAAATAAAATCGTCGCGTCACCAAAAACCTTGACGCTCTTGGCTCGAGGCAATATTTTTCCCCACGATACCGCCTCCTCTGGCAACGCCCCGGAATCAGAACCGTCATATTCCTGCGCAGTGTTTATATAAACCGCATAATCTGCGCCATTCCGCAGCATATTTGCATTCAATATAGAGTGTTTAACAATGCCACTGCCAAGAATTATCACCCCGGACTTTTTCAGTCCAACCGTTGAATCATTGAATTCTTTAATATCGCCAACCAAGTCTATCTTGAACTGAGGTCTCTTTGAATTAAAAAAGTAGATATTGTCTCCAATTGCGCCATCCCCTATTGCAGGACAATAAATCTTTATCTTGTTTTTCCACGCCCAATAGCAAATGCTTTTCTCATCGCCAATTTTCTCTCCAATTTTCCAAATCAGCTCTGAAGCCGTGCAAACTCTCTTTTTTTTTGACTGCTCCTGCCATAATTCTTCAAGTATAGGCTGCAAAAAACTCTCAAACTCGATATACCTATTGTTCGAAACAAATATGTTTCCAATCCTATTCACGCCTTTTTCTCTCAAATCTTTTCCCGAGGCCCTAAAACTCCCCAAATAAAAATCTCCCAAACATTTGATAACATCTTCCTCGATGCCACCACAAGTCGTTACACAAACATTAACTTTCCTGTGCTGAACTAAATATCTAAAAACATCCCTCAATCCTGAAGAAACCATATTTGAGGTATATCCCAAAAATATAAACGCCTTTTCTCCAATCATTTCATTAGTTATCGAAATTGCTTTTGAAAACTCCGACGCCTGCATTCCTGTCGAATCAAAACTCTTGACTAATTTCTCCCAGTTCACTCCTTTATCAAAATTATATCCCTCAATTTTTACTCCAGAAACTTCTTCAGCTTCTCTAAGCAAATTTTTTCTCGCTGTTTTTTGATTATCCATTAAATTTAACTAAATTTATCCTACTTAAAACTTTCTTTCTCAATTCTAAACTATCAGACCATTTTGCATACGCGTTCCAGCCTTGAAAAATCTCAATAATTTGCTCTTTGCTTATCTTATTTTGCTCAAATCGTTTAATATTAGAAATAATCTTTCTTATGTTTCTTTTCCTCAGCAATTTGAAATGGTAATAATTCCTAAAGCCTACAAAATCAATTCCATTCGATAATGAAATTATTTTAGACTTATCTGGATGCAATTCCAATTTTAATTTTTCTCTCAAGAATTTATCGATTTCTCCCTTCCAAATTTCCAATTTCTCTTCAGAATTGTGTAATAAAACAAAATCATCAACATAACGGATATAATATTCAACTCGCAATCTTCTCTTAACAAAATTATCAAGTTCATTCAAATAAATATTCGCAAAAAACTGCGACGTCAAATTTCCCAGAGGCATTCCCTTTTCATTTTTTAAGTTGCGCGAGTGAAGACTAATTTTGTTAACAAAACGAGCGCTTTCACTTTGTGCATCCAATTTCGTTGGGCGGGTGGGCGGGGACAAGTTCTCATTACTCTCTCTCTCTACAAGAGTAATTCGGCTGAACGATTTTCTCAATCAGCCAAATCACTTTCTCATCCTTAATCTTTTTAGAAATAATCTTCAACAAAATCTCTCTGTCAACTTCTTGAAAGTAATGTTTAATGTCCGCTTTCAAACAATATCCTTTAGAACTAAAATTCTTAGTAACTTTTCTCCTGAATTTTTCAAATCTTTTCAAAGCAAAAAGTGTTCCTTTGCCTTTTCTGTTTGCATAGGAATCATAAATAAAACTTTTATCAAAAATCGGTTCTAGAATATCTACAATTGCGTGATGAACAACTCTGTCTCTAAAATCTGATTTTGAAATAACTCTTGTTTTTGGGTCACGAAGAATAAAATTTTCCAAAGGCGACGGCTTGTAAAATTGATTTTTCAGTTCAAACTGTAAATCCAAAAGATTCCTCTCCAGATATTTTTCAAATTCAATAACGTATTTTTTCTTAGTTTTTCCTTTCCGAGCTTTTCTCCAAGCAAGATACAAATTATCAAAAGAAATTATCTGGTTGTATAAACTGTCTTTGTATCTCATATTACCTCCTGTGGAAGCCATTCCGCGAACTCTATTGTTGTAGTTCAGGTTCCTGTTGTCGCCAGTGACATCCGAGCCGTTGTCAACTCTATGGAGCCATAAGTAGCAAGCATACCAATTACCACCACTGCTTCGTGCTTGTCTAAAAGCGAGGTCGCAGTTGAATTTTACTGGAATTGCATTGAAGCAAAACGCTAATATGCCTGCGTGTGGCCTCCACTATTGAGGCAGACTAAATAACAAAAAGGACTTTTTATTCTTTTCTTAAATTTTGAATAAATTGAGCAACTTTTTCCAGTCTTGAAGCAGGTAAATTTCCTTGCCTAACTCCGTCTAAAACTTCTGCCATTTTATCTAATTGCCTTGAAGTATAAGGAACTTTAACTTTGTCTCTTGAAATTTTTTGCGCCGAACTCGCTTCGCTCGTTAAAGCGCCTAACGGCGCACACACCCCGCGAACTCTATAGTAGTAGCCCAGGTACCTGTTGTCGCCAGAGACAACCGAGCCGAGGACAACTCTATGGAGCCAAGATTGCGTCAATAAAGTTCCATTTTGCGAATCAACAGTTGAAGGATCAACAAGATAAACAGTTAAATTATTTCTTCCAACAAAACTAAGGTATTTCTTTCCATCTTTGCCGAACAAAAATTCAAATGTTTCCGCGTTCAATTCAGAAGAAATTTCAAAATTACCTCTTGAAGGCAAAATTATTGCTTGTCTTTTGAAAGGTTCTTTATCTTTATTCTTTTCCGCAATTGCTCTTTGCTCATCATACAGCTTTCTATCTTCAGTCGTAAAATACCTTCCTTGCCTGTTTGCTTCAATTGCTTTTCTTGCCAATTTAGAATCCAAAAGCGGGCTTGCCCTCACAATTAAAGGCTCTGACTTCGCAGCATAAACAAATCCTTCTCCATTATAACTTCCGTAAGTGTTTAAAGAATTAGCTTTATCAGTCTGCATTCTTGCATTCGCTAATCTCCAAGTAGAAATCAAATTTTTTCCCAAAACTTCTAAAGCTTCATCAAATGGAGCGTCAACTCTGTAAATCGCTCCCTTCCCAATTTGCACTTCTTTGTAAGCTTGTGTCATGCAATTTCTAAAAACTTAGGCTATATAAACCTTTTGTTTGTAACTACTATGCAATTAATAACAATCATTTCTTGAACCCTTTCCCCGCCGAAAACTTTAAATATTTAAACGACTTTACGTTTACACACGAAAAATGGTAAGCATTACAGTTTCAGTCCCTGAGGAAATCAGGAAAAAAATGAAAGAATTTCCGGAAATAAACTGGTCTGCAATAGTCAGAAAAACTCTGATTGAAAAAGTAAACCAAATGTCTCTGAAGGAAGAGCTAAAAGCTCATCTCAAAAAAGACCAAGAATTTAACGATTGGGCAGTCCAACTAATAAGAAAAGGAAGAAAAGATGAAACTCGTAGCAGACACTAACGTTCTGTTCAGCTTCTTTAAAAAAGACTCCTTTACAAGAAGTTTAATTCTATCCAATGAACTAAAATTAATTGCTCCTAAAAAAGCCGAAGAAGAAATAATCAAATATAAAGAGCTGATAAAATCCAAAAGTAAAATTGACGAATCACAATTTAAAAGTATATTCAATGAACTAAAACTAATCGTTAAAATATTTGAAAGAAACTACTATCAAGAATTTCTAAATAAAGCAGAAAAAATCTCTCCAGATATTGCAGATTCTGAATTTCTTGCTCTCTGCCTCAAAGAAAATTTGAATTTATGGAGCCAAGAAGATCTTCTTAAACAACAAGACAAAATCAAAGTAATTAACACTTCCGAACTAATCGATATAATTTTCTAACTATTTCCCAAACCTTCTTTCCCTCTCCATAAAATCTCCAATCGCTTTTTTCAACTCTTCGCCTTTAAAATCTGGAAAATAAACCTCACTAAAATAAATTTCAGCATAAACCGACTGAAAAGGCATAAATCCTGAAAGTCTTTGCTCACCCCCAGTTCTGATTATTAATTCAACATCGGGAATTCCTTTTGTGTCAAGAAAATTGCCAAACTCTCCTGCATCAACTTCCAGCCCATGCTTAACAATCTTATTCGCAGCCCTCACAATCTCATCTCGACCGCCATAATCAATACACAACACTGCTGTAAAATCTTTGAACTTCGCTGTTTTCTCTTCTAATTCCAAAATCTTCTTCAAAACCTTCTCCGGCAGTCTATCACGTCGGCCAATAGCCCTAAATCCAACTTTCTCTTTCTCCGCATTTTCAATAAAACCATTTAAGCCTTTAAGAATAACATCAAACAAAACTTTCTTCTCACCATCACTTCTCTTCCAGTTTTCAGTAGAAAATCCCCAAATTGAAACAAATCTCACCCCAAGATCCTTAGCTGCGCTAAACAGCTCTTTCATATTTTTATAGCTTCCAGACATTACGTGCCCTGCGGTTTCTTTAAGCCCTTTGCCCTTCGCCCAGCGCCTGTTCCCATCAGGTATAATCGCCACGTGCAACGGAATTTTGCCAACTTTGTTCTCTGACATGGATAATCTACAAAATAAACTCTTTTAAACATTACTAATTTGCAAGCCCTCTGTGCTATCCACTGACATATTTCATACCCTAAAATAGACTTCTGAGGGAGACTTT
>CAYZNI010000039.1:0-7654 GCA_964479755.1 Candidatus Woesearchaeota archaeon
TTTGATATATGTATGAGGAGGTTAGTTTAGTGCGGAATTTAGCTAATCACCAAATATTATTATAACTAAATGGCGCAAATAAGTTATAATTATAGTCTGATATTGTTTGAAATAATTTTGAGATTTTTGGATTTTATTTTCAGATATCTTTTATAGGTTAATTTAATATTGAATTAGAAAAGTTGAAACTTAAACCTCAACTTTCGAGAATAGATAAGTCCCAATCAAAATCGCAATCACAGATAATATCGCAGAAACATAAAAGCTCTTCATCAGTCCAAAGTGGAAAACTCCTGAAAGCGCGCCTCGAACTCCATCAACTCCGTAGCTAAGAGGATTGAAAGCCGAAATAGTTCCAAGCACTTTAGGCGCAGAGTCCAAAGGAAAAAGTGCGCCGGACAAAAAGAACAATGGCATAATTACGAAGTTTATTATAATAGGAAAAGCCTGCATGTCCTCAAGTTTTGAAGCTATCGCGATTCCGACCGCTGTAAACAGCAAAGCGATAAGGCCCATGAAAAGCAAAGCGATAGGCAGCATCTTCAAATTAGTTATTTCAAATCCAATTAGCAGTGAAATAGCAAAAACAATCAGACCTTGTAAAATTGAGACAGTGGTCCCTCCAAATGTTCTTCCAAGCATAATTTTGTATCTTGGTATAGGAGCTACTAAAGTTTCTTTTAAAAATCCAAACTGTTTATCCCAGATAACTTCCATTCCGTTGAACATAGCACTGAAAAGAATCGTCATTGCCACCACTCCAGGCGCAAGAAACTCAAGATAATTTCCACCGCCTGCCCTCTGGTATATCGGACCAAAACCAAAGCCAAGAGCTATTAGGAACAATAACGGTTGCCCTAAAAATCCAATCATTCTTCCCTTAGAGCGCCAGTATCTTTTCAATTGTCTAAGCCACATTATGTATATAGCACCCATTATACATTCCTCCAAACTTTCGCATCTGTGCGCATCGCATCCTTCTTAGTGCCGGTTTCATCCCTTATAGTATGTCCAGTCAACTTCAGGAAAGCTTCTTCAAGAGACTTAGTTTTAGCGGCAGAAATAATCTCCTTGGGAGTTCCATTTTTGATTATTTTGCCATGGTCAATAATCGCAACGGTGTCAGCCATTTTCTCTGCTTCTTCCATATAATGAGTTGTAAAAAAAACAGTCATTCCTTCTTTTTTGTTCAATTCTTTTATATACTCCCAAAGATGATTCCTAGTTTGAGGGTCAAGTCCCAGCGTCGGCTCATCCAAAAATAAAATCTTTGGATGATGAATCAATCCGCGAGCAATCTCAAGTCTCCTTTTCATTCCGCCTGAAAACGTCTTTACAGGATCGTCTCTTCTGTCCCAAAGGCCAACGAATTTCAGCAGGTAATCAATTCTTTCTCTTCTTGTTTTTTTCTGTACACTGTAAAGAACTCCGTGAAACTCCAGGTTCTCCCAGGCTGTGAGCTCATTGTCTAAACTCGGGTCCTGAAAAACAATTCCCAGCGAGTTTCTGACTTTCGCCTGCTCGTGCAAAGTGTCAAATCCGTTGACTTTTATCTCTCCAAAGGTTGGATGCAATAGGGTAGTAAGCATTTTTATTGAAGTCGTCTTTCCCGCGCCATTAGGCCCAAGAAAAGCAAAAAATTCACCCTCGGCAACTTCAAATGAAACTTTGTCCACCGCTACAAGTTCCTTAAATTTTTTCGTCAGATTTTCAACCTCAATTATATTTTTTTGCATAACCGTTTTATTTCATTATTGATTTATTTAAATCTTGTGAAGAAATATTGTTATTGCAAAAATCAACTTTTTTCGTAGTTAATTTTTTTGAAACTTTAATTTACTAAATTGATTAATATACATCACACAATAAAAATGTTTAAATATTTAACAATAAAGCTTTATGTATGAAAGATTCTGAAAAGAGTGATGACAAAAAAGAGAAAAAATCAGAAAAATCTGAAATGGATTCTGAGCAACAGGAATCTTCTGGAGGTTTTACCTGGATTTTGATTGGCGTTATAGTAATTCTCGCCGCAGTTTTATTTTACAATTATAGAGGTTCAATTACAGGGAACTTTGGAGCTAACACAAATTCTGAAGAACCTCAAAATATTAAAATTGGTTTCATGGGCCCTCTGACTGGTGATGCCGCGAGCTATGGTTTAAGTATCAAGCAGGGCGTTGACCTTGCTGAAAAAGAGGCAGACTTTGACAATGTTGAAATAGTCTATGAAGATTCAGGATGTGATCCAAAAGAAGCAGTAAACGCCATTAACAAATTAATTGATATTGACGGCGTTCAGGCAATCGTTGGGGAAGTCTGTTCCGGTGCTACACTTGCAGCAGCCCCTATTGCCGAGTCTAAGGGAGTAGTTCTAATTTCTGCGAGTTCAACCTCGCCAAAAATAACTGACTCAGGAGACTTTATTTTCAGAACAGTTCCGAGTGACGCTCTTCAGGGAGCGTTCGCAGCTGACTTATTGTATAAAAAAGGTTATAGAAAAGTCGCAGTTCTTTATGGAAACGAAGAGTATGGTGTTGGATTTGACGGCGTTTTGGAAAAGGATTTTCAGGGCAACATTACTACCTCAGAATCATTTGAGCGAGGCTCAACCGATTTGCGAACTCAATTAACTAAAATAAAGGCGTCAAGACCAGATGCGGTTTTCATAATAAGCAACTCACCAGACTCTTCTGTCGCAGCGCTGAAACAAATCAAACAGTTGGGAATTAACGCTGCAATCTTTGGTTCGGAAGGATTGAAAGCCCCTGAAGTTGCAAAAGTGACACAGGCTCAAAATCTTATTGTTACCTCGGTAAGCTCCGGTTCATTTGAATTCAACTCCAAGTTCCGAAGCGAATATGATGAATCTCCTGGTCCGTTTGCAGCCCAAGGTTATGATGCATTTTCAGCATTGGCAAGGACAATCAAGCAAGGCGCAAAGACAGGCGAGCAAATTAAGAACGGCCTTTATGGAATTAGCTTTGATGGTGCCTCAGGAAGAATCAGCTTTGACTTAAATGGAGACATCTCAGGAAACTATGAAGTCTACCAGCTCAAGAAAGGTGAATGGATTAGGCTTCAGTAGGATATTTTCTATCGCCAAATGCAATGTCATTGTTACTTCAATTAACAATTAATGGCCTAATCGCCGGCAGTATTTATGCTCTGGTAGCGAGCGGCTTTTCATTGATTTATGGAACTAATAAATTCATGCATTTCGCACACGGCATTGCAGTTGTTTTTGCAGGTTATCTTGTTTATACTGAAGTTGTTCTTGCAAAGTTTCCCCTATTCTTGACTTTGCTTCCCGCAATTGCAGTAACCTCTCTTTTCGGTCTGTTTATTTACGAGATAATTTATTCTCCTTTGCAAAAAAGAAAGGCCAGCAACGTGATCCTGCTAATTGCTTCAATTGCCGTGCTTATCTTGTTTCAAAATCTTATTCAAGCAGTTTATGGGCCGGATGTTAAAACAATTGAACTATATTCAGCAAAAAGTATTTCATTCGCCGGAGCAACAATAACTTCATTGCAGCTTTATATAATTCTAGTTTCCTGCATTTTGTTTATCGCTCTTTATCTTTTACTGGAAAAAACCTCTTTGGGAAGGCAAATGCGTGCTATTTTTGACAACAAGGAATTAGCCTCAGTGGTAGGAATAAACTATCGTTCAGTTGTTCAAAATTCTTTTCTAATTGGCTCAGCACTAGCAGGAATAGCCGGAATTCTTGTTACTCTAGATCAGAATATAACTCCCGTCGCGGGAACAAATCTTATTATTAAAGGTTTCACAGCAGCAGTAATTGGAGGAGTGACAAGCGTTCCTGCAGCTTTGCTCGGCGGATATATTCTAGGGCTGGCAGAAAACTATGGAATTTGGTACCTGCCTTCAACTTACAAGGACGCAATCGCATTCGCTCTTCTCTTTATATTTCTCTTATTTAAGCCAAACGGGTTGTTTGGAATTGACAGGAGACTCAGATGATAGTTCCTTATATAATTAATCTTTTAATCTTTATTGGAATTTATTTAATTCTCGCTATAAGTTTGAACTTAGTTCTTGGCTATACTGGAATGTTAAACCTTGGGCACGTGGCTCTTTTTGGAATTGGAGCGTATACCTCTGCTTTATTAAACCTCCAAGGAGTTACTTTCATTTCTTCATTTCTGTTGGCAGGTATTATTTCTAGTTTTTTTGGTTTCATTTTAATTTTTGCCACAAAAAAACTTCAAGGCGATTATTACGCTCTGGCAACTTTAGGATTTGCTTTTGTCGTCTATTCATTGCTCCAGAATATGACCTTCCTGACCAATGGTCCATTAGGTGTAGCCGGAATTCCCCGACCGAGTTTTTTCGGTTTCATTTTGTCCTCAAATTATTCTTATTTGGCATTGGTAGTAGTAATTGCAGTTCTTTCTTTTTTCATTTTAAGTGAAATAGTCCGCTCCCCCTTTGGAAGATTATTGGAAGCCACAAGGGATGATGAGACCACTGTAAAAATACTAGGAAAAAACACGTCAAAATTAAAATACAAGTCAATGGCCATCTCGGCTTTTTTTGCCGGTCTAGCCGGCAGTCTTTTTGCCCACTATATAAGTTTTATTGCGCCCTCAAGTTTCTACATAGACGAACTTATCCTGGTCTTAACAATTGTCATTATTGGAGGCATAGCCTCTTTAACAGGTTCAGTTATATCAACAATAATTGTTATTTTAATTCCAGAAATTTTAAGATTTGTTTCAATTCCAAGCTCCATTCTCGGACCAGTAAGGCAGGTAATATATTCTTTGGTTCTGCTTATTATTGTAATGTTCAAGCCCAGAGGTATTTTAGGGAGGGTTGACTTGGAATGATGCGCATTAAGTCTATTTCAAAATCCTTCGGAGGTTTGCAAGCCTTGTCAGAATGTAATCTTGAAATTAGAAATAAAAAAATAACTGCAATAATCGGTCCTAATGGCAGCGGTAAGACGACTTTGTTTAATATAATTTCTCAAATTTTGAAACAAGATAGCGGGGAGATAATGCTGAATGAAAAAAATCTTACAGAGCTGCTTGATTTCCAAGTTGCAAAATTAGGCGTTTCAAGAACATTTCAGGAAGTGCGGCTTTTTAGAAATCTAACTGTTGGGCAGCATCTTGAAATTGCATTATCAGAATCTGACGAGAAATTGCTGAAATCAGTTTTTAAAAAATCCTCTAACAAAAATAAAAAGATTTCTGATATTTTATCTCTTGTAAACCTGCAAGAATACTCCAAATTTTATGCCACAGATTTGAGCTATGGCCAGCGGAAGCTTTTAGATTTAGCAATCGCAGTCGCAAAGCCGCACAAAGTGCTTATGTTGGATGAGCCGGTCGCAGGAATAAATCCAAAGATTCGCGTGGAAATTAAAAAAATTCTCAAATCATTAATGAAAAAAGGTGAGACTATCTTGTTGATTGAGCACGATATGAATTTCGTCATGGGTCTTGCAGATTATATTTACGTTTTGGATTACGGAAAAGTAATCGCTCAAGGTTCTCCAAGAGAAATTAAAAAAAATCAAAAAGTTTTGGAGGCCTATTTGGGAAAATGACTCTGCAAATTGAAAATCTGCACGCCGGCTACAATGGTCTGGAGATTCTGAAAGGTATTAATCTTTCCATTGAAAAAAATGAAATTGTGGCTCTAATCGGACCCAACGGTGCGGGAAAAAGCACCTTAATAAAATCTGTTTTTGGGCTGGCAAATGTAATTTCTGGCACATTAAAATTCAATAATAAAAACCTTCTCAAACTGAATCCGCATGAACTAATTTCCGAAGGAATAAGTTACATAAATCAGGGAAAGGTAATTTTTGGAAACTTAACGGTTAAGGAAAATTTAGAAATAGTTGCAGACAAAAAAAACTTTCAAGAAAAAATTGCCTTCGTTTACAAAAAATTCCCAATTCTAAAAGAGCGTGAAAACCTTTTCGCTTATGCCTTAAGCGGCGGTCAAAGGCAAGTGCTCGCAATTGCCCGCGCCTTGATGCAGTCTCCAAAAATATTAATGATGGATGAGCCTTCTCTTGGGCTCTCACCAATTTTGCAAATCGAATTGTTCTCCATAATTAAAGAGCTTAAAAAAGAGGGAATCTCAATTCTCTTAGTTGAGCAAAATGCAAAAAAAGCCCTGGAAATTGCAGATAAAACTGTTCTTTTGGAGGACGGCAAGATTGTTCTGCAAGGTTCTGGAAATTCAATTTTAAAGAATCGAAAGATTAAAGAAGTTTATTTGGGTGGAAGATATTAATGTATTTAGAAAAGAAAGCCAGGGATTTTGCTTTAAAAGCCCACAAAAACCAATATAGAAAAGACGGAGTGACACCCTACTTCACGCATATTATCGGCGTTGTTGCGCTTTTGCGAGGTATAGGCATTACTGATGAAAATACTCTCTGTGCTGCATATCTCCACGATGTTATTGAAGACTGCAATGTAACAAGGGAAAAAATAGAGAAAGAATTCAACTCGGAAGTTGCGCGAATTGTTTCGGCTCTAACCCGTGATGTTAGTCGCGAAGAATACAAAAAAAGAATTGGAAAATCTGACTATAAGGTGCAACTTATTAAACTTGCTGATACAACGCACAATTGTTCTACACTCCACCCCGGTCTGAAAAAGAAAACTATAAGAAATAAAATCAAAGATTGTAAGTCTTTTTATTTGCCACTTGCCAAAAAAATCGCTCCAGATTTATATGCAATGATGCGTGAATACATCCAGCCGTTTCTAAAGTGACTATTTCACTCTCAGCAAAGGATATCTAGAAGTCCTAATGACAACTTTATCTCCTTCTTTCAGCTTGAACTCTCTAATAGAATCCACAGCCAACACCATTTTTGTTAGGGCTGTAACCTCAACTTCGTCGCCTTCTTCGATAGTCCTTTTCAAAATGCTAAATCTGTGTAGATTCCTCATATATGGTTCTCGGACAAGCATCTTGATGAATCTCTCTTGAGGTGAAAACTTTTCTCCTCCTGCAGAACCAAACCAAGCAGTGGAACCTGTGCCAGTTGCAAATATCGCTCCGGAAGAAAACTGCTTCTCTTTCTCAACTTTCCCGCCGCGTTTTATCTTGACTTCGTACTTTGAAATCTGGTAAGCCTTCTCGTTCGCAATAAAGACTTCATTAAGAGCAATAGGCTCTTTTAATTTTCCATTAATGCTAACTTCAATTCTTTCCAATCTTTCAACTTTATGTTCGCCCTTTTTAATTTCATCCATTTTATTTTCAAGTTGAGGAATTGTAATAGTTGTTAAAGCTCCTTCACTTGTTTCCGGGGCTGAATTCACAGCTAAAAGAGGTTTATCAAACAAGTAATGTGCCGCAGAGAGCGCAGTTCCGTCTCCACCAATTGAAACAACTAAGTCTACATCCTTCAAATCTCCTTTCTTCAAAGTATTTTTCCAGGAATATTTTACCCTGAAGCCGTTTTTCAAGATAGTATCGCAAGCTTGAGCCTCTTTTGAATCCCTTTCATGCTTGCAAACTGCCAAAACGCGCAAATATTCATTTTCCATATCTAGAAGAAATCAATATATCTTTTAAATTTTGTTAAAATTTAAAAACTGTGCTATCCACTGACATATGTCATACCCTAAAATAGACTTCTGAGGGAGACTTT
>CAYZNI010000040.1:0-7613 GCA_964479755.1 Candidatus Woesearchaeota archaeon
ATAGAGTGTTGTTGGTTGATGAACCTAAATATATTCCGTAGTCGGCATTTCCATTCAGTGAGTTGTTGAAAATCAAATTTCCAGAGCCTTTAAGCGAGATTCCTTTATTTAAATTAAAATCTAGAGTATTGTTCAAAATAGTTACGTTGTTCATCAGTCCGGAGCCATAATATGCGATTCCGTATCCGTTTCCTGACAAATTGCTGTTTTTTATTATTATTTGTCCAGAGGGGTTAAAATTAATAGCAACACCAGCATCCTCCCAACCAACAGAATTTATGTTATTAATCACAATGTTTCTTCCGCCGTTTATTGCAATTCCCGAACAGCTGTATGTAGTCGGGCTTGTACATCCATCCGAGGAATAATTAATAGAGTTTCCATTTCCTTGAAGAGTTATATTTGAGGCATTTATTATCAAACATGGCTGCAGCCATTCATTAATTGGAGAAATATTTTGAACCAATCTGTAAATCGCGTTGGAACTGAAAAGATTTTGGCATTGATCTATATCAATGTAATTTGCCTTTTCATCACTCGGGTCAATAATATGATCAAACTCAACGCTTCCATTCACAACTCTCAAGTCAAAAGAATCCTGAGTCCCGTTCAATTTCGTAAGAAAAACTTTGTTGTACTCATTACTTTTCAAGTTAGTAAACATAGCAATTCCGACATTGGAATCAACCTCATAAACTTCAATCCTTGGCTTTCCGCTAACGACTCTCGGATAAATAGTAATATCTCGAGTATTGTCAAGCTTCTGTTCAAACTCCAATCGCACAAAATCTCCATCTTTGATCGCCTCGCTCCAGTTTCCATCCAACTCTTTAACAGACTCATAAATATCCGAAATGAAGTTCCTGCTTGAATTCAAATGCGCTGCTTTCACAACAACAATTATAATGCGGTAATCCTCTCCAACCTTTCCGATAAAGGAGATTTCTCCAAAGTTCTCTTCAATCCTAAAGTCCATCTTTTCATCATTTTTGTCCAGAACTGTTATCGGCTCTGGGTATTTTGGCAGTTCAACATTAACACTAACTTCAATTGGCAGATTATTGAAAAGGTTATTATTTTCTGGCGCCAATATTTTAACTTTGATTTCATTACCATCTTTATACTGCTTTTTAATCGGGGCATCAGTTTGATACTCCACATCTATTGCATAAACACCTTTAGGCATTACAGTTACATAATAATCACTCCCTTCTTCAGAAATTACCTCTCCAGTTACAAAATTTGCCGATGAAGGCGCTTCACTATCTTCAGAAACAGCAGAACTACCTCTGTTCTCCACAGCTCTAGCTTCAGGTGACGCATCCGCTTCAGTTTCAACGGTTTTTGTAACACCAGATTCTTCGAGAATCTCTGCATTTCCAGCAGGTACCTTCATTAAATTGGAAATTTCCCCGCTTGATTTTCTTATGAGGTCCCTCTGACGAATATTTTCATCACCTTTAACCACCTCCACTAAATTTCCTTCTTTATCATATGATTTAAAACTGTTAAATTTATTTATAGCCTCAGGAGAAGTTGATATTGCAAACCCAATTTTGCCTTCCACATTTTCCGGACGCGAAAAGCTCTGCTGCCAGCTTACACTCCCTTCATCGCCTTCTTCTACAGCTTTCACCACCCCATTATCTGTAAGGGGTGTAGGCAGGCTAATGCCCCGCTCAACCTCAAAAAAATATTTCTGCTTGCTGATTACATTCCCATTTATATCATAAATATTAACTTCAACTTCGCCATTGGAATATGGGGCAATAAGTCCGCTTTCAGACAAATCAATTTGATAAATTTCCCCTTCACCTGGTAGCTCAACTTCTTCAGAATAATCAGTGCTTATAATGTAATTCTTACCTGCTGTTTCAACCCTTACATTTTCAATTGGCAACTTCTCGCCGCTTAGTTTTTTTACTTCCAATATTTTTAATTCATATCCCTGCCTGTAGTCAGCATCATTGAATGGCTTTTCCTTGCTCACCTGAGCCCTAAATTCCCCATCAAATATCGCTTTAGCAGTGAATGGATTTTCTTTTGAACCGCCAGTTCCGCCTATTACCAATAAATTGTCGCCTTCTTCATTTGCGCAATTAAAACATTCAGTTCCTTCTTGAGAATAAATAGGAAAGCCTTCAGACTGAACATTTGTAGAACCGCCCTGAGTTCCTCCAGAGTCTCCGTAATATCCGTTGCCCTTTTGGTATGTTTCACCAAAAGAACCTCCCCCGCCACCTCCGCCGCCGACAATCGTTTCATTTTCCACGCTACCATTTGTAACATTACCTTCCGTACTTTCGATTTTTGAAACGCAAATTCCTTGTGAACAAACCTCTCCTGCAATGCAATCCAAACTATTTTGGCATTCCTTGCCAATGCTGCTTGAAACTTCTTGGTACATATAAATAACGCTAAGAATTGGATAAACTTTCTGTTTAATGGTCTCGGGGCTTTCAACTTTTTTTGCAACCTCTTTAAAGGGTTTGTTAATTATTTTCGGGCTTTTTCCACCTTTCACGGCTAAGCTAAACTCTACATTCTTCGCTTCATCTTTTATTTTCACTGGCAGCTCTCCCCCCATTAGTTTTCCAGGAACTTGGACATCTAAAGCAAGATTAACTTGTTTGCTTGGCTCAAGCAATACAATCCCCCCTATGTAAAAAAACCATGAAAATATCCCTAAAATTAAAAAAATCAAAGCCCAAAGGGCAAGAATTCTGTAATTTTTTTCCTTTTCACCCTTGCCGTGATAAAATGTCACTATCTTGTCGCCTACACGTTTATTATGATACAAATAAGGACCATATGTCTTGCCATTCTTCCTAGTATATTTCTTATAAACCAATGTAGGACAACCTTCTTTTTTTAGTGACTTTCAAAGGAAAAAATACTTTATAATCTTTCGTGTCTGAATAAGTTTCACTCTAAACAAAAAATAAGGTTAATCTTAATTTTACCCTACAATAAATTAAGTTAAATTGAAATTAAAAATTAAGTAAGATTTTTCTCCTACAACCAATAAAAAATCCAAAACTCATTTTTAAGAAAAAATTGTTTAAAAATAAATAATCAAACTTGCAAATTAAATCGTTTTATTCTTAGGTCTGCTCCTGCAGCGATAACAAATTTTAGAGTCTTTTTATTTGATGCAATTATTCCAAAATAATATGCCGTAATCCTTCCTGAAAGTTTGTAACACTTGTAATATTTATCCTAAGAATTTATTTGTGATGCTTCAACTAAACCAATTAAAACCTCTTGGCTTTTCCTTGACTGGAACCTCTGTAAATCCAAGATTCTCTTTTCCTTTAGCATCCCTCATGTTTTCAAATCGTTCGTGCATTATCTCTACATTCTCCTCGCATACAAAATCATGCTGCCTGAATCCTCCTCCAAAAGTCTGAGGAATGTGCATCAGCTCATGTATTATCACCTTATCCTGTTCTTTTCTTGATAGTTTCTCAAATCTCTCTAGAAACTCAATTGCATAAAATGCCTTGACTTTCATCGCCTTCTGCATCAATTTTCCAATTGTGTGACACCGTGCTATCGTCCTCTGTGAAGATGAACCTCGGCTCCGCAGGCACTCAACCCTTGACAAGTCTATATGCGCCATTTCTAAAGTTTTTACTATCTCGCTCATCCTATCTTTCAAATCCGGTGCATACTCGTATTTCATAACTAAATCTCAAACCCTTTTTTACAAAACATCTCCTCACTTTTTCTTTATAATCTTTGTGTTGCTTTCAATACAAAACAATGATTCAATCATAATTAATGAATAGATATCTTTTACCTCTCTGTATGTTTAAATACAAAAATAAATTGAATATAAAATTATAATCTCACTCTAGAGAGATTTGTTAATTTCCCGGCAAAAGGAAACTGAAGGCGAATCGCGAGAAAACTCGCGATAATTGCCATTCAAATCAGACAATTAACAATAACAATAAGACTCTCTGCTATTCTGTCTCCCTCGCTTCAAAAGCACAAAATTAGTTTTTTCACATATCAGAAAAAAATAACTGCATTAAAAATTTCACTCAATCAAATAATTCCACTTTTGTTGCCAAATTAAGCTTAATACCCTCCAGCTCTGCTGCGTCGTCAATTTGGCACCTCAAAGTCGCAGACTTTGATGGCACAAGAACAAAGTATTTGTGATTAGAGATTTCCGTTCAAAGCCGAGCGCAATACCCCGTCAGCTTGCGCGGGGATAGCGAGGCAGGAAATCTCTTATTTCCAAAAAAGAATTTCAGCCACAGTTCAAGCAATTTCTTTCTATTTACAAACAAAACAATAAAACCACGAATTTCAACTTTCAAAGAAGCTAAACTTCATTCCCCGAGCAGTCTAAAGCCAAATAAATAGACTAGAGATTAATTAATTCAACAACCTTTTCCCTTGACATCAGATTTTTTATAATAACATCTTTAGCACCTACATTAAACTCCTTTGCCAATATTTTTCTCAACCTCGCATTCGCATTGCCTTTCTCAGCCCTTTCCAATAAGCGTACAACTAACTTGTTTTCAGAAATCCTAATTACTTCTTCTCTTACAGAATGTGGAATAACTTTAACTCGAATTTTCATCCAAATCCCAATTCCTTTTTTACCTTGCTCAAAGCTCTAATCACCAGTTCAAAATGCAATGTTTCTTCAACCCCCAATTCTTCAATTCCTTTTTTTATCTCCTCTCTGTTAATCGCGGCGGCAAATCCTTTTTTCTTCATAGCATTCCTAATAGAGTCTGGATCTATTTTTTCAAAGCCATCTTTAACTTTCGCAATAGCTACAACAAGCCCTGAAAGCTCATCTACTGCAAATAGAGTCTTTGCCATCAGGCTTTCTCGAGGAACTTTGGTATAATCGTTATGTCCTAATATTGCGGTCAAAATATCCTCGTCAACCCCTTTAGTACGAAGAATCTTCACGCCCTCGATAGGATGAGCCTCAAGGGTCGGATGAATTTCCCAGTCAAAATCATGCAACACGCCGCAAATCCACCAAGCGTCTCTGGAGTTGTTGGTCAGGGTGTTTATGGTGGGATCATTACGCCCTTCAACTGAAAACTTTTCCGCATAAGCCTCCATTGCTGCAGCAACAGCCAAGCAATGTTTTTTCAAACTCTCAGACCTAATGTACTCATTTAATATTTCCAAAGCACCTACACGAGTAATCATTCCAAACAAAAAAACTTAGAAGTTATAAAACTTGCTAGTTCTTTTAATAACTCTTATCCGAACCTTTCAATAATATAATTCAAAGATGCCGAGCGCGTTCGGCGCTTCGCGCCTCACAAACAATTGTGGCTATTTTTAGTAATAAAATATTTTCCAAACTCATAAGAAAGGCTACATTGCACCATATTAATCTCCCATTAATTGTCTTAAAACAACATTTCTAATTGACGAAATTTAATCGTCGATGTCTAAGTCAGTTATTTTTTAGAGAGTTTAAGACGTAGTGTAATTAACTAAATAATAAGCAATTCCAGAAAAATAAAAGAGTTTAAACACCTAAATCCATTACTTTTTTATTATTTAAAGAACTTCTCAAAAAATAAATTGCAACATAATATAATGTTAATCCTAACGAATTTGCTATATTTTTCAAGGGCTACATTAAAATCATTTAGTCATAATCTCAAGTCCGTCACGCGCCTTCAGCTTGTAATCCTTGCCGACTGCTCTCTTAGTCCGAATGTCAATCGCCTTAACAAAATTCTTTCCTATATCGCTATGTAATTTATAGGCAAAATCCAATGCTGTCGAATTTTGAGGCATTAAATAGCAATCAGGTAATACTCGCCCGTATGAATCAACCATTTTTTCGCCCGCAGGGAAAATAGGAATATATTTCAATATGTCAAAAACAACTTTATTCAAAATTGTCTGAACTCCTGTCCCGCCATATTTTTTCAAAATTTTTCCGATTTCTCCCAAAGCGAGATTTTGTTTTTCATTCAAATCCTTAACAACCTTAAAATCATTCTCCCCAGGAATGTATTCAATCAACCCATGCTTATCTGCCTCTCGCAAAGCAAGTTCTCCTTCAGCAAAACATGGAACTATCGGATAATCAAACTCTTTTTTTATCCTCTCAAAATTTTCCTCAGAAGCAGGTCTGTCCATTTTATTCGCAGCAATTACCATCGGTTTAGTATAGCGTCGCAACTCGCGGGAAAATTTCGCTAAATCGCTATCACTCCACATCGAGGGCTTCTCCGGATTCAAGTTAACCTTTATCAGCGTATGTCCAACATCCTCTTCTGTAACTTTCAGCCCTGAAAATTGGCGAGCAACTTCCTGCGCAAATTTTTTCTTTTGCATCTCAATAGTCCTTGCAAAAACCTTCCAAACCTTTAGCAAAATTCCCAAATACCATTTGTCTAACTCTCCCTCAATTACAGTCAAATCATTTCCTGGATAGCAATTTTGCGCCGGCTTTCCTTCCGCATCAGTCTCTCCACTCATGTCCACAACATGAATGAATGCATCTGCTCCAGCAAGATCATTCAAAAATGCATTTCCTAAACCTTTTCCTTCAGACGCACCTTCAACTAATCCCGCAACATCAATCAAATCAAAAGGCACAAATCTCCACTTGCCTTTTTCCCCTTTTACATATCCCTCTCTCGGTTGAGCTATTTTGCCAAACTCGGGCGCCAAATCCAAAACCTTAACATAAGCCATGCCGTGATTCGGTTTTATCGTCGCAAACGGATAATTAGCAATCAGCACATCAGACAGCGTTGCCGCTTTGAAAAACGTGCTCTTTCCTACATTAGGTCTTCCTACTATTCCTACTAGCATAATATTATGCAAAATACCAAACCTTTTTATACCTAACTCAAGCCCTGATTTAATGAGCAAAACATTAGAATTGGAAAAGTATCTCGGAGAAGAAAATCCAATAAGTGAGTTTAATCGCAAATGGATTAACAATAGTCCAAACTCTATTGAGCAAATGTGGCAAACTTACTGCCTTCTACGATTCCACCGACTCTCACGTGATAAAATTGCCTCTCAAGCTCATTTGTTGGGAAGAGATCCTGAAACTATTGAGAGAAATTACAAAAGATTGTCAGATTTGGGATTGAAAGATGATAAAATTGCCTCTCAAGCTCAATTGCTGGGAATGAATCCTGAAACTATTGAGAGAAATTATCAGTCGCATATCAAATTATTGAGACAAGAATACAATAACAGAAAATCTGGAAAGGATTTGCTAACAAATCAGGCACACCTTCTCGGAATTTCTCCAGAAACAATAGAGGCAAATGTTCAGTTTCTCAACAATTTGGGAATGAATTATAATAGCGGCACTCTTCTAGGAACAACAGCGCAGTTAAAACGGAAAAAAATGGCTTGGTTATTAAGAGAGGTTTTTGATTTCAGAAACTCAAAAGACAAGAAACAAACAATTTACAATATGCACGAATTTGTAAAGAAGAACCCACAATATTTAGTCAAGTCAGTCAGTACTTTGGAAAAAACGAAAGATAAAATCAAGAACCCAACCGCAGCAAGCTGCGGGGTATGTGACTACGTGACGTCCTCCTTGGGCTAAAGCCCAAGGCTTCCATGATGGACGTCTTGATTTC
>CAYZNI010000041.1:0-6756 GCA_964479755.1 Candidatus Woesearchaeota archaeon
CGTAATTCATTCATTGGCTTGAAAGCCAAGGATTTCTTACGGAAGGATTAATAAATTAAATTGTGGCTATTTATTTTCTGACATTGAAATTATAAAAGCAGAGTTTTTCAAAAAACTCTGTATATTTGTTTTCTAATGAACATATATGCTCTCCGCCAACAAAAAGATGTTCCCTTGCAAAGTCTAAGTTTTTCCCCAGACCTAATCCTTTATTTTAGGCTATAAAGATACTTTCCAAGTTTGTATCGATTAATTCCATAGGATTCTCGCAAAATAATCAATCTCTGAAATATCTCGTTTCATCAAAAACCTTCAAGTTCATGCTTATATTAGGTTTTGTTTTATCAATAATAATTAACCAAAAACAATATATACTATTTCTACCTTAAATAAACCTAAAAAATGGACTTTTGTGAAAAGTGCGGTGGACTCATAGTAGACAGAGATGGCAAAGCTGTTTGTGCTAGCTGCGGCAAGAAATCAGACAAAAAGCTGAAAATAAAGTCAAACGAAAAAGTGGAAAAAATGGAAAGTGTCGCCGTAGTCAAGAAAGAGGAAAGTATCAATCCCATCGTTGATATGAAATGCCCAAAATGCAAGAACAAAAGAGCCTATTTCTGGACACAACAAACCCGTTCTTCAGACGAATCAGAAACCAAATTCTACAAATGCACAGAATGCGGCAACTCCTGGCGAGTTTACAGATAAAATTAATTCTTTATTACCGCACCATCGCTTTTTATCGGAACCTGAAACACAGAGCCGCAAGTTGCACACTGAGCCGTGACAATAACAGTCATTGCAGTTAAAACTTTGCACCCTTTTACGATAATTTTGGAGCCCATTTTAATTTCAATTTCATTTCCACATTTGCACTTCATAAAAAAACCACAAAACCGCAATTTATAACGATTTGTATTATTCTTGGTAACTTCGCAAGTATTATATACCTCTTCAATCAAAGAATAAAATGAAAATCGGAATTCTTGGCTCAGGCAATGTCGCGCAAAAACTAGGCGAGGGCTTTCTTAGAGCAGGTCACGAAGTCAAGCTCGGAACTCGCTCTCCGGGCAAATTGGCAGAATGGCAAAAGCCCCTGGGAGAAAAATCTTCCATAGGAAGTTTTCAGGAAACAGCGAACTTTGGCGATCTTATCGTCTTGGCAACACACGGCGTAGCAACTCTCGAAATTCTCAAGTCTCTAGATAAAAACAATTTGAAAAACAAAGTCGTCATAGATGTTACAAATCCGCTAGATTTTTCCCAAGGGATGCCTCCTAAATTCACCAGCTCTCCCGGAAAATCCCTCGGAGAACAAATTCAAAAATTTTTAAACGAATCCAAAGTAGTAAAGGCTTTCAACACTATCAGCGCAAACCGCATGTGCGCTCCTGCTTTAGAAGAAGGCGACCCTGATTTATTGATTTGCGGCAACGATGAAAACGCTAAGTCCCAAGTAGCTGAGATCGCAAAAAACTTCGGCTGGAAATCAATTATTGACATGGGAGACATCTCAAAGGCTTTTCTTTTGGAGGCAACCGCAATGCTCTGGATAGACTATGGCTTCAAATACAACCACTGGACTCACGCCTTCAAGATTCTCAAGAAATAAAACGCAATAATATATTTAAACTTCTCATTAATCTTAATAACATGAGCATCGAACAAAATATCAAGTTTTCTCCAGAAGCAATAAAAGCTCTCGGTTTATCTCAAAAATTATTACTTGCTACTGCACAAGCAATTAGAAAAAATCCCTCACTCGATGGAATTAACAAAAGAGTTGTGATTGGATATTTTGAAGGTGGCCAATTTCATTACAGAGGCTTTAAAAAGCCCTGGCAAGCTCGCCTCTGGAAGCGATTTAAATTTCCAGGTTCAACAAGAGAAACCGAAACTTTAACGTATAGCTTCCCAGACCCAAGAGTTATCCATATCTATTAACGAAACCTATCTAACTGCTAAAAAAGATTCTTAAATTACCTGAAACAACTACTTTAGAAAAAGGTCTCCATCTTCAAAGCACTGATTTTATCTTATTTATTTCATTCTTCTAGTCATTATCTCAGTTATCTGCTCCTGAATTTACTAAAAAACAGAGATCAAATCAATGGCTTCGTCTTGGAATTTATATGATTGTTTTCATGGTAGTTCTTGATGTCCTAATTAAAATTCCAATTTGCAACAACTGTTATTTCTCGCCCTGTTTCGTGGATCCCTGCGTTCTCAACGGATCCTCAGAGCAGTTCATAGTAATAAGGTTTTACAACCCGGCAATCAACAGAACTTACTAAACATAATTTTAAAAACATTCTAAAACTTTTCTTTTTAATAGACGGCCTCGTAGTTTGAAGCTTTGTTAAAAGCGAAGACTCGAGGACTCGCAAGGCCTCGTAGCTCAGCCCGGTCAGAGCACTGGACTCTTAATATCAACCGCATGGCGGCAGGAGTTATCCAGGTGTCGGGGGTTCAAATCCCCTCGGGGCCATTAATACAATGGAGAAAGCAAATCTAATAATAAAAAAATCAAAAATCTCTGGAAAGGGAATTTTTACAAAAAAACAAATAAAGAAGGGCGAGCATATATGCACACTAAAAGGAGAAATAATTAGCCTAAAAGAAGATATAGAAAGAATAAACAAAGGTGTAATTGAACACTCGCACTCATTGCAAATAGATAAAGAAACATATATTGACCTTGACTTGTTTTCCAAAACATTTAATCATTCCTGTAGCCCAAACTCATTTATTAAAAGAAAAAACGAATTGATAGCAATTAGAAATATAAAGAAAGGTGAAGAAATAACTTATGACTATTCGACAACCATGGATGATAATGAAAAGAAAATTAAAGAAGCTGGAAGAACATTATGGACCTGCAAGTGCAACTGCGGCGCAAAAAATTGCAGGCTAATCATAGATCAATTCAGAACACTTCCTAAGGATATTAAAAGATACTACTTAAAAAATAAATATGTGCCCGATTTCATATTAAAAAAATAAGTATATAAAATGAAAATCGCAATCGATCACGACGGAGTTAAGGCGGACTTTGTAAGAAGTTATCTAATCTTCCACAACAGGGTTTTTGGCACGAATTTCAAATACGAAGAAGTTAAATCATATGAATTATGGAAACTCTGGGGCGGCACAAGAGAAGATTCAATTCCAATATTCAGGCGATACTGGTCTTCTCCAGAATTTGCAAACACTAAAACAATCCATGGCTCTCGCGAAGGAATTGAAAGGATTGGGCAGAGGCACAAATTAATTGGGATTACCGCAAGGCCTCTTGAGCTAAAAGATCAAACTCTCTACTGGCTCGACAAGCATTTTCCAAACAAATTTGAAGAATACTTCTTTACCGAAGAATGGGCTTCTCATTCTGAAAAAGGAAATCCAAAAAAAGCCCAGGTCTGCCAGCTTGAAAAAGTCCAGGTTCTAATCGAAGATTCAATAGAAATGGCTCGCGGTTGCGCAGAGGTTTGTCAGGAAGTCTATCTCCTCAATCGACCTTGGAACTTAAATCAGGATTCTCTTCCAAAAAACGTAATCAGAGTCAACTCCTGGAGACAATTATCAGAATACCTGAAATAGTTAACACTTAGAATAATTTTCATCCCAGCAATATTCCCTCCATAAACAGTTATAAATTGGCGGGTAACCCTCCTCAATCGATAAAGAGCCAAAGCACAAGCATTTCTGATAATACTTCTCGCACTCCCCTTCAGTCAAGGTGAACCTCTCATAAGAGTTTCCTTTGTAGAACGCATAACCCAACAAGCAAATAATAAAAATTAAAATAATAATAATCACCCACCAAAACCATTTCCACATAAACAATTTAAACAACATGCATTTATATATTGTAATGATGAAGTCAACTTCAAACTTGTCTCAAGTAATTGAAAAATACTTCGATTTTACTATAATAGTCGAAGGCAAGAAAGACGTTCTCGCACTGAAATCTTTGGGCTTCAAAAAAATCTTTAAAATTCATAATCCAAATCAAACAATTAACAGCTCAATTGAAAAAATATTCTCTAAACTCTCAAAAGGTGAAATTGTCTGCATCCTGACAGACTCCGACAAAAGAGGGAGGCAGCTTTTCTCGCAAATAAAAAAGTCGCTCCAAATTCACGGTTTCAAAACCGACTCATCGCTAAGAAAAATCCTGGCCAAAACAGGGGTTTCCCACATCGAGGGCCTAGACAAATTTATCGCTAATCACTCAAGCTAGACAACACTAGCACCAAACTGCTCCTTGGCCCTCCTGAAAAAACCCGAAGGCCCAAAATAATATTTTTTCAATTGCGTAGCTCTAGAGCCTGTCAAGCCAACCATTCCTGCCGCCTTTTCCACGGTAGTATCATCAAGTATATACGCCCTAAAAATAGCTCTATGTGCATCAGGAAGCTCTGACAAATCCTTATCAAATAGATCTCTGAAATCGATATCGCGCTCTGCAAAATTTCCATCAAAACTTTGTTCATTATTCTCACCGAGTTGCCCAGTAACTCCTTCTTCTTGCCTTCTTAAAAAAACCCCAAAATAAAAATCTTCAAACATTTTTGGAGAATATCCTGCCTCGACCCAAGCTTTTCTAAAGTCTTCTTTTTCAGGATTCACCAGGTTTTCTCCCTTGAACTTCTCCACAAAGACCTTCATTTTTTTTAACGCTATCCTTGCCGACCTTTTCAGAAAATCCCTTCGCCTTAGTCCGTCATATATAGAACCTTCAACTCTCTTATGCATGTAAGTTTCAAACTTGGCCAGAGCTGGATTGTACCTATCAACAGCCTCGAGAAGCCCGATATTGCCATCAGAAACCATATCATCAAATTCAACCCGTTTCCAAAAACGCTCAAACAAATAACCTGCGATGCTTTTTACATAAGGCTGTGCTGCTTCAACAACTTTCTCTCGCGCACTGGCATCTCTTGTTTGCGCATAATCTGTCGCCAGTTCAGTCAAAGAAAAGCTTGGCGTCACCATTGTTACCTTGACATAAATAGAAGAATAGCTATAAAAACCTCACTATAGTTCGATTTCTAATTGACTATATGCCTTTAATCTATCGCACTCGTAACACATTGTAATAAATTGCATTTTTGCCTCTAAAAAAGATTTCTCATTAATTGTAACTTCTCTAGAATCAGCAATTTTGACTGCCGAATCCAAAGCAATCTCCAAAGCTCGCAGACCAGCTTCATATCTGCTTAATTGAGAATTAGGGCCTTCAAGGCCCTTATCCTTGTAAATGTGATTTCCTGCAGAAGTTCTTGCGGTCAAAACCGGAATAAACCTAAAATGAAATGGGTTTCCTAAAAATTGTGGTGCTCTTTCCTCAGTTGCGGTTTCTAAAAAAACATCATCTCCAAAATCCGCACAAATCCCCTCAATAAATTCTTTAAGCGTAGAATATGCTTTCATTTTTAGGCAATCAATCTCTTGACGTTCTCAATATTCTCGGCAATTTCCTGACCTTTTTTCGTCAACCGGATTAATTTTATCCTGCCCTTCTTCTCAAACATCACAAGCCCTAATTTCTCCAAGCTCTGCAATATCTTTACGGCATGTGAATATGTACAGTCAACTTCTTTTGCTAAAACGCTTCCATATCTGACTCTCGCAATTCTCTTCAAAGCAACTAGCATCATTGCCGGCTTTCTTCTGAAGAAGATGTCAAAATTGTCCTTGATTTTTTCTTCTGCCATAGTAATGTATATTTTCTAACCTATATATTACAGCAATGTTGAGACTTTTAAATCTTTCTGCGGGTTTGTCACCTTCCCCAGTAACAAACAAAAAAACCAGAATAAAATAGTAACACTCTGTCATAAATTTTCGTGATATTATTTCAGTTCTTCATACAGACCCAAATATCCTTTCAGCCCCAAAGTAGCCTTGCTGGCTACTAATTCAAGTGATGATTTGCCATCGGAAAACGAAGTTCTAATATAACCTGAATCTCTGACCATTTTTACAGCTTCTTCCTTTGAAGTTCTAATTACAATATCTTTCTTGTCAATTCTTTCTTTATTCACGATTATGTTAGTGTCCATAACTTCCGCATTATAAACATCTTCTCCTATAAACAACTCAATTTTCGGAGTATCCGAGCTTAACGGCGGATTATGCAAATTATACGCTTTAATATTCAATAGTAAATAATACACAAAAGCCTCATTAAATCTCGCCGCAGCATCCGCATCAGTGAGTCCTTCTGTAGGATTTCTCAAGGTTTCTCCAGAAGCAGGTTTTTCCGGGCTACGCTCTGCATAAAACAAATAATAAACCAATCCTCCAAGAGAAAATAACAAGACTATTAATATAACAATCAGGCTAATAATTAACTTTCTCATTACAAGAAAACATATTCAAGAGTTATAAACCTAACTGACTCATCTGCTCAAGTTTAATGAAGTTAAAATATACATGTAAAGAGATTTGCAACCAAAGGAGGTCAGTAAATTTTTGATTGCCTTTAATATGAATTAGGATTTTAAATTTGGTTATTCCAGAATTAAAAAAACATTTGTTTGAGTTGATCCTTGTAATCTTTTTTTACAAGTTGAACCAAGTTCCCTATAACAAAAACCTTAAATCCTCTCATTTTCTTTATCAATCATGGCAAAAAAACTCAAAATACTCGCCGCTGCCGACCTGCACGGAGACTCTAAGCTCGCAAAAAAACTCGCTGAAAAGTCAGATAAAGAAAAAGTTGACCTTGTTGTTCTCTGCGGAGACATCACC
>CAYZNI010000042.1:0-6683 GCA_964479755.1 Candidatus Woesearchaeota archaeon
ATAAAAAGATGAACAACTTAAAACCACGAGGTAACATTAATAGAGGATATTACAAAATTTTTCTTATTATGTTGGTTTAATATATTTGATTTTTTTAATTGTGTTTTTGTTTATAATAATGGTTTACTTTGGCAGAATTAGTTTTAAAAAACGAACGAATAGGCTTAAATCATTATATGGTTTTTTTATGTTCGTACTTTATGTAATATTGTATTTAGGCTTAATTATTTTCTCTTTTTTAAAAATAGATTGGGCAGTCTATTTTATTATTTGTATGCTTTTAACTTTATTTATAGTTAATTTATTTTTTGAATTTAGAATGAAACGTGCTACTTTTATTGGGACGGGAAATTCTGATCATTATACAAATATAAAAGATATTCAATTTTTGAAAGCTCCTAAAACTTATTATTTTCTATTTTCTATTCATGCATTGATTGCAGTTTTACTGGTTGTGCAATTATTTATAATGAGTGTATATCTTGGAGTTGGAATAATTTTGATTATATGGTTTCAATCAGTATATCATTTGTTTTACGACCTTTCGAAAAGACATTAAAAAGTGAGAAATTGTTAATTTCGCATTAAATAAATCAATATTTTTTGAAATTTCCATTTGCCGAAACATTTAAATACTTAGTAAGAATAGTCTTACTATGGCACAGATAGATATTACCAAGATGAGTTCTAAAGGACAGGTAGTTATTCCCCAAGAACTGAGAAAAGATATCAATGACGGGGATAAATTAGTAGT
Source organism: Candidatus Woesearchaeota archaeon (assembly GCA_964479755.1). Lineage (GTDB taxonomy): Archaea > Nanobdellota > Nanobdellia > Pacearchaeales > GW2011-AR1 > UBA73. Next base: position 755 of record CAYZNI010000042.1, read on the forward strand.
AATTAGAAATGATGACCAAATAATTCTTAAAAGAGCAGATAAATTTGACAAGCAGATTGAGGAAGACATTATGGTTGCTAAAAGAGTTGAAGCCGCATGGAAAGAGATTGAACAAGGCAAGTACAAAAGAATGTCTGCCGAAGATTTTCTCAAAGAAATAAGAAGTTTAAAGTGAAAATATGGTTAAAGAAATCATAAGAACAAATAGTTTCTTAAGACGATTAAAGAAGTTGGACAAATCTGTATTATATAGAGTTGAAAAGTTAATTATTAAAATATTGAATGAGCCTGAAATAGGAAAACCAATGCGTTATGACAGAAAAGAAACTCGAGAGCTATATATTCCGCCGTTTAGGTTAATTTATATTTATGACAAAGCGAGAGATATATTGATATTTTTAGATGTTTATCATAAAGATGAACAATAAAGAACTTTAAGGTGCTAGGGGATCCAACGTCATTCAACGCCCGGACCAGGAATCGAACCTGGAAATCCGTGAGGAAATCGGTTAACTCAGCATTGTGTTTTTTTTGATTTGAACGACTTTTTTTCCAAGCAAAGCCGAACTCTCGAGACCGACGCAGTGCCATTGTGCCATCCGGGCTGAAACTAGGAGCTAATTATGCATTTTAAGCCTTTCTTTGACTTGAAATCCTTAAAGGGGCAAAGTTTTTAAACCGATTTTTTCTTTGATAAATATGTTCTATATTTTAGATGTTGAAGACCACGTAAGAGTTGAACCGAAGCATTTTGGTTTGCCTACTAGAGAGGCTATTGAAGAGCAGTTAAAACAGGACTATGTCGATCATGTTAGAAAAGACTTTGGATTTATAATTTCTGTTTTGTCTGTTGACAGCGTTGAGAAAGGAGTGATAATTCCTGGAGACGGCTCTGCCTTCTACAAAACTCGATTCAAGATTTTAGTTTGGAAACCGGAACTTCATGAATTGATTTATGGAACATTATCTGAGATAACCAATTTCGGAGCGTTTATGCAAGTCGGTCCTGCAAAAGGAATGATTCACATATCGCAAACAATGGAAGATTTTGTTTCTTTGAGCAAGACCGGTACTTTATCTGGAAAGTCTTCTAAAAAGAGTTTGGCCAAAGGCGATGAATGTGTAGCTCGAATTGTTGCAATAAGTTTCAAGGCAGGTGTTCCAAAAATTGGAATTACTATGAGGCAGGCAGGTCTTGGAAAAGTTCAGTGGCTTGATGAGGATAAAAAGAAAAAAGACTCTGCCGCCAAGAAAGGAATCAAGAAAGAAAAAGCAACTAAAGTGAAAAAGGAGAAGAAATAAGCAATGGAAATAATAAATTATTCTCAAGTACTTAAATTCCAATTTAAGGGAATCGGAGGAATTTGAATATGGGAAAAATAATCAAGGTAAAGGAAATGGACGGGAAGAAAGTTACTGACAAGGATGAGGGCTCTACAAAGGGTAACATTGTGATAATAAATCCGGAAAAGTCTGAAATAGCGCAAAGATTAAAAATAACGGAAAAAGGATTTTATTCAGTTAAAGGATAATGAAAACAGTCAAAGAAGTAAAGAATGAATTGTTGAAGAGAAAAGAACTTTTGTTTAGCTTTGAAGCTGAAAGAAATCCGGGTTTTGAAGCTTCTAAGAAAATAATAGTTGAAAAACTGAAAGTTGCTCCGGAAAACGTTGCTGTAAGAAGTGTTCGAGGGAACTTTGGGAGCAAGGAGTTTGTAGTTGAGGCATTTGTTTATGAAAATGCAAAGGATAAGGAGCTAATTGAGCCGAAGGTCAAGCCTAAAAAAGTTCAGCCGGGGGGCGGTAAATAATGGCAACAATGAAGGGAGGCTCCAGCAAAGAAATGAAGGGCAAGAAGCCTCATAAGAACAAGCCGACATCAGAGAAGTACAAGAGTTACAGGGTTGAAGGCGAATCTGTTAAGAGATTGAGGAAGCACTGCCCAAGATGCGGACCTGGAACATTTTTGGCAGATAACAAAGACAGGGTTTATTGTGGGAATTGCCATTATACTGAGTTTGTTAAAAAGTAATTTCAAAAGAGGTAAAAATGCAAAGTTATTTTAGGATTGCAGAGAGCATTTGGTTGTACTTATCTGTAAAAATTCATGGGGCTGCTTTTTATTTGCTCCAGCTTGTAGAAGGGCTGAATTTTAGCTAAACACAAGGGTAATAAATTAGATTTGATTTAGTGCTGATGGAAATAAAATGTATCGGAAGGATTTTAATATTGAATGTAATCAGCTTGATTGTATTTTTGTTGGGCAACTTATACTAAAGCTCAAATTAATGATATGCTTAATAAAGGTTTAGAAGACTTTTTTTAAGAATTTGAAGATTGGATTATGAGAATCAATCACCTCTGATTCGGATATGTTCTCTTGCCTAATAAGGACTTTCTTAGAGAACCTTGAAGAATCTCGCTCCTTGTTAAACCCTTAAGAAGTAAAACTTTTAGCTTAACCCTTGAAGAGGAGGTTAAACTCAAGCTAAAATAGATGAATCTAACGTCCTCTCCCGGGCAAAAAGAGGTGATAGAAAATATAGGTAAGGGTATTATTTAAATCTTTCGGTTGTCGTAACTGGTTAATAGGAACATGTTTTTTTTCGTTTCCACTTTGGAGTTGCCTGATTCACAAGTAATTTAAATGTTTCTCTTTTCTTTTATGCGATGGAGGAGATTGGTTTTGATGATGAGATTGAAGTGCCTATTAATAACGGAGAGAACAAGCCGAAGCTGACGAAAGTTGGGCAGGAACAGATTCATGGTCTGCTTTTCGGCGACCAGCTGAGTTGGCAGGCAATTATTTATGATTTAATCAACACGGAACAGCTTGACCCTTGGGATATTGACATTGTTGTATTGACAAACAAGTATTTGGAGAGGATTCACGAACTTGAGGAGGCAAATTTGTTTGTTTCATCTAAGGTTTTATTCGCGGCTTCTTTATTGCTAAGGATTAAGTCTGAGATAGTGCTAAATAGAGATATTCCAAGTCTGGACGCGATTCTTTTTGGAGAAAGGGAAGAAAAAAAATATATTCAAGAGAGGATTGAGCTAAATGAGGAAATACCGGAACTCGTCCCGAGAACACCGTTGCCGAGATTCAGAAAGGTCACGTTGCAGGAATTAATGGAAGCCTTAGGAAAAGCATTTAATACGGAAAATAGGAGAATAAGAAAAGTTGCTACTTTAAAACAGCAGGAATTGGAAACTGCAATAGCGCTGCCAAGAAGAAATATTAATATCAAGGACAGAATCAGAGAAATTTATTCCAAAGTAAAGAGTATTTTTCTTAACCGAGATGAAAAATTGGCTTTTTCTGAGCTTCTTGAGAAGCACGATGGCGATAAAGTAGGGACTTTTGTGCCGTTGTTGCACTTAGATTATCAGAATAAAGTTTTGCTGGAACAAGAAAATCATCTTGATGAGATTTATATTTGGCTGAAGAGCTTGCATGAAACCAAGAATGCTGATGAACTTAGGAAATTGCACGAGGAAGTTGAGAAGGCTTTTGCTGAAGAGAGAGCTTCACAAGGAATTGAAGAGGAATTTGAAGAAAAAATGAATGAGAGTGAAGGCTTGAATAAAGATGGTTTTGTAAGTGATGTTGAAGAAGAATAGTTAATTTTTTAAAACTCTTATTAGACTTTTCTCTGTCAATAAAGATTCCTTGCCTGTTAGCATATTCTTCAACTTAAACTTTTTGCTTCCGACCTCTTCCTGCCCGACAAAGACAACGAATTGAATCGCTTGCGCGTTAGCGAACTCCAAGGCTTTGCCTACTTTGTCGAATGATACTAAGCAAGAGATTTCGTTATTGCGTAGTTCTTGAGCTAGGGAGATTGTTTGCTTGTCTTGCGAGATAGATATTAGAAGAGTCTTTGGGATTTGCAAGGGTTTGATTTTAGCAAATTCAGTAAGTCTTTCTAAGCCAAATGAAATTCCGACTGCTGGGACTTTTTTATTGATGAATTTGCCAGCTGAGTTGTCGTAGCGGCCTCCAGCAGCAATGGTGAGTTTCTTTTTGTTTTCGTCAATTAGTTTAATTTCAAAAAGATTTCCAGTGTAATAGCTTAAACCTCTCGCCAAGAAAGGATTGAACTTGATTTTAACTCCATAGAAATCACAATCTTCTCCTAAACTTTGTAGTTCCTCAACACCTTTGAATGCGTTTTCCTTGAAGAATGATAAAGGTTTTTCCAGCAATCTAAATAGAGTAATAATTTGATTAGGAGTTGTGTATTTTCTTAGATTAGCTTTTACTTCATCAGCTCCGAGTTTTTCAACTTTGTCGAGTTCTCGCATTATGCCTTTGACGTCGTCAATTTCCACACTTTCGATAATTGAAGTTAATAGTTGACTGTTGTTAACTTCTATTTCTGATTCCACTCTTAATTCTTTGAGGATGCTGGAGAAGGCTGCGAGACATTCGGCGTCAGCGTTTGTTGACGAGTCGCCGAGGATGTCAATATCGCACTGAGTGAATTGCCTGAATCTTTTGGAGGAGACTGGTTCGTCGCGGAAAACTTCTCCGATTTGATAGCGCTTGAATGGAAGCTTAATGTTAGGGTTTTCTTTAAGAATTCTTGCTAATTGGAAAGTGAATTCGTATCGCAAGCCGAGTTTTCTGCTGCCCCTGTCTTCGAGCTTGAATCGTTCTGACACCGCTTCATCGGCTTGTTCGCTTGGAAGTGTGTCAGGGCGCATGAGCTCATCGAATTCGATTATTGGTGTTTCTATAGGGGTAAATCCGAATAAGCGGAACCATTTTTCAACGACTTGCTTTACTGCTGCGCGTTTCAAAGATTGAGGGGGGAGGAAATCTTGAAATCCTTTCACAGTTTCCGGCTCGTATTTGAATGTCATTTTATTTTAGCTCCTTTTCAATTATTATGTTTTCTTTGCTTTCTTGAATTCCTAATCTATCATATAAGTTTTTTGCTCTTGAATTTCTGTTCTCTATTCCTAACAGTTTTTTGAAACCTCTTTTTTTATATTCTCCGAGTATAAAATTAATTGCTTCAGTTCCAATTCCTTGGTTTTGAAATTCAGACTTGATTGCTAGTTCTTCTCCGAATACAAATTCTCCTGGGCAGAACCAATTTGTGTTGATAACTATGAAACCAACTAATACTTTGTCTTGCATAACTATCCAAATTTCGCAATATTTAGAGAATAATTTTATTTTTTGTATTGCTTTTTCTTGTGTCCAAGGTTCATTATAAGGAGGTTTTGAAAATTCTTCCGAGTAAATCTGTGCAATCTCTTTAAAATCTTCCGGTTTTGCTCTTTTTATCTCAGTTTTCATTTCAACTCCTTTTTATCTAAGCGGAAGGTGAGAGTTGAACTCACTCCAACAGCGCCACAAGCTGGTATGCTACCGTTACACAACATCCGCCATTTAGTTTTCTCTACTTGAGAGAGTATTAAAGGTTTTTGGGAACTAAAGTAACAACTAGAAAGAATAATCTTTTTTCTATTTATGGGGAAACCCCCAAAGTTTAGTTGTCATATTTTTAGTAAATAATCTTGGTTTTTAATTGTTTTGGTTTTGTTAAACAGGCAGGAAATCTGGGCAGTCTCTCATGTATGGCTTTCCATTATTGTAATTTATGTTTGAAATCAAATAGATGCAATAAAGAACTCTAGACTCGTTAAGATGGGCAAGGCATCTGCCGCGCCCGTCTTTGTCAAGCATCCTAAACTCGCAAAAGTGCGTTTGCGGGGATTTCAGTCGGTCGTCTTTTAAGAACTGCCCCAGTGTAATGTCATTCATTTTTTAATTATATTAGGAAGATTATTAAAGATTTGTGGTTCTTAAGTTTTATGAAATTCAAGTTTTATGCACTGAAATTATGCTTTGTTATGTTTCTTGTGTTTATTTTGCTGGTTTTTTTGAGATGTTTTATAGATGTTTTATTTTTGAT
>CAYZNI010000043.1:0-5881 GCA_964479755.1 Candidatus Woesearchaeota archaeon
CCAGGACCCTTATCCGGCAGTTCAGGGCGATTACGTCAAGGCGGTCTTTCAGCTCGATGGCGCAGAAAATCCTGAATGCGGCATCGTTACATTCGGTTTAACTGAAAAATTCCCTTTCACCCTTGACCCAGGTTCAAAGAACCCGCAAACTTTCAACTCCGGAATATACAAAAGAGACTATAGCTCCTCTATTTTAATTCCTTACAAGATTAGGGTGGACAGCGAAGCGCTTGACGGTGCAAATCCTTTGGAAATTTCATACTCTCGTTCTAATTCTTTGCCTGTTTTGCAGAATTTCAACATTGAAGTCAAGGATATAAAAACGGACTTCGAAGTTTCAATAGACGATTTCGACTTAATTCAAAACAAGTTAGTCTTCTCAATTTTAAACGTTGGAAAGAACGACGTTGAATCTGTCGTTGTTGAGATTCCAAAGCAGGAAACTATTGAAGTTAAAGGAGGCAACAGGCAAATAATCGGCTCATTGAACTCAAATGACGACACTACCTTTAGTTATGAGGCAACTCCAATAAACGGAGAAATCGCGCTGATTATTTACTACACCGATTCGAACGGCGTCAGGCGCAGCACTGAAAAAACCGTCAGCTACGACTCATCATACTTTACAAACAGAGTTCGCGACAAAAAATCTCAGCCAACTTACCTTTACATAATCGGAGCTCTTATTCTTCTCATTATTATTTGGAGAATAATTGTACGTGTAAGAAAGAAAAAGAATAAATAATTATTCTGACGGTTTATTTTCATGAAACAAATCGCAACCTTCGCAATGGGGTGTTTTTGGAAGCCGGACTTGTTATTTTCAAAAGTTCCTGGAGTTCAAAAGACAGAGGTAGGTTATATGGGTGGCAACGAGTCAAGGTTTCCCAAGCTAACCTACGAGCAAGTTTGTAAAGGTCAAACAGGTTATGCAGAAGTCATTCAGGTAACATTTGAAAATAAAAAAGTATCATACAAAGAAATAATCAAAATCTTCTGGGATAATCACAATCCAACAACAAAAAACCGACAGGGTCCTGACATCGGCGAGCAATATCGCTCAGCTGTCTTTTATCATTCTTCGGCACAGAAAAAAATCGCAGAAACAACTAAAAAGGCAAAACAAAAAACGCTCGACAAAAAAATCGTCACACAAATCACCCCTGCGTCAAAATTCTTCCCCGCCGAAAATTACCATCAAAAGTATCTCGAGAAGCGCGGCTTGGAAAGCTGCCATCTTTAATCTTACTTTGATAAAACAGTTTCACCCAATTTTTCTATTTTACTATCTTGGATTTGATAGGCAACCAATCTTTCGACATAATTATTTCCATCAAGCTCAATTTCACTAAAAGTTCCTTTTCGCGGGTCGCCTTTGTAATATCCCAAGTTTCCTGAATTAATAACAATCGTGCCAGTTTCAGGATGTTTTACCGCTCCAAAATCTTGATGAATGTGTCCGCATAAAACTAAATTAGGGGATTGTTCTGCGATATAGGCTCTTGTAGAAAACTCTCCAACATTTTCAACAAAACTCCCACCGTTTGAAACTCTATCCTGCAAGCCAAATGGGGGGGCGTGAACTAAGGCAACATCAGGATCCCACTCTGATAGCGTTCTAAATAACTTTTGTCCTGAAAATCCTAAAAATCTCTCACCTGGATTAAACACCGGATTTGCTGGAGCGCCCCCATAGCCTCCGAATTTTACACGGCCTAGTTTTTTAAAGGTCTCGTGGACATTTCCGTGCCCGAAATAATCAAAATACTTTGGAGTATCCCAGTTTCCAGGAATAGTCACCAATTCGCCTTTGAACCTTGAAAGAACTTCCGCAACTTGCTTGTATTGTGCGTCAGCTCCTTTGTCAAATTGCTCTAATAAAGCCTCGTAAACTTTGAGTGTGTCTTTAAGTTGAGCAGGTGCTCGAGGATCTTTTGCTATTATCTCTTTTTTTTGTTTAAAAGTGAGTGGCTTGTCTGAACTTACTGAGTTCCAAATGCCTGCCTGTGTTTGCTGCAGGGCGGTGGTTTCCCCCATGCTTAGAATCTGTCCGATAAAATCTCCGGTGCAAACAATCGCCTCAATTCCATTTTGATTAGAAAAATCTGCAACTTTTCCAACTGCCTCAATATCTCCATGAATATCAGTAATATGTATTATTCTCATTAAATTTCACAATTTTTAAGGTTTAAAAATCTTTTCTTTTAACTATTATAAAATTACAAATAAAATACGCATTTTCTAAACAATAACAATCCTTAAATATCAACTTCTCCCAAGCTAAAAACGGGATGAAGGTATCAAAAAGAGGTTTTACATTTAATGACGTTCTTCTAATACCGAAGAAGTCAGTTCTAAAATCTAGAGCAGAAGCAGGCACAAAAACACAGTTCACAAAGCGCATTTTCCTGAATATTCCTCTTGTAAGCTCGAATATGGCAACAGTTACCGAGCACAAAATGGCAATCGCAATGGCGCGAGAAGGAGGTCTTGGGGTAATTCATCAATTCTGCTCAATTCAAGAGCAAACAAATGAAATTCGCAAAGTCAAAAAAAGCACTTCTTATGTCATTGAGAATCCAATTTCAGTCACTCCGGAAATCTCTGTTAGGGAGGCAACCCACATTATGAAAAAAGAGGATGTCACCAGCCTTCTCATTGCAATAGACAGAAAAATAATCGGCATATTTACAAGGAGAGACTACTTATTTGAAAAAAACCTCGACAAAAAAATATCTGAGGTAATGACTCCAATTGAATCCCTCATTACAGCCCCATACGGAATATCGGCAGATGAAGCAAAACAAATTCTTCATGCTAATAGAATTGAAAAACTTCCTCTTGTTGCCGAAGATGGAACTATTCGAGGATTGATTACAACTCAGGACTTGGTAAAAATTGAATACTGGGGAAACGCTGCGAGAGACAAAAAAGGTCGATTAATGGTTGCTGGTGCAGTTGGAGTAAAGGACACATTGGAGCGAGCCGCGGCTTTGGTAAACGCAGGCGCAGATTGCCTTGTTTTAGACATCGCACACGCGCACTCTGATTACTTTATTGAAAAACTTCGCGAACTTAAATTTACTTTCAATATAGATGTAATGGCTGGCAATATTGCAACGGCAGATGCTGCGCGAGACTTAATCGCTGCAGGGGCAGATGGACTTAAAGTTGGAATCGGCCCGAGTCCTGTCTGCACAACCAGAATAATTTCTGGCTCTGGCGTTCCTCAACTTACGGCAATTCTCGAAGTAGCCGAAGTCGCGAAAAACTCAGGCATTCCAGTTTCTGCAGATGGCGGAATGAAATACCCTGGAGATTGTGTTAAAGCTCTTGCTGCCGGCGCTAGCACAATTTATTCAGGTAGCTTCTTCGCAGGAACAGACGAATCCCCGGGAATGATACTTATGAAAGACGGAAAAAGATACAAGCGTTACATTGGCTCTGCAAGTTACGACTCTGGCCATGAGAGAAAAGAAAAGGAAGAAGGCAAGGAAATAAGAGAAAAGATGGACATTTTCGTTGAGGGCGTTTCAAATCTTGTTGACTATAAAGGTCCGGTTGAAGAAGTCATAAAGGGCCTGGTTAAAGGAATCAAGAGCGGTATGAGTTACGCCGGCGCTCGCAATATTCCAGAGTTGCACGAATGCTCGGAATTCATTGAAATTACTCCCAGCGGCTGGGAAGAAAGCTTGTCTAGAGGTCAAAAGGTTAGCGAGTAATTATTTTTTTATTGCTTTGTTAGTTATCCATCATATTAACAATCCTGATAAGAAAAATATGTACTAATTTTACTGGCCGTTTCATTATAATTTTTTTTAATTATTAAAAAATATTTCTAACGCATCCCTCTCTGCAACTCTCTAACAGCATTAATCACACGAATATCAGGCGACATCACAAAAACATGATCTTCTTTAGAGCGAACCGCGCGATAAATCCTCTGCAGGAATTCTCTCCGAGCTTTATCTTTGTAAAAATCCCAATATTCATGAGGATGTGTCTTTTGCAAAACTTTCCAGAAAATGTCTCTTACATTTGGATTGGGATACTTCGTGAAAATGACAGTGTTGCACATTTCTCCTGGAAAATCTACACCCCGTGAACACTTGGTGGAAAACAAAACATCGTTAACTCCTTTTTTAAAAAGAGAAATCTGCAATCCTGCCTTGTCGCCCTTTTGAATATCTCTAAGCTGTCTCCCAGTCATCAAGTCAAAAACATCCACCTCGCCGATTTCAGCTTCATTTGGCAGGTCAAAAAACGCGTTCACGTGAATCAGCGAGGGTTTTTTTGACTTTTCTAAAACCAAGCCGAGTGCTTTCAGGTATTTTTTCCTGTTCGCCTCAGACCTCAGATTTTGATAACTGCAGTCAAACTCTTTCCCAGTCATTATAATTTCAATATTCTGATGCGCCAATGTTTCTGCATCAACAACTTCGAAATCATTTATTCCGAAAATTTTCTTTAAAACAGGTTTAGAATGCAGCGTGCCAGACATTAACACTACTGCCTTGTTCTTCTGCACAATTTCCTGAAACTTCTTGGATAGGTTTGTGCTTATTAATGTTGCAAACAAGTTATCCTCTTCCAGCTTATAAGTTAAATAAACATCTTTGAAATCTTCAGAAAAAAACTTCAGCTCGTCAAGGACGGAGTTTGTGTAATTTGTATCGTCAATTCTTATTTCAGACTCCAGTTCTTTATCACTAAGTAATATCCTAATCATTTCATTTAACTTTGAGTCCTCCAGCTCAAAAATTTCATCCTCAATAATTCCAAGCGCCCTTTTATTTTTCTCTTCATTTTCAATAATTTTTGATATCTTATCTACACTTCCAGCACCTTCAATCGAGCCAAGAATCCTAAGAGAATTACCCAAACGAGTCAGGTTAATCTCTAAAGAGTTTGAAAAACTATCTAAGAACTCATCAGCTTCATCAATAATTTCAATTTCTGTTGCGGGCTTTCTTCCTATCGCCATTTCAGATAGGTACTTCCTCGAATTGAATATAATGACATCAGAATCAATATAAGCGCCAAACTGGTCGTAGTAGCCGCATCCAGGTTTTCTCTGCCAAATCACATACTCTTTTCCTTCAATAGCTTTGTACGCTCTTTTCCTCGCATCCTTAAGCTGATTCAAATCAATGTTCGCAGGCAGTATTGGCGCCCAATAAGGATTAGTTGGCGCAATTGAGATTCGTCGTAAATCTTTAATGTCGGGAAAAAAATTGCTGCTTACAAACGGATTCTTGAAATAATAATCCTTGATTTTCTCTCTGTTCTTTTCAGTTATTTTAATAGTATCTGGCAAGAACGCATCAGCAGCAGAAACCTCAGGTTCAAACACCGAATCGTGATTCTCCCTTCCAGTAATCAGGGAAATTTTCATTTTTTCGCCATTCTTTTCATCAATTCCCTTTTCCCAAATTTCAAAAGATATTTCAAGAATTTGATTTTCTTTTCTTGGTGCATTTAGCTTTCTTTTGCTTTTCAGATCAAAAATTCCCCAGCATTCCTGGTCAACTATCAGTCCGGCCTTTGTTGAATCATCATTCCATAAAATATATACTTCCTTGCATGCACGAATAGGCGGCATAATTCTATTATATATCCATAAATGATCAAAAATTTCTCCCTGTTCTCCATTTTCATTAACGGTATGAATATACATATATCCTGTTTCGCCATTATCTTCAAATACAACACACCATTTCCCGTCAGGAGAAAATTCTCCAATCAGAAATGATTCATCATCGTTGCCAAAATTTTCCTCTGTTGGCAATATTTACTCCTAATTCGTAATTTGCTTCACTTCAACGCCATCCTTTTTATCAACCACTTCCCATCCCAACGCTTTCAGCTCATCGCGCAATGA
>CAYZNI010000044.1:0-5107 GCA_964479755.1 Candidatus Woesearchaeota archaeon
GTTTTTTTCGCCAAGTGTTTGGGTGAGGGCGCTAAGGAAAAAGATGAATGCGACGAGGAGTGCGCCTACTAAAACTGCAAATTCTATTGAAGACTGGGATTTTTTATTGCAATAATGTGACATTGACTGAAGTTGTGTTGGCGATGAATCTGACTTTTCTTATGCCGGAAGGGGTTGGCTGGAGAGAGCCTGAAAGAGGGACAGCACTGGGATAGGAGTTAATGTTTATTCCACTTTGTGTTGAGAGTGTAAAGGCAATTTCTTTGGGAAAGACTTCTGCGTTAAGAAGTCCTTCGGGGAAATAAACTTCAGTAGTAGAAAGCGCTCCATTGCCATTGTAGAAAGTTGTTTCAGCCGAGTCAACTATTTTTTTTGCGGCTTTTTCCATTTGATTTATTTTAATTGAGTCCTGGATGCTTGTTGTGTAAAAAAATGCTATTCCAAGAGTTGTCATAATTATAAAAAGTACGAAACCTACAACTATTAAGTATTCTGTTCCTATCTGCCCTCTATTTAGAATCATTAAATAGATAGGATTGGCGCATTATTAAAGATTGTCTTGTCAACTACAAACAAAAATAAAAACGCTAGTATTTTAAATTAAAAAATATTGTAATAATTATGAAAGGTGAATCTGCATTGAAATTTTTTTTAAGCGCATTGTTATTAGTCGGAGTTATGCATGTGTTTTTTCATTTTTTTGTTCTTCGTGCTGGGCTTTATGGATTGTTTGACAATGGCATCTCAGGACTGCAAATTGCCGAAGACGGTTTATTGGACAAACTGAAAGCTAATTTTTTTTCAGTTCAAAGCACTTCATCTGCAACGATCTTAATTATAGAATGGGTTGTTATTTTTACTTTTGGGGTATTTTTTATTCTTTTTAGAAGGGCGCAGGACAAAAAGGAAATGGATTCGTTAAATCTTGGGAAGGAGAAAGTTCAAAAAACCTGGACGAATACGGATTTAGATAATTTATATGAGGTTTTGAAGGAAAGAAAAAGTTTAAAACTTTCGACAATTTCCAAAGCGTATAAGGTTGAAAAAGATGTGGTGATGTCATGGGGGAGGGCACTTGAACAAGCGGATCTTGTCAAAGTGGTTTATCCTATGTTTGGGGAGCCGAGATTTAATTACATAGAGAAAAAAGGTTAAAAAGAGGGGCTAATGAAAAAGGAAAAAGATAAAAATAAAGGGGGCAGGGAAACAAAAGATCCTTTAGGTGAAAATCCTTTTAACAAAGTAGATGATTTTTTCAAACAAAATATTTTTTCAAGAGCGAGAAGTGAAAAAATAGATGTAAAAGTGAATAGCCCTGTAAGAGAAAATAAAAAGCTTGCAAAACCAAAAGAGACAACAGTGGTTAATCCTGGGCAGGTGAAGCCTTTGGAGGGTAAGGATTTGCCTGAAAAACAAATAATCGTAAGCAATGAAATTAAGATCACAAATCCGGCTGAGAAAGGCGAGCAACTTGAAAGCTATTTAATTGAGGTTGATGGGGCAAGGATTGAGGTTAAAATTACAAAGGAAACAATGGGTGTTAAGTACAATGTTTATTTCCCTACTGTGAGTCAAGTAACGTCAATTTTGCTTGCTGAAATAAGAAATGATTTAATTGCTTTATCTACAATAAGCATGAAAGAATTGTCTGATCCGACAGCGTATAATTCGATAAAGTCTAAATTTATGAATGATGCAAGAAGAATTTTAAGGCAAAGAATTCCGAGCGTTGAAAAAAGTGTTGAGGACTATCTTGTTGGAACATTGATGCAGGAAATGATGGGTTTAGGGAAAATAGAATTTTTAATCGGAGACGGAACTTTAGAAGAAATTGTTATTCCTTCTGCAAAAGAGCCGATAAGGGTATACAGTAAAAAATATGGATGGCTGGTTACAAATATAGTTATCGAGAAGGAAGAAGATATAATTAATTATGCAAACATAATTGCGAGAAGAGTTGGAAGGCAAATTAGTGTTTTAACGCCACTGCTTGACGCGCACTTAGTAACCGGAGACAGGGTTAATGCAGTTTTATATCCAATTGACACAAGGGGCAATACTATTACAATAAGAAAATTTGCGAGAGATCCGATAACAATTATTGATTTGATTAATACAAAGACTTGCGATGTTGAGCTGGCGACTCTGATTTGGATGGCAATGGAATATGAGATGAATATTTTGATTTCTGGAGGAACAGGTTCGGGAAAGACCTCTTTTTTGAATGCTATACTACCTTTTGTTCCCCCAACACACAGAGTAATTAGCATTGAGGATACGCGTGAACTTATGCTTCCAGAATTTTTGTATTGGACTCCGCTTGTTACAAGAACGTCTAATGCAGAAGGAAAAGGAGAAGTAAGTATGCTTGATTTGCTTGTAAACAGTCTTAGAATGAGGCCTGACAGAATTATCCTTGGGGAAATGAGGCGTCAGCAGGAAGCAATGGTGTTGTTTGAAGCAATGCATACAGGGCACAGCGTATATGCGACAGTGCACGCAGATACAGCAGCTGAGACTATTTCAAGACTTGTAAATCCTCCTCTTAGCATTCCATTTAATCTTTTAAAGTCGGTTCACTTAAATGTTGTTATGTTTCGGGACAGGAAAAGAGGAATCAGAAGAATTTTTCAGGTTGCAGAATTTGAGGTGGAGAAATTAGGGGCAACTTCTAATGTAATTTATCGTTGGGTGCCGGAGACTGATACAATTGCCAAACATAGTGAAAGCTCAAGAATTTTTGAAGAGATAAGCAGACATACAGGTATGTCTGGAAGAGAAATTGTTAATGAGATGAATGAAAAAGCAAAGATTCTAAGGTTTATGATGGAAAACAAGATGCGCAGTTTGGAGGATATAGGTAAAGTTATGAATCTTTTTTATAGGAACAGAGATTTGTTGTCTAAAGCAATTGCAACTAACGATAAAAAAATAATAATGGGGAAATAAAATGAAGTTTCAAGTCCCCTTTGCTGTTTCACCGCTTGAAAAACTAAAGAATCGTGCTGAATTTTTCAAAAAGTTTGCGAAGCCCAAGAAGTTTTCTATGCTAAAAGTCAGCCTGGAGAACTCTGATGTGGGAATTTCCAGAGAGGATTATCTCGCAATTTGTTATAGGGGAATTGTTTTTATGTTAATTATTGGATTTTTATTTTCTTCCACGATTCTTTATTTCCTATCCATTAATAATTCAATATTGCTGGCTCTTGGGATTAGTGTTGCGATGGCAGGTTTTGTTTTTTTACTTAGGATAATGTATCCGAGTGTCTATGCAACCAGAAGGCAAAAGGATATTGAATCAAATTTAATAGCCGCCTTAAGCGATATGCTGGTTCAACTTAATTCAGGAGTTGGGCTTTACACAATTTTAATAAATATTTCTTCAGAGGATTATGGCGCGCTAAGCGAAGAGTTCAAGAAAGCTGTAAGAAAAATAAGTGCAGGGCTTCCACAGGCCGATGTTCTTGAAGAACTAGGGGAGAAAAATTCCTCTCTGTTTTTCAGAAGAGCTCTTTGGCAGATAAGCAACGGAATGAGGTCTGGGAGCGATATTTCTATAATTATAAAATCTACAATAGCTTCACTTAACGATGAACAGCTTATTCAAATTCAAAATTATGGAAATAAGCTTAATCCGATGATCATGTTTTATATGCTTGTTTCTGTTATATTGCCGGCTTTATCGATAACTTTTTTGACAGTTATATCTTCATTGATTAACCTACCTGGAAACACCACAATCTTAATATTTATTTTTCTATTTATTGGTGTGTCTTTTCTACAAATTATGTTTATGGGGGTGGTTAGGTCGCTTAGACCAAGTTTGTTATGAGTAAAAAAAGTGAGATCAATAAAGAAAAGGAGAAATTGGAGGTTTTGCAAAAAGAAATAATCAGACGTAGGCAGAAAAACATTGAAGTAAAGAAATACTCTCCTTTTGTATTGATTTTTGCTCTTATTGTGAGTTCTCTTGTGTACTTTTTTGTTCCAAATTTTTTAGTTTCAGTAGCGGTTTTTTCTTTTATTTTTATCTTGCTATTTGGTTATTTGCTGATAAAAAATAAACTTAAGTTATTGAATGACATAAAAAAAATGGAAGATGTGTTTCCAGATTTTATAAGTCTCATGGCTTCTAATTTGAGAGCAGGAATGACTATTGACAGAGCGTTGTTGTTAAGCTCAAGAAAAGAGTTTGCTCCTTTGGATGAACAAATTGTGCTTCTTGGAAAAGACATTGTTACAGGGAAAGAAATGGGCAGAGCAATGGAGGATATGGCTTTTAGAATTGGCTCAAAAAAAATTACAAGAACTATTAAATTGGTAATTTCAGGAATAAAGTCCGGAGGAAATCTAGCAGTACTCCTTGAACAGACTGCGGCTTCAATGAGAGACAGAAATTTTGTGGAAAAACGTGCTGCGTCTAATGTTTTAATGTATGTTATTTTTATTTTCTTTGCAGCATCTGGGGGAGGGCCGGTACTTTTTGGTTTGTCTACAATACTTGTGGAAATAATGACAAAGCTTGTTGGGGGATTGCCAAAAGAGGGCACGAGCAGTATTCCATTTGCTTTAACCTCTGTAAGCATATCCGTTGATTTTATAGTTTACTTTTGTCTAATATTCGTGGTAGTTTCCAATATTTTAGCTTCACTTGTTTTAGGGCTGGTTAGCAAAGGGAAGGAGAGGGAGGGACTGAAGTATTTAATTCCGATGGTTTTTATCGGGGTTTGTGTTTTTTTAGTGACAAGAATTTTTCTTTCCAGGTACTTTTCTGGAATTAGTTTTGGGACCGGATAATTTATTTATCTATCTTTAAAGGGGCAAGAGTTATGGGGATTTTGTGATATCTAAAATGTGATGTAATTATCTGTTAATCCTTCCGTTAGAAATTCTTGGCTTTCAAGCCAATGATTGAATTACGTTATCTATTTCTATTTGAATGAATATGAACAATGAACTTGTTTCTAGCTCATTGAAGATTCAACAATAGCTAGAGCTTTCCCAAATAAATAAACTTTACGGAGGAAAAAAATGGAAACACAAATTTTGATTAGCGAGAGCTATGCTGAAAAATATGAAAGGAGCAGCCATGCAATTGGCGTATCTA
>CAYZNI010000045.1:0-4649 GCA_964479755.1 Candidatus Woesearchaeota archaeon
TCATCAACCTCTAGTTTTTTCAGCAACTTCATATCTTGAGCTGGAAAAGCGTCAATTATCGAAACTACTTTCCCATTAACAGAATAAATATACTTTCCATCATTTTTCAGAATGTCTGGCTCGTCCACTCCCTCGACCTGTATATTCGTCGTTGAATACGAGCTCGCCCCTGCACTATCTGATGCGCTTTTTGCTGAGTCCATCATTGCACTCGGGGTAGCCGATGCAGCGCCTTCAGCAAATTTCGCCGTATCTCTTCCATAATTCATATAGCTCTCTCCTTGCGACTGCGCAATAAAACCTTTCAGCTCTTCCAATGAACTAAACTTGTTCAACTTGTCATTTGAAACAACCGGCCTATTATTAACTATTACACTTTCCTTATTGACAAATACCAATATCAAAGCCACAGCTGCCAAAACAATTCCAATCACTGCCAAATATTTTATTTCTTGTTTCATCTTATATCCAAATCAAGCAGGTATTTAAATTACTCTTTAACTTCAAACTTGTTTGAACTCTCTCCGTCGTTAAACTCTACTTTTTCTTTACTCATCTTTAATCATCCTCCAAACAATTACCACAACTAACGCAGACATTGCTCCAACTAAATACCATGCCCATGAATCAGGTGCTTTCTCTAAATTCTGAGGCAAGCTCTCTCCCGCAGCGACAAAACTTTCCGCAGCAGGTGCCGCTCCTGAAGCTAATGCAGCATTGTCAGCAGACTTCATCTGCGCGAAATTTTCAGTAGGAGTGCCCACGCCAGCTCGCTCAAACTGCTGATTCTGAAAAAAACCAATAATTGCAGCTATCAGCAAAGTCACAATCAGCGCCGGCAGAATTCCCCGGACAATTTTCTTCGGCGAAATTACAATTCTCCTGTTAGAAACTTTATATATCTCCATTCTTTTTCCTCGTGAACTCCAAAAAACCTTGTTAACTTTATCAACTAATCCCGACTCAACTAGCTTCCCCATATTATAAGTCACCGTATTAAGTGGCAGAGTTAGTTTCTCAGCAATCTCGCTGCTGCTCATCTCGCTCTCCGCAAGCAAAGATAAAATCTTTTTCGCAGTCTTGTTAGAAATTACTTCTGCTATCTTAGCGCTTCTCGGATCATCTATATCCACCACAATAGAACTTTTCGCCATCTAATACAAAAGCAAAAATCATATTTAAACAATTCTAAGACTTCAAACTTGCTTGAACTAAATTATTTTGACAAGTTTCTTTATAACCTTATCCCAAGAAAAATCCTTAACAAATTCCCGAGCGTTCTCTCCTAGCTTGCTTTTCTTCAACTCCAAAGCAAAATCAATCTTTTCAGCCAAACTTTTCGGATTGTCAAACTCAAACAACAATCCATTCTCTCCGTCTTTTATCAAATCTCTAATAGCAATGCTATCGCTCCCAATCGCAATTTTCCCGCGAGCCATCGCTTCAATTAATGATTGTGGCATTCCTTCAACTCTTGACGGCAAGACATAAATCTTACAAGAGTCAATTTTTTTAATCTTTTCCTTCAAATCAAAAACCGGTTCGGAAAATTTAACTCTCTCTCCCAAATCAAATTTATCAACCACACCTTTAAGCATTTCAAAATATTCCTTCTCAGCAGGTCCGACAATCTCGAGAAAAATTTCTTTGTCATTTATTAAACTCATTGCTTCAATCAATGTTTCAATCTTCTTTTTGGAAGAAAGTCGCCCCAAAAATAAAATCCTGTTCTCTTCTTGAACACTCTTTTGTTTAAAAAACTCTTCTGGAATTCCGTTCGGCAGGTATTCTATTCTGCTCTCTGAAGCCCCACATTCAACAAGATAAGGAATTTCCCATTTTGATATCGCAAGTATCTTATCAAACTTATTCAAAGTTCTAGGCCCAACAAACTTGTCATAAAATCCAACCGCAATTTTAGCAAGAAAACTTCGGGTTATATTCCCTTCAACAAATGGCGCGTGCGTCACTAAAAAGACCTTGCAATTTTTCCCCTGAGACTTCAATTTCTGAGCAATCTTCAAAGCTCTAGTTGTATGAGGCTGTCTGTAATTATGTGCAATAATAACCTCCGGTGAAAAATTCAAAGCCTCTTTTTTAAAATCCCACTTCATAAAACTCTCCCCTCCCAAATACATAGCTGGAAAACGTTTAATCTTGAGATTCCCAATTTTATCTTCGCTTCCTGCAGTCTCATCACTTCCTTTAGTCCTATTGGAAGAGAAAACAACAACTTCATTTCCCAATGCAGAAAGTCTCTTTGACTCTTCAAGTACTCTGCTCCAAACCCCGCAAACTCCCGCCGAAAACTGGCAAAGCTCAAGTATTCTCATAAAGCCAATAAAAAAATAGAATATAAAAACTATTGTGAAAGTTGTAATTCCTTAGTTTTATGAACTAAAAATTTGGAAAACTCCAAGATTGTCTCAAAAATATCAAATGCCTTATTATTTCATCGGTATTAATATTAAATTTAAAAAATTAATCTCCTCGGTAGTTAATTTAATTATGCAATTTTTTAGTTTGAAACCCACGATTATCCTCGTAACTTTGGAAACCTTAATAAATATTGAAAACTTTCGTCACTGAAATAGATAAAAATACCTCAATAAAATTTAAATATCCAGGTTATTTGTAACATACATGAACAAATGGTTAGAACTCTTAGTCGGATTAATTCTTGTTATAGGTTCGCTTATAGTCGCTTTCATTTCAAAAGATTGGACAGCCTGGGGAATTAGCTTTAACTTCTGGACACCTGCCTGGGAAGTCCTGAAAGGCGGAATCTTTTGGATGATATTCATGATCGGCGCACTTTTCATATTGCTCGGAATTTCTGACTTGAAAGGTTAAATTAATAACTCTCTTTCTCATAGTTTTATTATGAAAGTTTATATCGCAGGAAAAATTGGCTCTGAGAAT
The DNA here is from genome assembly GCA_964479755.1 of Candidatus Woesearchaeota archaeon. Taxonomy (GTDB): domain Archaea; phylum Nanobdellota; class Nanobdellia; order Pacearchaeales; family GW2011-AR1; genus UBA73. The sequence continues at coordinate 2,923 of CAYZNI010000045.1, forward strand.
GAAAAAATTCTTCTTGAAAAAGTCGACTCGCTATGCAAAAAACTCGGCTTGAAAACATTTCTTCCCCACCGAGATGTCGGGATCGCGCGCTCAATAAAAGACTCACAAAGAATCTTTCAAGGAGATATAATTGGCGGTTTTAAAGATTGTTCTCTTGTAATTGCAGTTCTTGACGGATTGCACATTGGAGCTGGAACATCTTGGGAACTCGGCTACGCATACGCAAAAAACATCCCTAGTATTGCAATTAAAACCGATGAAACTCCTGAAGAAGCTTTCGAATATCTAAGTTCAATCATAATAGCCTCAACAAAAATAGTCTCTAATTTTAAGGACTTAGAAGGAGAGATTAAAAAACTAATCTAAAGGTTTGGTCGACTCTATGCCGGTCTCTCGCCAACCATCTTTGTAACCTTTTTCTTTTAAATTAGAAAAAGCTTTCAAATAAATATAAAGCCGGGCAAAAAATACTTCAATAGTCCAAAAAAACTCCTTAAAACTTCTTGGGTATACAAAAGCAAAAAATGTGCCGAACTTAACTTCATTCCAAAAAGACTTCGTCCTCGGTAAATCTGGAGCTATTTTATTAAGATTTTCATGTGCTTTAATGTTCCTCACTTTTTGAGCCACAAAATCTTTCCAATTATCTGGATTCTTTACATAAACCTCAGCGCCATCCGCATAAAAAATCTTGTAACCTTTCTCCCAAAACAAGTACGGAATTATCGAATCCTCTGATGTCTCTAAAGGAAAATCAAAAATCACACCTTTTCTAATGGCAAACAAGTATCCAGAACATTCAAAAAACTTTTTTTCATCAGACATTTTTTTCCTAACTCTATCAATTCCATCAAAAAATAGATTCGAGTAATATCCATATTTCGTATTTCTATCATCGACGGACACAGGCCTTCCTGTCACGCACCCCACTTTCTCATCCTCAAACGCCTTTAAAATTTCTTTAACGGCATTATCTGAAACATACACATCTCCATCAGTTAAAATAAACAAATCATTCATATCATTCGAGCCATACTCCTGAAACAGCAAATTCAAAGCGTAGCTCTTCCCCTCTCCAGGATCTAAAAAAAACACAACTCTTTTGTCCTTAACATTTTTCTTGATAAATTTCTCCGTCTCTGGAAACGGATCAACCACAATAATCCTAAACTCCTTTTTTATTTTCTGCTTTAAAAAAACACTGACAGCGCGCAAAGTCGCTTTGGGTTCATTATAAGAAGTTATTATTATATCAATCATTTTACCTCAAAAGGATAATCAACAGGGCGAATCACCACCACTTTCTCTTTTTTGTCATCTACCGCAACTATTCTGCACTTTTGCGTCCCTTGCTTTCCAATATCGGACATCTCAATCTCTTCGACAACCCACTCCCCGCCAGCAATGACAATCCTGTCTCCTTTCTTCAGTTCCTTTGCTTTCTTCTTCATTAAACAACAGCACACTTTCCGCTTATAAATTTTTAGTTTATGTAATCAAACCTCTTACTGAACATAGCATACAATAAGTTTTTTTAATTGCTTTAATTTTTTCTCGTAAATGTACTGATATTATTTAGCGTATGAGGTATTTACGCACCGGTTTTTCTAATTAAATATTCAATAGAATGTTAAAAATATTGTCTGACTTTAAAATACAAATTTCCGAAATAATAAGTGACGTACTCCTTGCCTTGAAAGGCAAGGCTTCTAACGATGATGCTCGTC
>CAYZNI010000046.1:0-4547 GCA_964479755.1 Candidatus Woesearchaeota archaeon
CTGAAAATTTAAATTCTCCCCCCTCTCCAACTCCTGAAGGCACGTTCTTGTTTATCTCGGAAAGAACCGCTTCACGCTTAAACATAAATTTCTTCTCATCCAAGTTTGTAAGTAATAATCTTACTCCACATCCAATATCATACCCAACACCTCCGGGAGAAATAATTCCTTTCTCAGCATCAAAGGCAGCTACTCCGCCGACGCTAAATCCGTAGCCCTGGTGCGCATCTGGCATCGCAATTGACTTCTCAACAATTCCCGGTAAACACGCTACATTTTTTACTTGTTCAAGCGTCTTATCTTTCTTAATTTTTTCAAACAATTCATCAGACGCAAACACAACACCCGGAACTTGCATTGCCCCTTCCTTTTCTATCTCATAAATATTTTCAGATACTCTTTTTATCTTTTCCTTCATTAAGCTAATTAGAAGGCTAAGTTTTAATTCTTTCTGTCCTCGCCAAAATTCCCTTTCACTTCCGTGTTCTTAGTTCATATCTAAAGTCCATCACGACATCCATTATAAGATCAGGCAGAAAATCCAAAACCCTCTTTCTTCTTCTGCGTTCCCTGTCTATTTCCTTTTGGTCTATTACCTTTCTCCCGTCTTCATAAAATGAAATTTTGCGCTGAGCGTCTTCATCTGCTACATCATAAATTCTTTTTGGAATATAATACCTGCGAGACTCCCCGATAAAAACAGAAGGCAAATTCCCATCCTGACTTTTGTCGCAGATTTTTTTGTCATTAAAAGTAAAATCATTTCCTAAATACCCTGCGCTAAAAAATCTTTTTAAGTTAAGATGCAGCAAATCCCTTACATCTGATTCGCTAATTTGAGAATTTCTGGAGGCATACATTCCAGATTTTGTAACATACCCAGTCCTGCTGTTCGCGAATATTGTTTTAGTAACTCCATTGATAACTTTCCAAATATCATCTCCAAAAGTCGAATCGTCAATGGCAGCCTCAATGTTAACGAAAAATTGATTTACTAAATCCCTCCTCAGACTGCGGTCCTGCAACATAAACGCAGCCCATTCTTCCTTTCTCCTTTCCATATGCCTATCATCTCTTTCGTCAACAAGCACCGCTTTTGTATAATTTTTATGTCGCCTGTAAGCATTCGCAACTCTCTCCGCTTCTTCTTCACTCATAATAAGCCCTGAATTAAACATGCTAATAGGAAGTTCTAAGCCAGTTAGTTTATGAGTCCTTTTTCCAAAATTAACTTCTTGATAATCCTTTATATATCTCAAAACGAGTTCGCCCATTTTATGAAGTCCCGGATTTTCATAAGGAATATTTAATTTCATTCTCATTCTATCTAGCGCCCTTCTGCTGTCTTTGTCACTCCTAACTTTGTCTAAAATATCCTTCAAAATTTCAATTCTCTTTCCATCCTCATATATGAACGCCACAAGCGGCTCCCCTTGCGCTCTGGTTATGTTTACATCAGAAAATAAAACATCGTCGAGACTTCTTGGAACAAACAATTTAAAAGGAACTAATGCTTTTCTTAATCCAAACAAGTCAACTTCTCCTACTAACTCTGAAGGCTTGAACTCTCTTGTATTGTCATAATACTGCAAAATTTGCTGAAACTCAGAATCCAAAATTTCTACAAATTCATTAGTGATTATTCTTCCGACAATATCGCTAAGTTGCCCAGGCAGCGTGCCTTCCTCTTTTTTTTCATTTAGCCACATAAGCATATCCCTCATATCAACATCCCAGTTAACATTATCCCCTTCGCCTCCCCTTCTACTTCTAGACTTGCTGGCATCTCCAAAAATATTTTTTTCAACAATTTTTTCTGCACAGCGAGAGCCGATTCTTAGGTGCTCTCCGTTTTTTTTGTTTTCGTAAATAAATACTTTCTTTAAAACAGTCGCATCCAATTCGCAAGATACTCCGCCAGCCCTTGGAAAAATTGAGATATTTGTCCTATCATTCATTAGCCCCCATTCTTCAAGCGCCTTGAATATATCTTTGCTTTGCGACCTTGCTTCAAGTTGTTTTACCCATCTTTTATGCTTAAATTTTCTAAATATATCGCAATACTCTAAAACAGCCCCAGTCCTTTCAAAACCCTTAAACTTTCTCCTTATATATTCTTTGAGCTCTTGCTCCGAAATGTTTGGCTGCTCCTGTAAAACTTTATCTAAATAGGTCATTTTTCCTCCAATAAATAAACAATTTGTCCCTCAAAATTACTTTTAGATATTCCACAATTCCTTCAGTCATCATTTTACACCGATACGTTGATTTTTTTTAAATTAATTCCAAGTTCCTTTTGGACTCTCTCGCTCGGTGAATCAGGCATACTCTGCCTAACATGCATATTTTCAACATAAAAAGCCATTAAGCCGCCAAAATTATCTGCTTCCTCATAATTAACACCTAAATTCTTTGTCGCTCCATCAATGATTATTTTTTCAATCGGATGAAATTGACTCCCAGACATGCTGCTTATTGGCAATATTAATGCTTGTCTTCCCCCAAAGCAATAACGGGCATATTGAACCTCCGTCGGATTAGGAAAATACTTTTTTAAAGCAGCGCAAATTTCCTTCGCCCTAGCAATTCTATATTCTTTACTTCTTACTTCATTGATTATTTTTATCGCTTCAGAATCATCTATTTTAAAATTTATTAATTCCTGCCCCTCCAAAAAGCTCCGTATTTTATCGGCAACTTTCTTCTGTCTAAATGCCTTATTTAAAGAAGCAACTATTTCATCTTCTTCATCTTTTGCAGAACTGACTGTCTCAAAAGCCATGCTCACATTCTCAATCGAAAAACTATCAAGATCGCTAAATCCAAGCTCCAATGCAGAATCTTCATAAGCTTTTTTCAGTCCGTCAACAATTCTAACTTGACCGCTTGACAAGTAAGCTGCAATAAAATTTTCAAGCCCTCCCGTCAAAAACAAACCTGAAGGCCTTTCGCTCAATTCCTGAAAGTTTTTTCTCGTTAAAAGAAGTTCAGAATTTATTCCAACTAATCGTGAAGTCAAAGATTCATTTTCTTTCATCATTTCTCCAAGTCTTTGCTCCAAACTAGTTACAGACTTCTCAAAACCAACAATTTCCCTGCAATAATGTTCATTATCACTTCTAAGTCTGCTCAATTCTTCACTCTCTGCTTGATTTTGAGCAACTTGTGCACGCACTCCATTTTCAACGTTTGTAATCACACCCTTATTTGCTGTTTTCGACATAGGTCTTCCCTTCGGCAAAAGTTCAATCAATCGTTTAAAGGACACGTCAACTATACTATAAGTTAAATCATCACCTTGAACATAAATAACATTTCCATCAACATGCATAGAAGGCCTTTTTGGCAAATAAGGATTTTTATCAAATATTCCTCCCAAACTTTTTTTAATTCCATTTACTATACCAGGTTCATTTGTATCAAAAGTTATTGCAAATCTGCGACTAAAAGAGTTTGCCATAAAAAAACATCTTAACAAGTCTATATAAACTTTTCTATAAGTGTAACCAAATAGTAAAAACATTAAAGAACTATTAAAAAATAGTAAAATTTAAGTAGTTTAAACTTCTCCAAATTTTATGAAAAGCTCACTTCAGAACTTATTAAAAAAAATCGGAGCAAAAATTGATGAGGAAAAATCCAGCGTATTAAAGGATTTCAAGGAAATTGTCGACAGAGTTTATAGAAATGCGATTGACAACCCAGAATATGCCGATAGATTTTCATCTCTAGTCGAGACCTTGAGAACAAGTGCCGAAAGCGGAAGGCTCGAACGAAGAATTGACGGGGTGATTTCTTATTTAAGAAGAGGGATTGATGAAGCAGTCCAAGAAACTTCAGAAGATAAAATAACTACTGGTGAAGCAGTCGCATTAATGATAAGAATTGACAAAAAAACCAAAGCCGAGGTTCTTTCAGGCAGCGGATATATGCAAAGAATTTACACAGCAGTAAAGAGAGGCGAAATCTCTTTAGAAAGAGTCTCTCCAAGAAAAGCATATGTCTCCAGAGACCAAATTATAAAATTAGCCAATGCGGGCTTGCAGGAAGCGCAAGCGAAAACCCAAGACGAAAAAACAATAAAAATCGGGAGTACAAAAATCACTGGAACTACAAGCGAAGTCTACAACTCATTAAGAAGAAGTGGAATGTCAACACAAGAAATTCGCGAAAGATACCCTCACTTCTGCCCTCAAGGAAAAGACTTTGGAAAATTCTTCGGCGGTCTTGAGGGCGCATTTCAAAAATACAAGGGGAAATAAGGACATTCACTTTAACCTTTTAGATAGCTTTTTCTCCCTAAAAATATTTGCAATAATTTAATTGAATATTGTGCTTAATTTTTTAAAAATAAACAAAATTTACTTAGAAAGTGAAGTTAGACATCCAAAACACACTGCACAACCCACTTGCCCTTCTTCTCTTCCTTGATGAGCATTTCGGAATATGTCGCTGCCTTAACTTGCTCACGCCCCTTGTAATTCTTAACATCCTCTCCAAACAGTTCTGCTCTGAGTTTGTTGACGCGATAAAAAATCTCACCTTTT
>CAYZNI010000047.1:0-4021 GCA_964479755.1 Candidatus Woesearchaeota archaeon
GAAATCAAGACGTCCATCATGGAAGCCTTGGGCTTTAGCCCAAGGAGGACGTCACCATTAAGTAAAACTTTTTGAATAGTTTTTCTCCAGAAACGATTTTATCAAACTGGGCAGTACAACGCTTTCAATAATAGCTAAAAAGATTATTATCCATAAAGATTCAATTAAATTTTTATCACGGCGCCTGCACATTCCTCAATATTTCATCAATAACTTTGTCAGATGTAATTCCTTCCGCCTGCGCCCTGTAGGAAAGTATCAATCTGTGCCGCAAAACTTCTTTTGAAACTCTGTCAACATCTCTCGGAATAACATAATTCCTTCCTCTCAATAAAGCCTCAGCTTTCGCTGCGATATAAAGCGCAATGCTGGCTCTTGGCGACGCGCCCATCTCAATATAATCGCCGTACTTAAAATCTTTATTTCTAGTTTTGGAAACAATTTGAATAATATAATCTTTAATCTTAGAGTCAAGATAAATTTTGTGCGTCGCCGCCTGCATTTTAATAATCTCTTTGGGAGTCACAACAGGTCGAAGCCCCATCTCCTCAAACTTAATAAAAGTCGCGTTCTCTTCCATTACTCTCTTCTCAAACTCTGGCTTGGGATAGTCAAAAACAACTTTGAACAAAAATCTGTCAACCTGCGCTTCAGGCAGATTGTAAACTCCTTCGTTTTCAATTGGGTTTTCCGTCGCCATGACAAAAAATGGCAGGTCAAGGGCAAATGTCTCCTTTCCAATTGTGACTTGCTTTTCCTGCATGGCTTCAATCAGGGCAGACTGTGTTTTTGGAGGGCTTCTGTTTATTTCATCTGCGATTACAAAGTTTGCAAAAATCGGCCCCCTTATGACCTCAAATCCCTTTTTCGGATCATAAGTCGTCAGCCCGAGTATATCAGTAGGCAACAAATCAACAGTAAACTGAATTCTATTGACAGTACATCCGCTTACTTGCCCTAAAGATTTTATAGCCAAAGTCTTGGCTATTCCAGGAACTCCCTCAAGTAAAAGGTGTCCATCGCACAAGACAGCCCTTATCAAAGATTCAATGACATCATCATGCCCAAAAAAAACTCGCCCGACTTCCTTTTTCATTTCAGAAGTTATATCCGATATTCTTTTCACAACAGCTGGATCAAGTTTCTTTACAAAGCTAGTTTCGTTTTCCATATACTCTTTTTTCAGTTTTTAATAAGTTAATATATCAAAAAAGATTATTAAATCTTTCCCATTCAAAATGCCATTTAAAGCAGATATTTCGCTCAAAATGGGGCTATAAACAATTAACATTCAAACCATTTTGATTATTCCTGAATGTTTAGCATTTTGAAATAAACTCAGTTTTTTTCTAGTATTTTGCGAAAATATAAAAAGAACAAAAAATTGCAATAAGTAATAAAAGGAAAATTAGGTTATCTTTGTCGGGCAATACCTTTGGAATTTCTGAACTAAAATCGCTGAAATAATTGCAGCACCAATAAAACCTAGTATGAGGTTTTGGAAATTTAATAAAGTTTGATATTCTAAGACTTTCACATTTTTAAAAACTTAAATTTTATCCGCCTTATTGGATGTCAATTAGAAAAATTGCTCCTAAAATGCTAAAAAAACCAAAATCATAAACCTATTAGCTATGGCTGGATAGGGAAATAATATTAAGGCAATTCAAACTAAAATTAACAGTATATAAATCAATTTTGTGTTGTTTGCTTAACAAATAGTTACATAAATCTTTCCTTTAATTTTAAAGAAAACTCTTTAATTTTCTTTGTTTGCACAGGAAATCAAATTCTTTCCTGAATTCCCTGCTCAATTCTCTCATGATATGCAAAAAGCTCATTCTTTAATCGAACTCTCTTGTAATAATAGAACCCAAATCCTATCGCAAAGGCCAGTAGACTTGCAACTCCAGCAATTCCAAAAACATTGTCGGAGATTCTTCTTAAAACTCTGCCTCCAACTGGCTGAGAAATTGCTTTCTGGCAAGCGGCAATCGCATCATTGACTTTTCTTCTTGCCTCGTCAAATTTTTCCTGCTCAGAAAGTATCCTAGCTTCGTCTACAATTTCTTTCAATTCCGCACACGCAGGATTGTTTACTATTAATTCTTGTGCAAATATTATTTTTTCTTTGACGTCATCTTCTCGGGTAACTTCAATATAAAATTTGGTAGAATCATTGTAAACAGGTGCTTTCACGTTTGCGTTAATGTTGACTTCAAAAATTCCGGTGTCCAGAGTGTCAATATCAACTATCATTGTCAGGTTCACTCTCTCTCCGATTGGCAGTGCGTCAATAAAAGACCTGTCAAAAGTCGCCTTCAAGTCGCCTCTCAATATTCCGTTCTTAACTACAAATGCGTCCAGAGTTATTCCGCTCAGGTCGAGTTGTCCGTCGTTGGCAATCCCAATTGGCACAATTATTTTATCTTTTTTCTTCACAGAGACAGGTTCAGGAACTATTATCCTTAGCGAGACTATTTGTATCTTAGTCTGAGAAGAAGACCCTCCTCCGCTTCCTCCGCTTCCTCCCTGCACAGGTGCCTGTGAAACGCTTATTTCGACACTGAAATTATTGCTAGAAACATTGCTAATTAATGGTAGCGCATAATCTGAGGATGTGTATTCAAACGCACTAATATAATAATTAGCCAATGCATCTGACGTTGCAGCAAATGAGGCTGATGGATTAGTGCTGTTTGTCCAATTCGTTATTGTGACTGTTATAGTTCCATTAGTAGAGTTAATCAAAGTTTCTTTAAAACCAACGCTCTGGTTCACGCAACTGTCGCTCGCGTCAAGGTCAAAATAATAAATTGAGAGGTTAAGAACTCTAGGGCTTCCTCCGGACATATTCGGAATTGTGCCATTAAAGTTCAGTGGATAATTCGTGTGGTTTATGCTCAAGCTCCAGGTTGAAAAGTTGCTAAGCCTCGCGTTTGAAATATTCAACGTCAAGTTCACGACGCCGGAGCAAGTCGTCTCATCAGTGAAATTTGCTGTGAAATTCCAGTAAAAGTTAGTTCCATTTCCAAACCCTGATGTTGAGTTTCTATAAATTCCGTTAATTATCAAAGAATAGTTCAAGTTGTTTCCAATTGTATGATTTGCAGAAAAATTCATAGTAGAAGTTTGATTTTCTTTGAAATTAAAAAGATAATTTGCCGCAGGTAATAAAATCTGCGGGTAATCATAAACTGTAATATTGAAAACTTCAGAGTCCCACAGACCTTCAGAGTCATTTACTGAAACATTAAATGTCCAAACTCCAACATAGCTTGTATCAAAAGTGAAATTCATCACTCCAGTAGTTCTATTTATAGTCAGGAAATCTCCGTCTGCAGTTAGATTCTCAATAAAGTAGGTCAAATTTGAACCAGGTGCAGTTTCATTTTTGTCTTCTCTGTCAGTTGAATTTACGTCGAAAATAAAATTGTCAAAATAAGCCGCTTCTTGATTTCCTATAGGGCTTAAAACAGGGTTGTGCGGCACCGCCGTCACGTTTATAGTGAACGAAATTGAAGTTGAAACATTGCTGTTGTCTGTAAAATTAGCCGTAATATTGTACATTCCGACATCTGTTTTGGCAGGAGTGAAAACTGCGTTAAATTCAAGTCTTTCCGGCCTAGCGCTTTGAGGTCCCTCAGGCGAAGACCAGTCACCGACAAAGCTAAGGTTAAACAGGTTTGTATTAGGCCCCTGGATTGTTAGGTTTACAGTTAAATTCTCTCTGTAAAAACTCTTCTGACTCATCGGAATAATAAAATCATTATCATGAACCCAAATAGCAATCGTGGTCAAATTATCCTCATACGCCGTAATGTTGGTTCCGTTATTTATCGCTCCGTAAAGTTCCGATGGAAAACTCTGGACAGAGGGAAAATCATTTATATTGTAAACAGTTAAATTTATCGTTTGCTGCGTCGTAACTTTTCCATCAGACGCGTTCAATGTAACAATATGGTATCCGACATCAGTGTCCTCTGGCGTGAAGCTCATCACCCCCGTGTTTGAGTCAATA
>CAYZNI010000048.1:0-3760 GCA_964479755.1 Candidatus Woesearchaeota archaeon
ATTTCAGAATATGTCGCTGCCTTAACTTGCTCAAGCCCCTTGTAATTCCTAACATCATCTCCAAACAGTTCTGCTCTGAGATTGTTGCCGCGAAAAAAAATCTCACCTTTTGCAGCCAAAAATCCCTCTGCATCAACCAAAAAAATAAGCTCATCAATAAAACTATATAATAGGCTTTCTTTATCTTTCCCTGAAACATTCACGATTTTGCCTTTCCTAGGTTTCACATTTTCTCCATGAGAAACAAAATCCGAAAAAGCTGCAATCACGTTTGAGAAAGCTTCTTCTAAGCTCTCTCCATAAGCCCTAAATTTCACGTCAGCGGTGTGATCCAAAAACTCGAATTTCATTGAATTAAGGACAAACAAAATTATTTAAATGTCTTTATTGTAAAAATAAAATGAGAATATTGGACTTAATTGCAATTTTAATTCTTGTATTTTTGTTATTTTCAGGCCTATATCTTCTCTGGCAAAATCTCCCAACCGAGCCCGTGGAATTTCAAGAATATCGCGCGCAAGTCGAGCAAGACTTACCCTCTCAAAGCATCCAGTTCTATCCAAATATGCGTTTTCCCGATTCTCAAATTACATATAGTTTATCAGAATCGTGCAGTCAGAAAAAGAAATCCGATTTTAAAAACGCTGTAAAAATTTTGCAAGCTAGCACAATTCTAAAATTTGTGGAAATCCAAGATACTGAGGCACAAATACGAGTAACTTGCTCTAATCTTGCTCCGGAGCCTGCTCAAGAAGGACACTTTATTGCTGGAGAAGGAGGACCCTCTCTTTTTCTAAACTCAACAAAATATTCAATCATCCTAAAGGGCGAAGTTGCTCTTTATCGCGCGGACTCCTGCGAAACTCCTCAAATTTCCACTCACGAACTGCTCCACGCTCTTGGCTTCGACCACAACAAAAACCAAGATAGCATAATGTACCCCATTACAAACTGCAAGCAAAATATCGACAAATACATTACAGACGAAATAAACAGATTATACGGAGAGCCGTCACTTCCAGACTTGGAAATTGAGTCTCTTGAAGCCAACAAGTCAGGACGCTACTTGAACTTTGAAGTCACTATCGCAAACATTGGGCTGAAAAACATGAAAAACTCGACTCTCCAAGTTTCAACAAACAGCGAAATAGTCGAAAACTTTGATATTGGCGAGTTAGATATCGGCTCAAAAAGACATCTTTCAGTCAAAAATCTCCGCCTTCCAAAAAACTCAGGAAATATAGATTTTATTGTAAAAACAACCCAAATCGAGCTTGACAAGAAAAACAATCAAGTCACCATTGCCCCAAAAGCCACAAGCTGAATCTAGGTTTGACAAGTTCCAATAATCTAAGCCAAGCAGAAACTCATTTATTGCCAAATTGGGTTTAATACCCCGTCAGCTTGCTGCCGAGCTAGCGAGACAGGAAATCTCCTTATTTAGGTAATTTCCAAAATTTTAATTCTTATAAATACAATTGAGTTACTAATAAACTTTATATACAATTCTTTCCTTGATTAACAAGATGGCTGAAAAAGACCTAATCTTAAAAGAGAAATTAGAACACTCTGGAATTTTTGATTTTCCTAAACTATACAATTTCGCTCACCGATCCTTTAAAGACGATGGATATGGCGTAAACGAGGATAAGTACTCAGAAAAAGTCAATGGGCAAAAACGCGACATTACGGTTGAATGGAAAGCAACAAAAGATATCTCAGACTACTTCAAGGAAGAATATAAAATTAAGATTGAAATCACAGAAATGTCTGAAGTCGAGGTTGAAATTGATGGTGTAAAGAAAAATATGAACCAAGGAAAAATCTCGATTGAAATATCTGGAACCTTAATAAAAGACAAAGACAACAAGTGGGAAACATCTACTTTTTATAGATTTCTGCGAGACGTTTACAACAAATACGTCATCCCCGCAAGAATTATTGATCGTCAAAGTAAAGTAAGCGACAAAGCACGAGAATTCCTCGAGGAATTAAAGAAATATCTCGAACTCTCCGGTAAAAGATAATAAATTGAACTCCTTTAACATCTTTTTTGTGGGATCTGGCATTAAACTAACACCAATTTTTGCCTATTAAATCAAATTCAACAATAATAGAAAAATGAAATAACTCTATTTTTTTATAAATTAAAATGAAATAATTCTTTGATAACACTATAAAATTAAAAGCACAAAATTTAATAACCTGTTTCCAATTAATTAACTATGAAAAAGGCATTCATTCCAATTTTGTTTCTTCTTATGGCTAGTTTTGTCTCAGCCTTGGTCACGGTCGAAAAATCAGACAAAATCCCTGTGATTTTCAAAGAATTGAACAATCCGGGCTACTACGAGCTTACTATACAGAACAATGGAGCAGAAGACAATTTTCAAATTTATAATTTAGTCGGCGTGACTTTCATGCCGAGAGAAAAATTCACAATACCTTCAGGAACCGAAACATTAAATCTTCAAGCAACCCTCCCCACAAATTTACTGAAAAATAACGGTTTCATAACATTCGATTATTACCTCAAAGGCGACAAGTCAGATTTATTTAAAGACCAGCTTCTTATGAAAATAATTTCTTTCTCTGAAGCTATTGACATTTCTGCATCTCCAGTTCTGCCAAATGACGCTAATGTAAAATTAAGAATAAAAAACAAAGAAAATACCGAAATAAAAGACCTCCAAGTTAATTTCGACTCGGCTTTCTTCTCAGAAAGCAGAACAATTTCATTGACCCCCTATGAAGAAATTCAAATTCAAATTCCAATAACAAAAAAAATAAACACTCTGTTAGCAGGCCCATATATTCTCAAATCTGAGGCAACACTTGAAAACGGCAAAAAAATCAGCTTCGAAAGTTTAATAGACTATCAGGAAAAGCACGGAATTTCAGTCGATGAAAAGAACTTCGGCTTTATAATCAAGGAGACTGCAATTACAAAAACAAATAAAGGAAACACTCCAGTCACCGCCTCAATCTCTCTAAAAAAAGACGCCATTTCAAGACTTTTTACAATCAACTCACCTTCACCAACTACATCTGAACGCAGCGGCTTTTCTGTAACATACACTTGGCAAAAAAACCTGGCCCCTTCTGAAGCACTAGAAGCAAACTCGACAACAAACTACACAATTCCTCTGATTATCATCATACTAAGCGCTATTGTTGGGGTCTTCGCTAAAATTTACTCTCAAACTTCTCTGATTGTTAACAAAAAAGTTTCATTCGTTCGGACAAAATCCGGAGATTTGGCTCTAAAAGTTAATCTTAGAATCAAGGCGCGAAAAAACGTGAACAAAATTCAAATTATTGATACCCTTCCTGGAATGACGAAGCTTTATGAAAAATTCGGTAGAATGCCTGACAGGGTAGATCAGACTTCAAGAAGGCTATTCTGGAACATTCCGACATTAAATGCCGGCGAGGAAAGGCTGTTTTCATACATAATTTACTCCAAGCTCAAAGTAGTTGGCAAATTCGAGCTACCTGCAGCAACTGCCGTTTTCGAGCATGAGGGCAAAACCCAAGAAGCATGGTCAAATAGAACTTTTTTTATTTCAGGTCAAACAGTTTAGTTAAAAGCTTTAACCCTCTTTCAAATCCTTTCTCTAATCCTGCCTGATATACTGACTTATTTATTGCAAAATTGGGTTTAATGCCCGTCAGCTTGCTGCGGGGACAGCGAGACAGGAAATCTCTTTGTTTTAGAAAACTTAATATTTTTTCGAATTTTTGAAAAAGAGTTATTAAA
>CAYZNI010000049.1:0-3718 GCA_964479755.1 Candidatus Woesearchaeota archaeon
TAAAAAGATGAACAACTTAAAACCACGAGGTAACATTAATAGAGGATATTACATTGCAAAAACCATTTCCAAAGGTTTAATAGATCCCTCTGTAGTAACGTTGTGGATTATTCTTAGTGGTTTGATAGGAGCAATATTTTGGGTTTACTTAACATCCTTCTTAGGGCTTCCAATATCCGCTAGTCATTCTTTGATTGGCGGCTATCTTGGAGCAGCCTTATTAGCGTCAGGAACTTCTGGAATAATATGGAGCGGCATTTCAAAAGTTTTGATCTTCATCATCCTCGCTCCCTTAATCGGCTTCTTAATATCATATATTTTTTTCATCCTCGTATTGATGTTTGTTCATAAAACCCCTGAAACTAAAATAAACAAATATTTTAAGAAACTTCAATTAGTTTCTGTTTCAGCCTATAGTCTAAGCCACGGAACTAATGACGCTCAAAAAACAATGGGGATTATTTCAATCACATTATTTACTGCAGGTTTATTAGGAACGACTCTCTACGTTCCTTTTTGGGTCATTATAATGTCCCATTTGGCAATCGCCTTGGGAACGCTCGCCGGGGGTTGGAAAGTCGTCAAAACAATGGGTTTCAATATTACAAAATTAAAACCTATTCACGGATTTTGTGCCGAAAGCGCTGGGGCTGGAACAATTATTGCCTCATCAATCTTAGGCATTCCAGTAAGCACAACCCACGTTATTTCTGGCTCTATTATAGGCGTCGGCACTGCCCAAAGATTCTCCGCAGTTAGATGGTTAGTAGCAAGAAAAATTGTTCTTGCCTGGGTTTTAACAATTCCTGTCGCAGCGTTAATCGGCGCCGGAACTTATTTCGTTGTTTCATTATTTATTTAATAGTTCTTCTCTATATTCGAAATTTCGTGAGAAATGAGAACTTGGTAAATTTAGTAAGATTTCCCAACGTAAGCAAAATAATTTGCTTTTTTCTTGCAAACTGCACAATTTGATTTTCCGAGTTCTTTAGGTTGTTTTTCAGGAATATTCAATACTTTTGCGCCTCCGCTTTGGAACTTCAAATCATTCTCGCAAGCAACTTCGCCACACAAAGGTGCAAGCGCAATTTTCTTGTTCAAAACACCTTTTTTAATTTCATCAATATTTTTTTCTGTAACAACCGCATCTCTAAGCATCTTCTCGGCTTTTTTGAACAAATTATCCTGTATATCTGCCAAAGTATCAAAAACTTTTTCCTTCAGCTCTTTAAATGGCACAGTTTCTTTTTTTCCGTTATCTCTCCTAATTATCACGACGCTTTTTTTCTCCAAATCCTTAGGACCAATTTCAATCCTTAATGGAATTCCTTTCAGCTCCCACTCATTGAACTTAAATCCTGGTTTGTATCCTTCCCTATCATCTATAAACACTCCAGAACCAAAAAGACTCTTTACCTCATTAGCAAACTTCATTACTTTATCTTTCGAGTCTTCAAACAGGATAGGAACAATAACAATCTGCTCTGGCGCGACTTTCGGAGGCAATATCAATCCTTTAGAGTCGGAGTGAACCGCAAACATCACCCCTAACATTCTCGTTGAAATAGCCCACGTGTTCTGCCAGGCGTAATCTTCTTTTCCCTCCTTATTCAAAAACTTAATTCCGTAAGCCTTTGCAAAATTCTGTCCATCATGATGAAAGTCAGGCCCCTGAACGCACTTTCCATTAGGTAAAAAGAATTCCATAGACACAGTAAACTCTGCGCCTGCAAATTTCTCCTTTTCAGATTTTCTTCCGGTTAGCGAAGGCAAAGCCAATAAGTTCTCACAAACTTCTTTGTAAATTCCAATTATCTGCTTTTCTTCCGCAACCGCCTCCTGTTTTGTTGCAAAAACTGTGTGCCCTTCATTCCACAAAAACTCTCTAGTCCTCAAAAATGGGACTGGATGTTTAAATTCCCAACGAACAACATTATTCCACTGATTAGTCTTAAATGGCAAGTCTCTCCAAGATCTTATCCACTTTGAAAAAGACTCGTACATAATCGCCTCAGAAGTAGGTCGCACAGCTAATCTCTCATTCAATTTGGTATCTCCGGCATGAGTCACCCAAGCAACTTCCGGCGAAAATCCCTCAACATGTTTTTGCTCTTTCATTAGAGATTTCTCCGGAATAAACATCGGAAAATACACGTTTTTAATACCGATTTTCTTGAATCTCGAGTCCGCTTCCTGCACAATTCTCTCCCAAATTGCATACGACGTCGGCCTGAATGCAATGCATCCCGAAACATCAGTATAATCGGCCAGGTCAGCCTTTAGCATTATCTGTGTAAACCACTCTGAAAACTCATCTTTCTCGGCTGTAATTCCGCTTTCATGCTTTTTTTCTTTCTTCATTTCAATAAGGAATAAAGAGATTTATTAAATTTAACGTAAAGCTAAAATGTTCAATTCCGAGATTAATAGGCCTACGAGGAATCCCGAAGGTTTGTAATAACCGAGGGCTAGAGATTTGCGAAGCAAATGCTCTATGTGTTCAATTCCGAGATTAATAGGCCTACGAGGAATTGAACCTCGGTTTCGGGGTCCGAAGCCCCGCGTTCTGATCCGTTAAACTATAGGCCCTAACTCTCCAAAAAATAAATCTAGAAACTTATTTAAACCCTTCATTTTCTATATTTTCATGAAAGGAAAACACGGCGGAACTATCATTGTCGCATTCGCAATACTTGCTATAATAATAGCTTTGATTTCAGGAAAAAACCAAGAAATAATAATCAATCTAGCCTTTCCCGCCCTGGTCGCCGGCATGTTCATCAACTTCGTTAATTAATCTGCAGCATAAACTTTCAATGAAATTCTGAGAAGGAATTACAATCATTTTTGCACTATATGCGGAAACGAATACTAATCCATTTTTCTTTGCCAATGCCACTCCAGATAAATCTCTTTGTTTATTTGATGGCCCAGTAAAATAATCAAAACTCCCTGGACTTAAAAATTTTGTAAGTATTTTGACTCTTTCCAAGTATTCCATATTCGACAATCCTAAAATATAAGGGTGCCATCTTTTTACTTCAAAACTTCTCCTAAGGACTGACTCTAATATGCTCTTGCCAGTAAAACTGCCTAGCATATTTGCAACAAAATGACGCAACTCCCTTGAGTCATTTCCACGCCCACTATCTTCAGTTTGAAAAATACTTGCAAATGGATACATTGCATTTAATTCTTTCAAGTATCCATCAGAATATTCAATTTCAGAATCAGCAGAGTAATTCTGACTAACAGCCTCTCTCAAAGTTATAACACGCCTGTTTGTTCCAACTAAATTATTCGGAATAACTGTCCTTGTTCTACCTTCCAGTTGACATTTTTTACCCACATTATTTTCCAACAGGCATTATATTTAAAGCTTGCTTATCTAAGAGAAATTTTAGTATTCCGAAATTATAAAAACTCTTTTCGGCTTAAGCATTCATGCAAAAAAGGTTTGACGCAGTGGCTATACTGCTCGGAACAATGATTGGCGCAGGAATACTCGGCATTCCATACGTTGTTTCAAAAAGCGGCTTCATTTTTGGACTGTTGAATATCGTAATAATTGCGGCTATTATGCTCTTCATTTATCTTTACTTGTCGGAAATCAGCCTTAGAACTAAAAATAACCATCAACTCACAGGATATGCCTCAATTTATCTAGGCAAAAAAGGCAAATTATTAATGTTCTTTGCCCTGGCTTTCGGAGTTTACA
>CAYZNI010000050.1:0-3011 GCA_964479755.1 Candidatus Woesearchaeota archaeon
GACTGAATTTAAGTAGTCACATACCCCGCAGCTTGCTGCGGTTGGGTTCTTGATTGAAACAATAAAAGCTCCGATAAACCCTATATCAATTTATGGAGTCTGGTATAAATCCCAGGATGGGTCATTTGTCCAGAAAACAATCGAAATCTCCAAGAATGGCGTTTACACTAGGAATTCCTTTTCTCAGCCATTTCTTTCCACTCAATAAAGCCCTTGAGTTTTCCAGGAAAAAATCCTCCGACAGTAATTCTGCCGTTTGTATAAATTCCATAGTTCTTGCCCAGACTTATTACCTGTGAGGTTATTTTTGACTCAAATATCCTCATGTTTTTTTTGTTTTCCAAAGCCAGAATATTTTGAACAACAGTTTTAGCCTGAGCTTCTGCATTTTGCGCTGTTTTTTCCTGAGCAATATTGTTCACATCGCCTGCTGAAAAAATATTCTTTTCTCCTTCTACTTGCAAATACTCGTTAACTTTAATCTGATTTCTCTCATTTAGTTTATCAGAAAAGTATCTTTTCATAAACTTGAAGTGCGGAGTTATTCCTGTGCATAAGAATGCAATATCATAGCCAACAATAGTTTTTTTGTCAGTGAGGCAAAATTTAGGTTTTATCTCAACCACCTTTTCGTTACATATTGTTTTAACACCCCGATTTTTCAGGTAATTCTCAGCATATTTAATAGCTCTATCTGAGTTTCTTTCCAATAATTTCTCTTTTGAATGCACAATGGTGATTTCTTTTTCATTTCCATACTTCCATAATATCTCTCCTGCAAGTTCAACACCTACAGGTCCGCCCCCAATTATAAGGACTTTTTTTGCATTGAATAAATCTCTATAATGTTTTCTTAATTTTTCAGCTCTTGTCGTTATTACAACTTTTTGGTCTTTAAAAGGCGTATGATAAAAGCTTCCCGATGAAATAATCAAATAGTCAAATCTAATATTTTTTCCATTGACTTTGACAAAATTCTTTGAAACTTCTTTAACCCTGCCAACAATAACATTGGCTCTTTTCAGATATTGCTCATGCATTACCTGAAGTTTTTTAATATACTCTGGCTCGACAATTGTCCTTAAGACTCCAGGAGTAAACTCAAAATAGTTTTTTGTATCGATTAGAGTTACTTCAAAATTTTTTTCAAGTTTTCCCGCTGCAAAGCTCCCTGCGAACCCGCCGCCAATGATTGCTATTTTTTTCATTATATTTTATAGCATTAGAAGTTAAAAAAGTTTGCATGTAAAAAAAGAAAAAATAAAAAAATATTTACTTGCTTTGTTCACAAAGCATCCAGTATCCGGTTATTCCGATCAAGTGGAAAATAACAGAACCGACCTGTGTTTCTGCCAAGGCATCCCATTTTATTGTAACAAAAAGAGTCGCAATAGCCAGGATGATCATTGGAGGAATTGTAGTATACTTAAGGTTCCATCTGGCCAATATTAATACTCCGAATACTATTTCAGATAATATCAATACCCACGCCCAGAAAGTCGGAGCCCAAGCAAATAAAACTATACCGCCAAGCATACTGGAAATAGCAGCAGGTTTCATTACAACCAGCTTAAGAATTCCTGGAATCAACATGAGAAGGCCTAAAAGAATCCATTGTACTTTTGAAGAATTACTCATTTCAGCAATTTAATACCTCCTTTCATTGTCTTGATTTGAATAAATATCCATACTTTCACTTTATTTAAATTTAGCGTAAGATTACTTTCTCTCCACAATCAAACCATTCTTTGCGTTCGAAATGAGGATTAAATTGGGAACTTTATTCTTAATTCCAGAATCAAGCGTTGCAATGTGAATCCCGGTCTTTCCTTTTGAAATGAGCCCTTCATCCACGTTTATCCCGCCAATTTTAGTTTTTTTTAATTTTTCTTTTTCAATAATCTCAAAAACCACATCGATTGCAGCCCTTTCTGCATGCGATGTCTTTGAATTTTTCAATAAATCTTTCAGCTCTTGAAAAACCTCTCTCGGAATTATGGGTGTAAAACCTAAATTCTTTAACTCCTCAACAAAATCAATCCTCTTTAAAACACACGAAATAACAAAATTCGTATCTAAAAGCACTTCCATTCTTATATTAAAACAAAACTGGCTTTTTAATTCTTTCTTAATCAGAGGAGTCAGATTCGTTCGGATAAACAATTCTAAATCTTAGCCCAGACTCTATAGATTTGGCAATTGACTCTTCCCTCTGAGGAAAATTAGGATTTGAACTTCCTTCTGTTTCTCTTCTTCTATGCGGATTTTCATCAACTAAATTAAAAGAAGAATAAACCCTGCCCTCTAATCCTTCAGTCTTTTCTGTTCTTGTTAATCCAAGTAATCTTCCTATATATTTTAGCGCTAAATAAAATCTCATTTTCTTCCTTCAAAATTCGTAATTATAAATCTTACTAAACTTTATATAATTAATTCCTTTATTAAAAAGATGGAAAAAGAGGAATTGCTTCATCACGTCCGAGTTCTGGAAGACACAAAAACTGCGCTAAAAAACCAAGATTCCCTCAAACTAAAAGAACTATCAGACCAAACAATTCATTCTGCCTGCCAGGAGCAAGATCCGGCAAGTATTACTTCAGCAATAATAATTTACTCTCTTAGCAAGCTTTTAGAAAGAAAAGGGCACCTTCAGTTGAAAAAATGGGACCTCTTTGTTAAGAAATTTAATTCCACACTGGATTTGGCTATTAAGGCTCTGCAAGATAATAATCAGGAGGCATTTCAGCGCCACATTGAGAAAGCCCGTAAAGTGCTGACATCTGAATCAATTTCTATTAAACCCTACATACAGGAAATACTTCAAAGAGCCTCGATAAACAAGGGTTCAAAAATTTACGAGCACGGGATTTCCTTAGAACAAACGGCAAAAATTCTTGGAGTTTCTCAATGGGAACTTTCAGAATATGTCGGCCAGCGCACGCAGGATATCCGACAACTTCAAACTTTAGACATAAAAAAGCGCGCACGTATGGCGATGGAGTTTTTCGGAT
>CAYZNI010000051.1:0-2991 GCA_964479755.1 Candidatus Woesearchaeota archaeon
AAACCAAGAAGACCTTATTTTTATCAATAAAGTCAACAAATACTCTCAGGGCGCTTATGGAATTTACGATTACGAAATATCAATCCCTGTTAGATTAAGGCAGTACTACACAACTGACACAAACGACGTCTTTATTTACTTTGACTTAAACTAGTCTCTTCCTTTTTCTCTTCGCCATTGCCTTTTTTTTCCTTAAGTTTCTTTTTAATATTCTTTATCTTATTAATCACTAACTCTGGCAAATTTAAAAATTTCTCATAAACTTTTTTGGAGAAGTCTGTCAAGCCATTATACACCCCAACAATGAAGTTTTCCACTCTTTCAATTAAATTTATAATTGCGTCTCTAGTCTTTCTGTAAAATCTTCCAATTTTGATCCTGAAAATCACATAATAATAAAAAACAATTTTCGGGGTTATTAATTTCCTGATTTTTCTCCGCCCAAGTTTAATTTTGAACCTGAAAATCCCTATATTGAGTTTCAATCTTTCCTGCCAGGCCACATCAAACTTTTCAAACTTGACTTTGAAAGGATTCGTCCTTTCCCTCTTCTCTGTCTTTTTCGGCTTTTTCTTTTTCTTTTCTGCACCCAGATTTTTCTCAACAAGCTTTGAGTACTTATCCCTGGCCCTTTTCAGGCTCTCGCCGTAAATTTTTTCCGCAGCTTTCAAATCAGATTTTTTGTTTATTGACTCAACAAATACCTTGTCTGCCTGCTCAATTTCTCTTCTATAACTCTCGTCAATTTCGTCAATCCCCATTTACTTGCAGTAGCAATCGCAAATATTGCAGTCGTTTTCCGCTTTCCTGAATTCAAATCTTGCATAGCTCATTTCACGAACGTTGCAATGCATTTTGCATCGCGATTCGCAAAATCCCTCGTCATTAATCGTGTGGATTAGCTTGCCAACAATCAAGGAACACTCATCTTTGACAATAAACTTCCGCTCAACTTTTCCATAATACTTAAAAGGATTTTGAATTATTCCCTGCTGAATCAAAAGTGCAAAAACAGAACATCCAAGCAACAGAATCAGAACAAAAATCACAAGTTTAAAAATCCTTTTCCTCAAAAATGGCTTATGTTTTTGGATTTCTTGGTCATTTTTATTAATTACTTCAACTTGAAGAACATTCCTATTTTCAGAACCTCTAGTATCCTTTTTTTTCTTGGCGCTCCCTCTTTTAACCATGCAACACAAAATGATTTCTAATATAAAGACTTATCTGTTTCAAAAAATGCGCTTCGTTTTATGAAAGAAAAAATGCTTTATTTGAAAATAAATATATTTCTAAATCCCTAACTGCATATTCAAATAAAGAAAGGCAATTTTAATTATCCGCTGCGATTATGCCCTTATCTAAATCGATATTTAATGAAGGCAATTAATTTAGCAATTCCTAAATTGTCTTTTATACAAAAGAGCTTTGATTCAATGGTAAGTGCACTTAACCGCCCGGAGAGCGCAAGGAGTAACTCTGTTTCTCGAGCTCCAGCTTCTCACAAGGCTTCGAGAGCTGATGAACATTAAAGATAATTTGAAAAAAAGTTTACAGCCCCGCTTTTCAAATAAAATTTTTTGCTGCATAACAGTTCACAAGTGTAATCTAAAAATGCCCAGAACTATTTCTTCCTGACTTTCTCCTCATTCTCATTGCTCCCTGAAACAGCCTTCGCAAGATTCATGAATTCCGACAAAGTTTCCTTCAGTTCTTTCTCTTCCTTCCTTATATCTTCTTCCTTTGACAAAAGGTTAAAATAAATTTCCTGCCACTCTTTTTCCAATGTATGCAGTCTCTCCGTCTTCATCATTAGCTTCTGCTTCAGTTCGCCGGAAACATTTTTCATTAAAATCTCTGGTTGCTGTTTCTGCCAATATTCCCTCATTTGAAAAACCATATCTCTTGGAAGAAATTCATTCTTATACCAACTCTCAAGATTATTAACATCATTATCATCCTCTGTAACGCTTTTAATCAACTCCTTGAAGTATCCTTTGTCATCATCTGCATTAAACTGAGACAAAGAGCTTTTCAAATCTTCTTGCTTAACGGGATGAGCTTCTTGTTTAGGAAGAGGCCTGTAATTTGGAGCAGGCATCACTGGCATTATTGCAGAGTTAGGTTGTTGGACAAATTGCTGCGGCAAAACAGAACCCTCTGGAGCAGAAACCTTCTTGTTAACCTCATCAATAGCAAGACTCGGCAACTCGTCGGGAACCTCTTTTTTTCCAAACAAACCCATAACTAAAATTATCATGCAACCTATATAAATCTTTTGCCAATTTGACTCAGAAAAACAAAAAAATTAGGAAAAATCTAATCAATTGTCCAAGAAAAGCTTCAGGCAAACCTCTAACCTTGCGATATTATCAATTGTGCTCATTAAATCTATAGACAAGATTGCGCTATTTAACACTCTCCCTTTTTTTTGGTATTGACTTTTTAAAATCTTTTAATTCTTCACTAAAATGAGTGTTTTCTGCCTTGAGAAAGTTTATTAATTATCTTCTCGGAATATGTATTATGAAAAGAGGAAATGATCTCTTAGTGATAGCTAAGGCTGAACTAAAAAAGCAAAAAAAAGAGAAATTAATTCAATACACCCTATTATCCATTTTTATTTTCGCTTCATTACTGACATTATTGATGATAACATTTCAGGCTTCGCAAAAAACTGGATTTGTAAATTATGTCAACGCAAGCGCGGGATATATTACTGAGGTAACAATTCGTGCAACAAAATCAACAGATATTTGGGGCGGAATTTATGGCTTAGTTCTCCGAGTCCCTGGTTTTACCCAACAGCTCTTCATTGAGCTGCCTAATGGCACAATAAAAAGACAGGACATATTTTTCGACTGCCTTAAATTAGACGCCCAGGGTGGTCCGGAGTTTTATGCCTCAACAAATCCTTCATTGATTATCTCACCTTCCACAGTTTCACCAGCAACCACTGAAATGATAGACCTGCTTGTAAACTGCACTGGA
>CAYZNI010000052.1:0-2723 GCA_964479755.1 Candidatus Woesearchaeota archaeon
GACGAGCATCATCGTTAGAAGCCTTGCCTTTCAAGGCAAGGAGTACGTCACTTATAAATTTAGGTGAGAAGAAAATGAAACTTCAAAATTTAAATATCGAAAAGTTAGAAGTTAGCGAGAAAAATTAAAAATCCAACTATTAATTTGAAAATTTATTTGATTTTTATCAGGTTTTGGGAAACAGGTATTTTAAAATACATAAAAGATTAGTTAAGGGAATAACATAATTCAGTGAATGCCAAATTCTAAGGCGGTTCTGGACAATCGAAGCCTTTTTAAGAATGGATTTTCTAATAGATTAGATAAAAGAGGCTAAATGATGGACAGATTATATTTGGGCAGAGCGGTTGCTGTATTTTTATTAGTTTTTTATTTGTTTTTTTTATTAAGTTTAAATGTCCAGGGGCAGGAAAGCTCTGTTGATAGCTCTGGAAATTCTGAGTCTGCTTTGCAGGAGAGTGGCTCGATTGCCAAAAATGTTGCATTGGAAGACGACACGATTTATATTGAAAGTGATGAAATCAAAGAGGTTGCACAAAAAGATGGCTCTATGACTGAAGCTGAGGAGAGCGGCGGTTTTTATGTTGACATAGGAGAGATTTTACCTGAAGAGCAAAAGACTGTAGGAGTGTTGCCTATAAGGGGCTCTCCCGGTGAGGAGCCATTCAGTGATACTGAAAAAATAGAGGAGCCGATTTATGTTGATTTGGATGAGGTTGTTTCACAGGGTTTTTCATTCAAAGTCACAAGCTTGAATTCTAGCCTGAATGTCTCTGTATTGAATTCGCCTCCAAGCCTGATAAGCTCAAATACTAACTTGATATTTGGTTTTGAGGTGAGTTATGATGAGCTTACAAATGTGAATTGTGTTTTTGACTTAAAGAATGTGAATGGAAGCATGGTTTATAATAATGAGTTGGCAAGCAACTTCAGCTGGAGCATGAACTCTACGAACCTGTCAAACGGGAATTATTCTTGGAACGTTTTTTGTTTGGACAGCTTAATTCCTGAAAGGAATGACAGCAAGAACGGAAGTTTTCAGATTGCGATTAGTCAGCCGTTTAATATTTCCTTTAGCGCGAGTTCGGTAAATATTTCTGCTGGGCAGGCCGTGAGTTTTACGATAAACGTTTCTAATGCAGTTGGAATGCCGAGATATTACAACTTGTATTTTGGCGAAGGAAGCCCGATGATTAACAATACTTTGCCGGAAAGTTTTGTTCACACTATTGCGCGCAGTTATTCAAGCCCCGGGAATTATGAAGTCACCTTGTCAGGGATACTTGCCGGGCAAAATATTGATTTGAGAAAAAATATTTATGTAAGAACAAATATTACGAATTCAACCGATAGAGAGGATCCGGTTGTGACATTGCTGGAACCGGCGAACAACGAAGTTTTTGATGTTGACCATATTAATTTTAGTTACAAAGTGATAGACAATGTAAAAGTTGCCAATTGCACATTTAATTTGTATTATTACAATACCAGCACTATTGGAAAACTTGTTTATTCAAATTTAAAGACCGACATAACGAACAACAGCGAAATAAAACTTGATTTGCACGATTTTGACGAGGGAGATTATTCCTGGGAGGTTGGATGCTATGACAACTCCAGCAATTATGATGAAAAGAGCAGAGACTTTAATGTTGATTTGCTCGCTGAAGAGGCGACTGTGAAATCAGCTGTGAAAGAAGCTAAGCCGCTTAGCCTCGAGGACAAAGACATTGTTGAACAGATAGAAGAAGTTATTGAACTCGCCAACACTTTTCTTGTAAGCGAGCAAAAGATGAGTAAACAAGAGCATGAAGTATTAGCAGTTTTGGGGGTTTCGGACGAGATTGTGCTTTACAAGAAAAGACTTGTCCAGATGAAAACAGATGTTGAGCATAATCTGGCTTATGCCACGCCGGAAAATAAAGAAAAGAGAGTCGGCGATATTAGGAAGCAGCTTGAAGAAATGTCAGCCAAGATACCTACGAGCGTTATCGTAGGGGCAAGTAATGAGTTTTTGAAAAATACTTTCGATGCTGATTTAGAAAAGGTCGTGCGGGCTTACACTGAAACCAAGGTAATTGCCATTGATGAATTTGGAATAAGCAAAATGGCTGAAGCCAATCTGGAGTTGCAAAAGAGCTTGAGCGCGAGCGCCCAGAGCTGGAATGTTGAAATCTCTTATCAAGACAGAACTGAAAAATTGACCGTAGTTTCGAAAGAAATCAATTTAGCTTCCTCAGCGAACTATGACTCTGTGATTGAGGTGATTCCGACGGAGATTGCTTTAGCAGACAAGATTGTTTTTAAGAATGAGGCGACAGAACTGAAATCCGATATACCGACTTTTGAAGTTAAGGCAGCAGACTTGAAGGATGACAAGATTGTTTATTATATAAAGGATGAAATTGATTTGAAAAAGATGGAAAAAACTTCTACGGTGTTGTTCAGTGAAGAGCTTCCGAAAAGTTCGCTTGGTCCAATTAGTGGTCTCGTGACTTTTGTAGGAGGAGGAGTTTCAGGTGTATGGCTATATGTTAGCTGGATTTGCGCGGTTTTGTTTGTCGCAATGACGTTTAGCTCGGCGGCTAGAAAGTATAGGATAGAAGTTTGGAAGAGAAACCCTGAGTTCAAGAAAATCTCAGTGGTCTACAAGGAGATTGAGAAGCATCTTAAGAACAAAGAAATTGAGATTGCACGTGACAAGTACAATCAGATAAAGGAAC
>CAYZNI010000053.1:0-2631 GCA_964479755.1 Candidatus Woesearchaeota archaeon
TGAATTTCATGAATTCGTTATTATTGTCCTTGAGAACTATTTTTCGGATAACACACCAGACCTAAAGTTCACAACCTTTTTAAACGCCAATCAGTCCTTTTCTGTATGGATACCTCAGATGTTCAAGAATTAATCTATGAAAAAAATCTTTTCGGCACAACAATAAAAATAGTTGTGTATGCAGAGCCATCGCAAATCTTAGAGCACGCCATAGAGGATTTCTATGTGGAAGCCCTCCGCCTTCAAAAAATCTTCAGTTTTTACGACGCAGGCAGTGAACTCTCAAAATTAAATACAAAAAGAAAGCTCTCTGTTTCAAATGATTTGTTAAACTTAATAAAAAAAGCAGTTTCATTTTCACCCCTAACTTCAGGAAAGTACGACGTTACTTTAGGCAAGGAAATAAAGGTAAGAAAAGCAGGAAAACCCGTTGTTAATTCAAAAAGCTCTTACAAGGACATCTCTTTCCAAGGAAATGAAGTTTCTCTGAATCATCCTGATGCCCTGATAGACTTAGGCAGTATTGCAAAAGGCCATATAACAGACAAGCTTGGAGAATTCCTGCAATCTCAAGGTCTTTCAGAATTTATCTTGGATTCTCGGGGAGACATCCGCGTTTGGGGAAGTTCAGAGCACATTTTCGAGATTCAGCATCCAAGAAAAATGGAAAGTTCAGTTGGAAATGTTAAGATTAAAAATGAAGCAGTTGCAACTTCAGGAGATTATTATCAGTATTATGGCAGCTATTACAAGTCTCATATTGTAAATTCCAACGAAGTCATATCAGTCACAGTCATTGCCCCAACTCTTGAGGAAGCAGACGCGTTTTCAACCGCGGTTTTTGTCGCAAATGAAAAAGACCGCGCGAAACTTCTAAATAAATTCACTAGATATAAAACGCTAATAATAAAAAAAGATCTCAAACCTTTATTTTTCAACAACATGGAAGAAAAATGGCAACCCAACTAAAAAAATCTCTCGGCTGGGGAGTTTTAATTTTAATCTCTTTAGTTCCAGTTTTCCTTTGGTATTATCTCGGCCCAGGCACTTCAGACTTGACAGACTACAGTTCAACCGTCCATAGTCTCGGAGAAATATTCGGTCTAGTCGGTATGACCATGTTTGCTCTAACCTTCGTACTCTCAACAAGAATTCCGGCAATTGAAGATATTTTCGGCGGCTTGGATAAAGTATACATTGTGCATGCCATTTTAGGCGGCTCCGCGTTAATTTTGATTCTTGCACATCCAATCTTTCTGGTCTTGAAATTCGTTCCTGCAGATATGGCAACCGCTGCAACTTATCTCCTTCCAAGCTCCTATTGGTCAGTCAACTTCGGAATAATCGCTCTCATAGGCTTGATTAGCTTGATTTACATAACCTTATATACAAAAATGCGCTATCACAGATGGAAATTCACCCACGAATTTCTCGGGTTGATGTTTGCTCTAGCTGTTTTGCACATTTTTCTAGTTCGCGGAACAATCTCTCAGGACAACATATTCGACGGCTATTACGTTTATGCCGCAACAGTCTCGCTTGTCGGTCTAGGCTCTTTCTCTTACAGTCTTTTCTTGAAAAACCGAATTATGAAAAACGCGATTTACAGAATTCAAGACATCAAGCAATCTCAAAACTTGTTCGAGTTGCAACTCATCCCGGAGCATAAGCCTATTCAGTATGAATCCGGTCAGTTTGTCTTCCTTAGGTTTTACAATGAAACTCTTTCAAAAGAGAGTCACCCATTTTCAATTGCCTCAAAATCAAACTCTCAAATAATTAGAATTGTAATAAAAAAGCTTGGAGACTTCACTAATAAACTGGAAAACTTGAAAATTGGAGATCGGGTTTCTTTAGAAGGCCCGTATGGAAGATTTCACTACAAAAGATATAAAGGCAAAAATCAAATTTGGATTGCAGCCGGAATCGGAGTCACGCCATTCATTGGAATGGCGGAGGAGTTAGGAGAAAATAAAAAATCTGCAGACTCTGTTGACTTGTATTACACAGTAAGTGATGACAAGGACTTTGTTGGATACAATCTTTTCTCAGAAATATCAACGAAAACTAAGAACTTTAAGTTCATCCCCTGGAACTCGTCTTCAAAGGGAAGAATCAATGTGCAAGAAATAAAGAAAATAAGTGGCAAGTTTGAAGGCAAGGAGTTTTTCCTTTGCGGCCCGACTCAATTCAAGGAAGGAATAATTCGCGATCTAGTAAGTTCAGGCGTCAGCAAAGACAGGATTCATGAGGAGGCATTCGATTTCAGATGAGGTTTAAAAAATTAAGATACTTCGTAGGAATCGCAATGGTTATTTTTATTTTGATAGTTGCAAATATTTTAGCTTTTGGACTTTCGCAAAAATCCACAGATAACATTAAAATTCCGCAGGACCTTAAAGTTACAGAAATTCCTTACGATCCAAGAAAAATGGAAACTCCTGCGCAAACTGATGTGAATTCTTCTGAAAATAAAACAACTCAGCAGCAGCCGACTAATTCAAATCCCAATCCTCAACCCTCAAATACTCAACCTACAGGCACTCAGGTCACTCCTCCAACACAGCAAACTCAGCCAGTCGTGCACAGAACCATCAGAACGAGAGCTTCTTAATCTTCCTTCATCACAAC